>JAEXUB010000125.1 GCA_023453125.1 Bacteroidota bacterium
GCCGCGGCAGATCGATTCTCTCACAGAGTTCAGATCGCAGGTTTCTATTGATGAGGTTAAGGGACTTACAAACGAAGAGATTGATTCTCTTATACTGGCAAAGCAGGCAACTCTTAATTCATCAAACCGCTATCTTTTCCGCCAGCTCGCAAAGGCAACGGGGGACGGCGGGGAGCATCTCTTCAAACTGATTCAGAAGAATCTCTCTTACGGTATGTTTCTTCTTATGCCCTTCATAGGGTTTCTTTTCTATCTTTTCTATAGAAAACAGAGCAGGTATTATATAGAAAGCCTGGTTATTTCCATTCATTACCACTGTGTAATATTCATAATCTTTTCAATGGCTATACTTATAGATAAGTTCTTTCCATTTCCGTACGGATATCTTGCGGGGATTCTTATTGTGCCCGTCTACTTATACTTTATGCTTAAGAAATATTTCGGACAGAAGAGGAGCACCACATTAGCCAAGACTCTGGCAATAGGAACGCTCCATTTCTTTTCGGTACTTATTTTTTATGTTGCGGTAATGTTTGTGTCTTTTATGCTGCTCTAAGCAGGGGCAGTATTAGTCTAAGCGCGTCAGGAGACGCTTCGCTTAACTCCTGACGTGACTAAAAGCTCAGGCAGATTTTCTGTCAGACTCTATATAGAGAGGTTTTTCGCCTTTCTCTACTGTAGCCTTTGTAACAAGGCACTTGTCAACATTTTCAACGCCGGGCAGTTCATACATAATATCAAGCAGAATGCTTTCAACTATTGAGCGGAGGGCGCGAGCGCCTGTCTTGCGCGCAATAGCCTTCTCAACTATAATATCAAGGGCTGCGTCTTCGAAAGCGAGCTCAACCCCTTCCATCATAAAGAGTTTTTTGTACTGCTTAATAATAGCATTCTTCGGTTCTGTAAGAATACTTTTCAAGGCTGCCGCGTCAAGGGAATGGAGAGGCGCGAGAATCGGGAGCCTTCCTACGAGTTCCGGTATGAGTCCGTATTTAATAAGGTCTTCGGGGAGTACGTGCTGAACAAGATTGTCTTTATCAATATCGCTGCTCTTATCAACGGAGGCATCGAATCCCATAACGCTCTTATTGGTGCGGGCGGCAATAACCGGTTCAATGCCGTCGAACGCGCCGCCGCAGATGAAGAGAATATTTTTTGTATTAACATTTATAAGGCTCTGTTCCGGGTGTTTTCTTCCGCCGCGCGGAGGAACTCCGGCAACCGTTCCTTCAAGAATCTTTAACAGTGCCTGCTGAACCCCTTCTCCCGATACGTCTCTTGTAATTGAAGTGCTTTCGCTCTTGCGCGCAATTTTGCCAATTTCGTCTATGTAAACAATTCCGCGCTGCGCTTTTTCAAGATTATAATCGGCCGCCTGGAGAAGCCTTACAAGAACGGTCTCAACGTCATCCCCTACATAACCCGCTTCGGTTAATGTGGTGGCGTCTGCAATGGCAAAGGGAACATCGAGAATGCGCGCGAGTGTCTGGGCAATTAATGTTTTTCCCACGCCGGTAGGACCGATTAATAATATATTGCTCTTTTCAATTTCAACATCGTCAAGGTCAAAGAAAGAGGTTGTAGCATTTATTCTTTTATAATGGTTATAAACTGCAACGGAGAGGACTTTTTTAGCCCTTTCCTGGCCGATAATGTATTCATCAAGACTTTTCTTTATCATATCTGGAGTAAGGCTTGCGGTAAAAGTCTCTTTGCTGTTGAAAGCCGCCATATTGCTCTTTAGTATGTCAACGCTTGTCTTAATGCATATATCGCAGATATAAACATCGGGACCAGCTACCATACTTTGAACTTCTGAACTGCTTCTGTTGCAGAATGAACATTTTACATCTTCATTATTTGTCCGGCCGGTTGTCATTTTATTTTCTCTAATTTGTTCGTAATTAAATTTATCATTTCCCTCGCCTTATCCGCATAAATTGAAGAGGGATAGGAGGCAAGGAGTTTTTCGAAACTGCTTTTGGAGCCCCTTAAATCGGAAACGGCATAAAACAAAATATTGCCGAGTGAAAAATAAGCATTATCCGCATAATTTGAATTATCCAGACTCGAAATTTCTTCCATTAATTTGGCGGCTTCCGGATAATGCCCTGTTTTTGCGAGAATTTCAGCATACCGGAATCGGGAAACGTCCACAATAAAGTAATTCTCAGAAAGGGATGTTTTTTTAAGGATTTCCCCCCCTTTTTCGAATTCCCTCCTTTCAATCAGCCGTTCCGCTCCGGCGTATTCCAGCAGGGAGAGGGAGTCTTTCCTTGCGGCATTTATTAATACCGAAAGCTCAATTGCGTCGTTTGAGAGCTCATTTCCGAAATCGTAGGCCGCCTCATTAAGATGCTCCACAGCTTTTCCGAAATTCCCTCCGTAAAAATAGGTTTTTCCAAGGAGATAATGGGCCTTTTTAACGGATGCCGAGTCGGCATAATTCTTTTGAATCATATCCAGAAGCAATTCTTCGGCACCGGCGGGATCTTCCCCGGTCATTTTAATTTCCGCCAGATTAAGGATTGCACCGTTTCTGCTTGGCGCATAGATATTGCTCTTCTTAATTTCCTCAAATTTCTTTTCCGCTTCCTGAATATTGAAAAATATTTCTTTCTGAATTATTCCTATTCTCAGGAGTGCTTCATTCCTGTTCTCGCTGTGGGGAAAAGCGGATGCGGTCTCTTCGTATGCTTTAATTACCTCCCGGTATTTTTCAGCAGCTGCCGAATCGGGCTTTAACTGAAAAAGAGAGGAACTCACTTCGGCGGGAGCAATTGACATCTCGAGCGATTTTGGATAATAAATTCTTGCCTGAAAATAAAACGGTGCTTTGGGATAATTTTCTAATGCATATTTAAGCGCAAGTGATGCCGCGCCGTAATTCCGGTATCCGAATGATTCCATACCGAAATTGTAAACAGCGGTGCCGTTTTTTTCTACGGCATCAATTTCCTTCATTTCCCCCAGCGCCTTTTCATTTTCCCCCCGGAGCTGATAGATGAATGCAAGAAGCTCTTTGAATGCTTTCTTTCCCGATTCCCTCTTCTTTTCGGCTATCATATTAACATATTCATCGGCAATGCCGGAGCGGAAGGAAAGAGAATAAAATACCGACTTTCCTATACCCGCCGCTTCCGGTTTAGCGTCAATTGCATTGCAAAGATATTCAACAGCTTCGCGGCTCTTATTTA
>JAEXUB010000154.1 GCA_023453125.1 Bacteroidota bacterium
GTGGCAACAATGGACGTTCTCGGCGAATCAATCACTTCGAAGAAAGAAGCCGAGGATGCTAAAAAAGAATGCCTTGAAGTGCTGGATGCCATTAATACAAACAAATTAAATGCTAATCTTTCGGTTACACCTACTCAGCTTGGTCTTGGAATAGATAAAGATTTCTGCTATGAGCTCCTTTCTGAGATTCTTGATAGGGCTAAATCATATAATAATTTTGTACGTATCGATATGGAGGATTCTCCTTTTACTTCTCTTACTATCGAACTGGTTCTACGCCTGAAACAGAAATTTAATAACACAGGTATTGTTGTCCAGTCATACCTCAAACGTACAGTTCAGGATGTTCTCGAAATGAATAAATGCGGAATGAACTACCGTCTCTGTAAGGGAATTTATGTTGAACCTGCGGAAATAGCATATAAGGAAAGACAGGAAGTTAGGGATAACTATCTTAAACTTCTGGAAATTATGCTTGAAAACGGAAATTACGTAGGAATTGCAACACACGATGATTATCTGGTTGAAGGCGCATACAAAATCATTAAAGATAAGAATTACGCTAAAGACAAATTTGAATTCCAGATGCTTTATGGAGTAAAGGAAAATCTGCGTGACAGAATAAATAAAGACGGCTATAAATTAAGAATATATGTTCCATTCGGTACTCAATGGTATGCGTATTCAGTTAGAAGATTAAAAGAAAATCCTCAGTTAGCCTGGTACATTTTTAAGAGTATTTTCTCGTTTAATTAATGAAAGTTCTCGGTATAGAAACATCCTGCGATGAAACTTCAGTCGCAATTCTTGACGATGGGAAAGTAGCGGCAAATCTTATTTCATCGCAGGATTTCCATACCGAATACGGAGGTGTTGTTCCTGAATTATCAAGCAGGGCGCATCTTCAAATGGTTCTTCCTCTCTATAAAAAAGCCCTTCAGACTGCTCAAATATCAATAAATGAAATAGACTTGATCTGCAGTACGGCAGGACCCGGATTGATAGGAGCACTGCTTGTCGGATTAACATTCGCAAAAGGGCTTGCATATTCGGCCCGCAAGGAATTTCTGGGGGTAAATCATATTGAAGGGCACATTTACTCGGGATTTTTGATGGAAAGGAAACCTGAATTTCCTTATCTCTGCCTGGTTGTTTCTGGAGGCCATACACTGCTGCTTATAGTTAAAAGTGATACTGAGATTGTTAAGCTTGGTTCAACTATTGATGACGCGGCGGGGGAAGCTTTTGATAAAGTTGCAAAAATGCTGGGATTAGGGTATCCGGGCGGGCCAAAGATTTCCGAGGCGGCTTTAAACGCAGCCGATTCAGGATTAAATTTTCCCGTAGCACATTGTAAAAATGAGCTCGATTTTTCTTTCAGCGGACTGAAAACGGCTGTTTTAAGGCACATCCAAAAAGAATATGGGACAGCAGGCTCAGTTCCCCCTGACGAAAGAGGTAAAATAGCATTTGCATTTCAAAAGTCTCTCGTAAGCGCGCTAACAAGGAATGCTCTTAAGGCATTAAACCGGTACAGAGTCAAATCAATTTCAATTGTAGGGGGAGTAGCTGCAAATAAGCTTTTAAGGGAGGAATTCAGCAATATATCCGAAAAGATAAAAGTGCCTCTAATTGTTCCCGCGAATGAATATTGCGGCGACAACGGAGCTATGATAGCCTTAAGAGGGTACAGGGCATATAAAGCGGGTATGCGGAGTGATTTCAGTACGAACGCATTTGCTTCTCTTTCTCAAGATCATTTTAAGAATTAGATAAATTATGAATACTGAAACGGTTAGCGCTGACAAAAAGAAGTTCAGTTTTAATCTGAAAAAATCGGATTATATAATAATTGCCTCATTCTTTTTTATTGTACTCGCGCTCCTTCTTTATACATTTTACTCTCCGAATTATTATGAGGAAGCATCTCCCTATAAATTTAAGGTTGCCAAAGGGGAATCTATTTCTCAGGTGTTGGATTCTCTCTACTCCAAAGGCATTATAGATAACCGTTTGAATATGAAAATTGCATATTACCTTATGGGGCAGGGGAAAACTATTAAAGCAGGTAATTATTATATCCCTAACGGGCTGAATTATTTTGAACTTGTGGATTTGTTCACCAACCAGCCTCACAGGCGGGAACTGCTTATCAGCATACCGGAGGGGATGTGGCAGAATAAACTGGCCGGTTTTCTGAAAAATAAAATGGAAATTGATTCTGCTGCCATAATGCGATTGAGCAGCGATCCGGAATTCATCTCAAAATTAAATATTGGAGCTGAAAATCTGGAAGGATTTCTGCTCCCTGAAGGTTATTATTTCTGGGGGGACGCAACTCCGGAAGAAATTATGACCAGAATGAAAACCGAACAGGACAAGATTTTTAATGATTCTGTTAAGGCGCAAATGAGCCGACTTAAATTGTCAAGGGAACAGATACTGACTCTCGCATCCATAATAGATGGCGAGTCTAACGATATTAAAGAGTTTAAACGCATCTCCGGTGTATATCACAACCGATTGAGAATTAGAATGCCTTTGCAGGCCGATCCCACAATTCAATACCTTGTAAGGGAAAAAAGGAACGGCGGTTTGCAGCGAGTTGATTTTGATATCAAATCCCCCTTTAATACATATAAAAATTACGGATTGCCCCCGTCTCCAATTAATAATCCGGGCAAAGATGCTATTCTTGCAGCTGTTTTTCCTGAAAAGCATAATTTCTTATATTTCGTAGCAGACGGCACCGGTTCGCACGTTTTTGCAAAATCGTTTTCAGATCACGAAAGGAATGTGGCAAAGTATAGAAAATGGCTCCGTTCAAGAAAACCTTAAATATTCTTTTAACAACGCTACTTATTCTGAGCGCTGCGGGATGTGCTAATCAGATGTCGCCTCCCGGGGGTGAAGTAGATACAGTTCCCCCTCAGATAATTGAAGTTGTTCCTGCCGACAGGACGGTAAACTTTGCAGGGAATAGTTTTGAACTGACTTTTTCGGAATATGTTGAAAGAAGAAGTGTTCAGGAGAATATTTTTATTTCTCCCAAACCGGCAGGGGAACTGTTATTCTCGTGGAGCGGAAGATCCCTCGAAGTTGCATTTTCCGATTCCTTGAAGAAAAATACAACCTATTCTGTTACTGTAGGGGCAAATGTAATAGATATTAACAATAATAATAAAATGTCTGAACCGTTCAGCTTTTCATTTTCAACCGGGGCGGTTATAGATACCTGTACCATTTCGGGAAAGGTTTATGAGCCTGACCCGGCTGGTGTACTTATATTTGCCTATAAGGATAAAGGGGATACTCTAGATATCTCCAAGACTCAGCCAGATTATATCTCTCAGGTTGGTAAAAACGGACAGTATCTTTTATCCGGACTTGGAAAAGGGGAGTATAAGGTATTTGCCGTAAAAGATAAATTAGGCGATTATACATACGGGGGGGCTGAAGATCATCTTGGCGTTCCAAAGGAATCAATAATTCTTACCGATACTATGCAAACCTATGCCGGAATGGATTTTTTCCTTTCGCTTGACGATACGGTTAAACCCCATATAAATAAAATTGTTATGACCGATAAGAGTCATCTTGCAATAGAATTCACCAAATCAATCGATTCTATTAAGGTTAAGCCGGATAATTTTACAGTTCTGGATTCTCTAACGGGGCAAAAGATTAGAGCAAAATATTTCTACAAAGGGCAGGGAAAACCGCTTCAGTATTTTGCCGCATTTACCGATTCCGTTCCCAATTCAGCACAGCTTTATTTATATGTAAACAATATTTCGGATAAGAAAGGGAATACACTGGTATCGGAAAGCGCATCCTTTGTATATAATCCACGTCCCGATACTTCGGCGGCAAAAATAATTAAGATAACAGGCCAGTACACAGAGGATATGCTCGATTATGAGAACCCCGAAATATATGTCCAGTTCGATGATGCAATTCCCGATTCGGCGCTTGAAAAAGGTATATCGGTTTATGACTCTAAAGAGAAGATTCTTTCGCATACAGTCACGAGTCTTGATAACTCATCATTTTTAATTGCAGTTTCGGGTAAACAGAAACCAAAAAGCGAAGTAAATCTAAAACTGGATTTAAAACTATTCAGGGATGTTTCGGGTAAATCCATTGATTCGGTTTATCAGAAAAAATTTGCCGTTATTAACGACCTTGATTTTTCGGGGGCTCTCGGTTCCGTAATTCCGGAGAATGAAGGAGATAACACTGTTGTGGTTTTCGAAAAAGCGGAGCAGGATAGAAAAAAATACAGCAAAAAGACCGACAAAAAGGGGAATTTTGAGTTTAAAAAAATCGTACCGGGAAAATACTTAATCTGGTCCTACACCGATTCAGACGGGAATTCGGAATACTCAAAGGGAAAAATCAATCCTCTTAACTATTCCGAAAAATTCAAGTTTTATCCTGATACTCTTAACCTCAGGGCAAGATGGCCGGTAGGGGAAATTCAAATAGACTTTGGTAAGAAAAAGAAATAAAAAAGCCCGGCTAACCGGGCTTTCCTTTTAGCCTTTTAATTCCTTCACTACAGATTCATTAATTTCATTAGTATCGCGGTTTATCTTATTAAGCAGATCTTCAGATGATTCAAGAAGCTGAGCTGCTTCGGCATTACCTTTGTAAGATGAGCAATTAATCAAAACATTAAGATATGCGCCGTATGCGGCTGATGCAATAAGTTTTGCCGCTACACCGGCATCCGAAAGGGAGTTCTTATTCCCTTTTTCCACTACTGTTTTAATGTAAGGAAGTATTTCGGCGCATTTTGCAATTACAGAGGCAGGCACTTTTCCGGCTCCGATTGTTGCTTCTTCAATCTTTTTATTCCGAGCCGCTTTCTCATCTTCTGTTTCCTTTGGAAGTTTGAAAGCATCCATTACGAGGTCAAAAGCGCTGTTATCTTTCTGACCTAATACAAAAAATTCCCCCTGTGCCGATTCAAGCTTTCCTTTCAAGTCGATCATTTCTGCTTCAACTTCGGCATATTTTTTCTTGCCGATTGTCAGTCCGCATACCATAGCACCCAGACTTGCCGATAGTGCTCCGCAGAGTGCCGAAACGTTTCCGCCCCCCGGTGTAGGAGAGTTTGATGCCAATTCTTCAAAATAGTTTTTTAATGATTTTTCTAAGTTCATTCTATCCTCTTTTTATATCATATATTCAATAATTTTTTCTTCCGGTTTAAATGGATTTAGAGTGCTGAGGCCAAGGTGCTCAATTGCCGCTTCAACAAGCTCTTTTTCGGAATTTGTTTTCCCTTCTGTATAGAATTTCCCCGCCTGAAGAAGAGCTTCAAGCGGAACAAGTCCTACAATTTCGCTTCCGTTCACTTCAACGCCATAGCGGGCAGCTTCTTTTTTTACCTCTTCAAAGGCAACGTGAATAGGTGTGACGTGATAATTAGTAAGATTCATTGAAACCTGGGTAATACCATATTTATCGAGAGCAACTCCCATGCCTTTAACTTCTTTAAGCCTGCCGGGTACCTTAACAGGTTTGCCGTCAACTTTAATAATTTTCCCTTCGGCATCCCTCTTTGAATAACCCGATTCTCTAAGAAGTTCAGCAATTTCTTTTGAAGGCGTTAAGTCCTTTGTATTCATATTAACATTATAAGCAACAAGAAAGAAACGGGCACCGGTAACCAAAGCTCCTAATTTAGGATTAAATACTGCTTCGCCGAAGTCGGGTGCCCACATAGGGTCTTTAATTTTTTCTTCAAGGCCTTCATATTCTCCCTGGCGGATATTTGAAAGGCTCTTTCTTTCCGGTTTTCTGGCAGCCTGTTCGTACAAATAAACAGGCACATTTAATTCTTTAGCAATTCTCTCGCCGAAAATCTCAGAGATTTTGACGCATTCTTCCATTGTTACGTCTCTCACTGGAACAAATGGAACCACGTCGCATGCGCCGAGGCGGGGATGTTCTCCTTTATGCTGAGTCATATCTATATTTTCGCAGGCGGCTTTGCAGACAGCAACGGCACCATTGATAATACCTTCTTCATTTCCGGCAAGAGTAACAACCACGCGGTTATAATCTGCATCCGGTTCAATACTTAAAAGCTTAACATCTTTTACTTTAGCGGCATAGTCTCTAATCGCATCAAATGCAGCGTTGTTTTTACCTTCGCTGAAATTAGGTACGCATTCAATTATTTTCATTTCATTCCTCTGTTGATTGATATATAATAACACCGTTTTTAATTGTCATACAATTTAAATTCATTCCTACGCTATAAATGATATCTGAATAATCGGTCGTATTAAAAACCGCGAAATCGGCTTTTTTCCCCGGTTCAATGCTTCCTGTTTCTTTTTCAACCTGCAATGCCTTAGCCGCGTTTATTGTAACCGCAGAGATTGTTTCTTCAACGCTCATTTTCATTTTAAGGCATGCCAGCGACATTATTAGGTTCAAGTCGGCAATATGAGATGAACCGGGATTATAGTCGGTCGAGAGGGCTACAATGCCCCCATTATCAATAATTTTTCTTGCAGGGGCAAATCCGTACCCCAGAAAGAATGAAACACCGGGGAGGAGGACCGACACAATATCAGTCGCTGCAAGCTTTTCCAGGTTCTCATCCGTAACTACTTCAAGGTGGTCTATGCTTGAGACTTTATGTTTAATCCCGATATCAATTCCCCCAATAGTATTGAACTGCTCAGAATGGAGTTTAAGTTTAAGCCCTTTTTCGGATGCAGCGGTAAAAATACGGTCTGTTTGCTCCGGTGAGAAGGCGGTCTTTTCACAGAAAGCATCGCAAAATTCTGCGAGTTTCTTTTCGGCTATAAACGGGAGCATTTCATCAATAATTACCGAAAGGTATTTATCCTGATCGTTTTTATATTCTGGAGGGAAGGTGTGTGCTCCCAAGAATGTGGGAATAATGTCTATTTTGGATTCTTTTTTAAAGTAATTAATTACCTGCAGAAGCTTAATTTCATCATAAAAACTAAGTCCATAACCGCTTTTAATTTCGAGAGTTGTGACGCCTTGCTTAATAAAGTAATTAATTCTCGGGCGGATAATCTTAACCAATTCGTCAAATCCTGAGCTTCTTACCGACTGTACGGTTCGATTAATGCCGCCGCCGGAATTAGCTATTTCCTCGTAGGTTGCTCCCTTAAGCTTTAGCCTGAATTCATTAGCCCTTGAGCCTGCAAAAGCGGTATGTGTGTGGCAGTCAATTAAACCAGGGAGCACAATTTTCCCCTCAAGGTTAATTACAGCATCAAATTTCTTTTTTCCTATTTTGGAGTCCGGCACTACCTCTTTAATCCGGTCATTCTCAATTATGATTGAGTGGCCGGTCAGGAGTCCAATTTCCTCCATTTTCCTTCCTTTCAGAAAGTTTACTCCGCCGGTATTCAGAGTTAGAATTTGTGCCGGATTTTTAAGAAGGGTAAGCATTTTCAGTCTGACATTTTTAGTTATGAACCAATGCAAAAATCCCCTTAAATTTTTCAAAATGCAAATATTTTTGTCAAACTGCCATAAATTTCGTAAATTTATGAATCAAAAAAATTAAGGATCAGAGATGCCTTCTTCCAAAAAGTATAAAATACTCTTTGTTACTTCGGAAGTTTTACCATTTATGAAAACCGGCGGATTGGCCGACGTTTCGTCAGCATTGACGCAGAAACTGACTGAAATGGGGCATCAGGTCAGAATTGTTGTTCCAAAGTATGGTTCCATCGATGAAAGAAAATACAAGATTCACGAGGTTGTAAGGTTAAAGGACCTAAAAACCAGTATAGGAGATAAAGAGGTTACATTTTCTCTCCGATCCTCTTTCCTTGTCGGTTCAAAGGCACGTGTTCAGATTTATTTCCTGGATAATATGGAATACTTTGTTTCGAGACACAGCCTTTATGACGATCCTCTAACCGGAGAAGAATTTAAGGACAACGACGAACGCTTTATTCTCCTTAACAAGTCAATTTTTGAATTAATTCAGAAGCTTGGCTGGATTCCGGATATTATTCATGTTAACGATTGGCAATGTTCATTAATACCGGCTTATTTAAAAACTGTTTATAAGAACAATGAACTATTCCAGTCAATAAAGACAATCCTGACAATTCATAATATTGTATATCAGGGGGTTTTCCCGAAATCGACATTTGCAAAGACAGGGCTTCCCGATCAGTTAGCCTCTGAAAAAGGTATTATGCAGGGGACCAAAGTGAATTTCCTTAAGGCGGGAATTCAATACGCGGATATTATCAATACTGTTAGTACCACCTACGCCAAAGAAATTGTTAATGAAAAAGAGCTCGGATACGGGCTGCACGACTTGTTGTTAAAAAGGAAAAAAGATATTTACGGCATTATCAACGGAATAGATGAAACAGTCTGGAATCCTGAAAAGGATAAGCTGATAGCAAAAAACTATTCAGCAAAGAATATTTCGGATAAACTGGAAAATAAAAAAGCACTTTGCGAGAATTTTGATATTTCGGCGGATGAAAATGTACCGGTTATCGGAATCATTTCTAAGTTGACCGAACCGAAAGGTTTTGACCTTCTGCAGAAGGCATTCCCTGAAATTGCCAAGATGAACGTTAGAGTTATACTTCTTGGAACAGGGGAAAGGAAATACCAGAAATATTTTGAGGATTATGCTGCAAAGCATCCCGATAAACTTTCCTGCTTTATTGGATACGATGAAAAGCTTGCTCATTTAATTGAAGCCGGTTCCGATATGCTTCTTATACCATCAAAGACAGAACCCTGCGGTCTGAACCAGATGTACAGCCTTGTCTATGGCACAGTGCCGATTGTACATAAAACAGGCGGCCTGGCAGATACGGTCACTAATTTTACCGAGAAGAATCAGGAAGGGAATGGATTTGTATTTGATAAATACGATCCTAAAGAATTGGTAAAAGAAATTAAAAGAGCGGTTGAATTGTTCGGACGCGATAAGGCTATGTGGGCGAAACTCGTTAAAAACGGTATGAAATCGACTTTCTCATGGGCCGATTCCACTAAGCACTATTGCGAATTATACAAAAAACTTGCCGATTAGTTAAAAATGCTAAAACCTGCTGTTTTTTTGGATAGGGACGGCACTATCAATCTTGATCCCGGCTATTTAGGCGATCCCGATAAAGTTGAAATTTATCCCTTCGTTAAGGAAGGAATCCGGAAACTTAAATCCACTTTCGGTTTTACAATAGTTGTAGTTTCAAACCAGTCGGGAATTGCCCGCGGACTATTGACCGATGAACAGGTAGTTGCCGTAAATGAAAAAATTAATGAGTTGTTAGGGGAAGAATCAAAAGTCGATTTTTTCTATTATTGCCGGTTCCACCCCGAATTTAGTTCTGAAAAAGAATGTGAATGCCGGAAACCCTCTCCGAATATGATCTTTCAGGCCGCCGAAGATATCGGCCTTGACCTGAAACGTTCCTATATCATTGGGGATAAATCGGTAGATGTTGAAGCGGGATTTAATGCGGGCATTAAAACGGTTCTTCTGTTAAATACAATAAAGGCACAGGAATTGGATGAAATGACCTCACGCGGGTTTAAGCCCGATTTTACAGCATCGGATTTTAATGAAGCTTCAAATTTTATTTTAAATGATTATAATGGAGAAAAGTTTTGAAAATCTGGAAAGCGTTAATTTTACTCTCGGCCGCTTTTTTATCCGCCTGTAACGATACCCCAAATTCTTTCGGCGATGAATTCATTCCAAGTGAAGACAGATACAAATTCCAGCAGACTGAAAATAATTCCATAGCTGACAGCAATTATTATCAGGAACTTACCCCTTCAACAGTTTCACTTGGCGAGGCGGTTGTACTGGGTAAAAAAGGGGATTTGGAATCTACTGTACTGATGCGTTTTCCCCTCACTGCCCCCGATTCCATAAAGTCTATGATGCAGGACGGTTCAATTACTATTACCAATACCTGGGTTAAAATGAATAGCCTTTATTACATTGGTGACAAAAACGGGACTTTCGACTTTACAGGGCATAGACTAAATAATGAAACAAATTTTGACAATATAAAACCGTCAACGTTCCCTTCCGTTACGTATGACCAGAACGATATAATTGTCCCCGGAAGCAAAGTACTTACTGATACTACTTTGACATTTAAATTGAATACAAATCTTGTTAAAGACTGGATTAAAGTGCAGTACGATTCACTGAATACGCCTCGTAATTACGGTATTATACTTAAACCAACAACAAATAGTGCCAAGCTGATAAGTTTTCTCGGATACGAAACGACTTTCGGTACGGCTACTGCAGTATTCTTTGAATTTGAAAAGAGGAATTCAACTGGTTTGGTTTACAAAGACACACTTTCTGCATTTGCTACAAAGGATACCTATTACGCTACTCAGCCGGTACCTGCCCAGACAGACCAGTACATTGTAATACAGGGGGGTTTTGCCCACAGAAACAAAATTAAATTTAATCTCCCACAGCTCCCTACAAATGCTGTAATGAATCAGGCAATTCTGGAAATCTATTATGATTCATTAAAATCTGTTACCGGAACTGCATATGATCCCGATTTTGGTAATTTCGGTACAATGCTCAATATAGGCTATATAACCGACCCGGTTAAATTATCTATTGATTCTCTTACTGTGCAGTTCTTAAGCCGCCAGACAGCCCCTTACAGAGGTAAGTTTTCGGGAGATATTACTGCATACGCCCAGAAGTGGATAAATGAAGGGAAGAACAACGGACTGCTTATTACAGTAAACGGCGAAGCGTATGATTTGTCCAGACTTTACTTCTACGGCACAAATTATCAGGTTGCATCCCTAAGACCAAAATTGAAAATAACTTATTCTATCAGAAATAATTAATGAAAATGAGAGCTATTAAAAGTTTTATACTGTTAGTTACATTAGCCTCCACTTTATGGGCAGACGGCGGTTCACTCTATACCAGAAAAGGGATTGGGGATTTATACTTTGCCATGAATGCCAGAAGATTTGCGATGGGCGGGGGAGGCCTTGCTCTAAATAACGTAACCGATATTTCAAACCTCAATCCTGCAGGATGGAATGCAATTAGGAAAACCCGTTTCGAAATTGGAGCCTATTATAATGGGATGCAGCTCGAAAACAGTTCTTCCTCTATGAAATACTCTCATTCCAATATTACCGGTTTCTCATTTGCAGTGCCGATTGATACTCTAAGCGGTGTTGTGTTAACTTCAGGGCTTGTTCCTTATTCAAAAGTTTCTTATGAAGTTATTACTACTGCAACGGATCCGCTAGTTGGCAATTTTACTACTTCCTACGAAGGAAACGGGGGATTGAATACCATTTATTTCGGCCTTTCTGCTAAATTGCCTCTCGATTTTACTCTCGGCGCCGCATTTGAATATTATTTCGGCAAAATTGAGTATAATGCCAAAATTACAATTGAAAACACCATCTATAAAGGGGGTATTTTCAAGAATCAGAATAATTTTAAGGGAACCGGTATTAATCTTGGTTTAATTTCCCCGGATCTTTCAAAAATTTTCGGTTCAAAAGATATTACCGATTTAAGGCTGGCGGCAACATTTAACTACAATTTCAGCATGAGCAGGGACTCATCTGAAATATCGGGCAATACGGATAGTACCTTCGTATCCTCTTCCGTTATGCAGGATGTAAGTATGCCATCAAGACTCGGATTTGGCGCCGCTGTAAAACTGTTTAACAGATATCAGCTTGTTGCCGATTATTTTACTCAGCCTTTTGCAGATATGTCAATAAACAATAGAAAGCTTCCTACTTACAAAAATCTTAACAGATTCAGTGTAGGTTTCGAATATACTCATCCATCGCCTGACAGAGACTCATTCTGGGATAAAATTGCACTTAGGCTCGGTTTTAGTTATGAAGAGACTCAATACCTTATAAATTCAGTTTCCCTTACACAGTACGGCTTTTCCGCAGGATTTTCTATACCCCTTGGAGGACAGAATTCCGTGGACATAGCATTCCAGACAGGGAAAAGAGGGACTACCGACAACAGCCTGATAAAAGAGACTTTTTATATGCTTAATGTAGGTTTCTCACTTGGAGAGCTCTGGTTTATTCCGTTAGACAGATAGATAAATTCATTAAAAGTTTAAGCCGGTTCTGCGGAATATATTTCCACGGGGCCGGTTTTTTTGTTTTAGAGCCGGCTCTGATGCATTTTAAGGGATTGTAAAGGGATTTTAATTTGGTAAATATGAAATAACTTATTAGAATTATAAAGGTAAAAATTCGGTTTTAACTAAAAATAATTCAAAAACTAATATAAGATGAGATATGTTAAACTATTTGAAAAATGATGCCGAAGTTCTGGAAGTAGCTAAACTGGAACTTGGAAGACAGGAAAGTCACCTTGAGTTAATTGCCTCAGAAAATTTTGTTAGTATGGCTGTAATGGCAGCTGCCGGAAGTGTTTTAACGAATAAGTATGCCGAAGGGTATCCGGGAAAACGTTATTACGGCGGATGCGAATATGTTGATATGGCTGAAGAACTTGCCAAAGACCGCCTTAGAAATCTTTTTGGAGCCGAATATGTTAATGTTCAGCCCCACAGCGGTTCGCAGGCCAATATGGCTGTATATATGACTTTATTGAAACCGGGCGATACGGTTCTTGGTTTAAGCCTTGACCACGGCGGACACCTTACACACGGTTCCCCTGTGAATTTTTCCGGTATTATTTATAGAGCTATCGGATATCCCTTAAATAAAGAAACCACTCTTCTTGATTACAATATTATTGAAGACCTGGCCAAGAAAGAAAAACCGAAAATGATTATTGCAGGTGCCAGCGCATATTCAAGGGACTGGGATTATGCAAAATTCAGAGAAATTGCGGATAAAGTAGGCGCCTTCCTTATGTGCGATATGGCTCATCCGGCAGGACTTATTGCAAAGGGATTTCTTACAAATCCTCTCCCATATTGCGACGTTGTTACTTCAACCACACATAAAACCTTAAGAGGCCCAAGAGGAGGCATTATTCTTGTGGGTAAGGATAAGGAAAATCCTCTTGGTATTAAGACTCTCAAAGGGGACAGGCTTAAACTGATGTCGGAACTTTTTGACAGTACAGTAATGCCCGGCATCCAGGGAGGCCCATTAATGCACGTAATAATGGCCAAAGCAGTTGCTTTTAAAGAAGCTCTAAGCGATAATTTTAAGGATTACGCATCTCAGGTTATTAAGAATGCTTCAACAATGGCAGATGAACTGATTAAAAACGGATTCAACATCATTTCCGGCGGTACTTCAAACCACCTTATGCTAGTCGACCTTACAAATAAGAACATTACAGGTAAAAAAGCTGAAATTGCATTAGGTCTTGCAGGTATTACCGTAAATAAGAATATGGTTCCTTTCGATACAAAGAGTCCTTTCGTTACAAGCGGTATTAGAGTCGGCACCCCGGCTGTTACATCGCGCGGAATGAAAGAAGAGCAGATGAAACTAATTGCCGGTTTCATAAACAGGGCAATCAATAACAGCGAAAACGAAGCTGAATTAGGAAAAATTAAAGGGGAAGTAAAAGAACTTTGCTCCAAATTTCCTCTTTACCCGGAATTAGCATAAATTTATAAGAAGGGCATCTGCCCTTCTTTTTTTTAGATTACTCAATTTGGAATTCTTATGGCAGACGAGAAACCTGAAAAAGAAATGACTTTCCTTGATCATCTTGATGAGCTTAGAGGCGCTATTGTAAAATCCCTTTACGGCATTATAGCCGGAACGGCCATTTCCTTTATTTTTGTCGATTTTTTCGTAGATAAAGTTCTTCTTCTTCCGGCTAAAATTGCTCATTTCAATCTGCAGAACCTTAAACCGTTCGGACAGCTGATGATGTATTTTCAGGTTGCTCTTGTAGGGGGATTAATTTTGAGCCTCCCTGTAATAGTATATCAGTTATGGAGTTTTATTGCTCCGGCACTCCACCAGAACGAAAAAAGAAATATAAAATGGATAGCATTCTTTACAACTTTGTGTTTTCTGGTTGGTACGGCATTCGGATATTTCCTTATGCTTCCGTTAACATTAAAATTTGCCGCCGGTTTCGGTTCGGCTACTATTGCAAACAATTTTGCCCTCGATGAGTATATATCGATTATTCTGAGCATTATATTAGCGGCAGGACTGGTATTTGAACTCCCGGTATTATCATTTTTCTTTACAAAGATCGGGATAATAAATCATAAACTAATGCGCAAATATTGGCGCCATTCAATTGTTGCAATAATGATTCTTTCCGCGGTTTTATCCCCCGGAACAGACCCTCTTTCGCAATTATTACTTGCAATTCCTTTGGTTTTCTTGTATGAAATAAGTATTTTCGTTTCAAAAATTGCTAAAAGGAAGTCTTGATTTCGAACAACCTATCTGAGCTTACCTTTCCTATAAAAGCCGAATTGGAACGGTTTAACGGGGAATTTAAAAATTCTATGAAATCCAAAGTCGGGCTTCTGGAACTGATTACCCGATTTATTCTCCATCAGAAAGGGAAAAAGGTACGTCCTATTCTCGTACTCCTTTCGGGCAAACTGGCAGGCGAAATAAATGACCGCTCATACCGGGGGGCTATTCTGGTTGAACTGCTTCATACTGCTACTTTGGTTCACGATGATGTTGTTGATAATGCTGAAAAAAGAAGAGGGTTCCCTTCAATAAATGCAGTATTTAAAAACAAAGTTGCCGTCCTGATGGGAGATTACCTTCTTGCCCGCGGTCTAATGCTGGCAGTTGATGGAAATGATTTCGACTTTTTGAAGACAATTACCAATACGGTAAAAAGAATGTCGGAAGGGGAATTACTTCAGACGGGCAAAACAAGAAGGCTGAACATAGACGAACCGACCTATTACAGGATAATTTCTGATAAGACCGCCTCTCTTTTATCAACCTGCTGCGAAGTAGGAGCACGAAGTGTTACAGACGATATGGCTAAAATAAATGCTTTAAGAGATTTTGGCGAATATCTCGGAATAGCATTCCAGATACGGGATGACATTCTTGATTATGTAGGAAAAACATCAATTATCGGGAAACCCCTTGGCGGAGATATAAAAGAAAAGAAAATCACTCTTCCCCTAATTTACGCCCTAAAAGAGAGTGAGAAAGGAGAAGCCAAGGGAATCATCAAGACTATTAAAAGCAATCCCAATGACAGGCAAATTGATGAAATAATAAAATTTGTTGTTGATAAGAAAGGGATTGAGTATGCTGAAACTATGTCTATTAAATATTCTGAAAAAGCAAAAAAATGTCTCTCAATATTTCCCGATTCGGATGTAAAAAAATCCCTATTGGGGCTTGTCGATTTTGTTGTAGAAAGAAAAAACTAACCATTAATATTTATGCTCACAGTTCTCGAAGCAATCCGGCTTTCAACCGATTATCTTGATAAAAAAGGGATAGAATCTCCCAGAACAAACGCTGAACTTCTTTTGGCCTCTATTCTTAATTGCGACCGGCTAAAGCTTTATATGTCCTTTGAAAGGCCGTTGTCTGAAATCGAGAAACAATCATACAGGGAACTGATTCAAAGAAGGGGAAAATTTGAACCTCTGCAGTATATTACCGGGAAGACTGATTTCTACGGGGCCGAGTTCGACATCTCTCCTGATGTATTAATTCCGCGCCCCGAAACTGAATTTATAATTGAAGCTCTGGTAAGCCGGCTGGATAACGGAGCCCCCCTCAGAATTCTTGATATCGGATGCGGCAGCGGTGTAATTCCGGTTACTCTTGCTCGTTTCTTTAAAAACGCAGAAATAAAATCGATTGACATAAATCCCTCCGCTCTTCAATGCGCAAAAAAGAATGCTTCTAAAATGAATGTTGAAGAGATGATTACCTTTGAACTGCTGGATATTCTCTCCCCCGAGGCTGAAAACTCCATTAATGGACACGATATTATTATATCCAATCCTCCTTACGTCTCTCAGAAAGAGTTCTCAAAACTTCAGGAAGAGATTGTAAAATATGAACCCCGCTTAGCAGTCACAGACGAAGGGGACGGCCTTACATTTTATAGAAGAATTTCTGCGCTGGCTTCGGCAAAATTAAACAGCGGGGGAATGCTCGTCTTTGAAATGGGTATGGGGCAGTCCGAAGAGATAAAAAGAATGTTTGAACAGCATGGATTTTCGAACATTGAAATCATTAAAGATCTTCAGAAAATTGACCGGATAATTTTAGGAAGGAAATTATGAGAGCTTTGGTTCAGAGAGTATCGGAAGCATCGGTTACAATTGAAAGTCCTTACCATTTTGAAGAGATTGAGAAGGGGATGGTTATTCTGCTCGGCGTTAAACAAACCGATACTATTGAAGATATGATATTTGTTGCCGACAAGTGCTGTAATTTGAGGATTTTTGAGGATGAGAACCAGAAAATGAATTTATCTCTCAAAGATATAGATGGTGAGGTACTTGTAATTTCTCAGTTTACCTTATACGGAGATGCAAGGAGAGGGAACAGGCCAAGTTTTACAGACGCAGCTCAGCCCGATTACGCAAACGAACTTTACCTTAAATTCTGTGCCAGGATTAAGGAAAATCTGGGGAATGAAAAAGTTAAAACCGGTATATTCGGTGCTATGATGCTTGTAAAGATTTTTAATGACGGCCCGGTAACTATTTTGGTCGAATCAAAAGAATAATGAAAGTTTAGCAGATGCATTCAACAATAATGATATTCCTTGACGGGATTGGAATTGGGGAGGAAAATAAGGAAAAGAATCCTTTTTTCAGAAAAGAATTCAGAACATTCTCTCGTATATTCGGCTCAACTCCTCATCTGAATAATCAATTTTTGGATGCCGGAAATAAATTTCTATTTCCGACCGATGCCTGCCTTGATATAGAAGGGCTCCCGCAGAGCGGCACAGGACAAACGTCCATTTTCTGCGGTTTTAATGCGCCTAAAGAATATGGTAGGCATTTCGGCCCTTTTCCCCCGACTGATTTAATCCCAAAGCTAAAGGAAGAAAACATTTTTAAGGAGATGATTAATAGGGGACTTAAAGCAGAATTTGTTAATGCCTATCCTAAAATCTTTTTCGATTATATAAATTCCGGGAAACAACGGCTTAGCGTAACATCCCTAAGCTGTATCTTAAGCGGAGTAAAATTAAACAAGGCAGCTCAATTAAGAGCAGGCAGGGCATTAAGTGCTGAGATAGATAACTACCGTTGGGTTAATAAACTTAATTACAAACTCCCGGTTATTTCGCCGGAACTTGCAGCCAAACGGTTATTTAGAATCGGGCTGCAAAACCATTTTACTCTTTTCGAATTTTTCCTTTCAGACCATCTCGGGCACGGCAGAATTCCTGAATCCTTTGACCATATATATGAAACATTAGACAGATTCCTGTACTTTGCAATTTTAAATATACCTGAAAACTGCACTTTAATTATATGTTCGGATCATGGTAATTTTGAAGATATTTCAACTAAAATGCATACCCGGAATCCCTCTTTAACCATTTCAGCCGGGCAGCATGCCAAATATTTTGCTGATAATATTGAAAATATTTCGCAGATTAAAAAAGCAATTTTGGGGCTTTATGATTGAATAAATTTCCCGTAATAAAAATTACTATCTCTTTTATTGCAGGAATACTTATTCAGCGCATCTTTTCTACTGGTTTTGAGTACTCATATCTTCCGCTCATTTTATTCTTTGGAGCCGCTTTATTATTAAGTATTCTTTTAAAAAAGCATAATAATGCTCTTCTGCATTTAATAATTCTGTTTTCTTTTTTGCTCTCAGGCGCGGCGGTCTATTCTGTATATCAGGCCGGACTTAAAGAATATCCTTTCAATAAAAGAAAAATAACGGACTGTGTAGCATTTGGGAAAATTATATCCATTGAAATGCCGAAAGAGGGGAGAATAGTCTTTACCTCTGAGGTAAATAAACTGGAAATAAATTCAATTACTGTGCTAATGGATCACCAATTCGTTGTTAGGATTTATGAGGAAAATAAATCAAGACTATCTGGCCTATATGACAGTTTGAGAATTGGAGAATATTTCAGTTTAACAGGTACAATTCAGAAGGCAAGGGACGAAAGGAATCCGGGGGAATTTGATTATAACAATTATCTTTATCACGCAGGGGTTAGCGGATTGATCTCGCTTTACCAGATTGATAATTTCAGAGTAGAAAAGAATTCAAAAATCTCCTCCTATGAAAGTTTTAAGAATTTCTTTCATTCGGCAAGAATCAAAATAGACCGGGCAATTCAAAAACTGCATTCTCCGCCGGAGGCCGCACTGCTTAGAGGGCTGCTTTTAGGGGATTACAAGATGATAGATGAAGAGTCTATTGAGAATTATATAAATGCCGGGGTAATTCACGTACTGGCAGTTTCGGGGCAGCATGTAGCTCTTATTATACTAATATTTTTCTTCATTTTTAACAGGTGGAATCCTTATGTTAAATATGTAGTTTCGGCATTAGGACTCATTGCATTTCTATTTATTACCGGGGCTCAGGTTTCTGTTGAAAGGGCCGTTATTATGGGACTAACATTTACAGGTGCGCTGCTTCTCTGCAGAAGCCGTAATATTTATAATATTCTTGCTTTATCTGCACTAATTATTTTAATAATAAGTCCAAATGAACTCTTCTCTCCCGGATTTCAACTCTCATATTCCGCAGTATTATCAATTGTATTTATATATCCCATCATTAAGGAATTTATAAAATCGCTGCATATAACGAACCGGATTCTAAGAAATGTTTTATTATACGGAGGAGTATCAATAGCAGCCCAGCTTGGAACTCTCCCATTTACGCTGGCTTATTTTAATAAACTCTCAATTGCAGCAATATTTGCAAATCTTGCAGTAGTACCCCTTTCCGGTATAATAATATACGGGGGAATAGTTACTCTTTTCTTCTATCCGCTTTCGGTTTGGGCGGCAGGTATTTTTGCGGCTGCTAATGGAGTATTATGCAGGGGAACAGAGTTTATAGTGGATATCTTCGGAGGTAACGGTTATTCTTTTATAGCTATTAAGCAATTCTCAATCTATGATGCAATAACCTATTATGCTTCCCTTTTTACTTTTCTTCTGGTTATGAAGCGGTTCAATTACATTATTCATAAAGCCGGTGCTGTAATTGTTATTTTTCTTACTGCCCTAATATTTATGTCCTTTGACAATTTTGCATATTGGAAGCCGGGAGAACTTCTAATTACCGCGGTAGACGTTGGGCAGGGGGATGCCACCCTAATAAGATTTCCTGACGGCAAATCTGCTCTTATTGATGCAGGGAATGCAAATATTCATTTCAGCAACGGGGATAAAATTATCCTTCCTCTGATGGGGCGGCTCGGTATAGATTCATTAAACTGCCTGTTTATTACTCACCTTGACGCTGACCATTTTTACGGAGTATTTAAACTGCTTGAAAAAGGCAATATTGAAATGGTTTTTAAACCGGTTCCTGAGGAAAAAGACAGTGCCGATTTTAAGTTCGAAAAATATTTAAGTGAAAGAAAGATTAGAGTAAAGCATTTTTCAGAAGAAGCGATACCTTTTGGAGGGGCAAGGTTATATTTTCTTAATTCGAATAAACTTTATTCGGGAGTAAAAACAGATAAGAATAATAGAAGTATGCTCCTTAAAATTGTTTACGGTGATAATTCATTTGTGTTTACAGGGGACGCCGGAAGAGAGATTGAAAAGAGACTTGCCTTTCTTTCCCCTGAATTTATGAAAGCCGACATTCTAAAAGCAGGGCATCACGGAAGCAGGAACAGCTCGGACCCGGATTTTTTGAAGGTATTATCTCCTGCAAGAATTTTTATTAGCTGCGGAATTGAAAACAAATATAATCATCCATCTCCTGAAGTGATTAAGATGTATGAAAATATGGGAATAAAAATACACAGGACAGATTTGAGCGGAGCGCTTATGTTCACTTCAGACGGGGTAAAAATCACTAATATAGATTGGAAAAAGAGGGAATCTAGAGGTATATTTGACCTTTAATAATTAGGCTATATACTACAGATGCAGATTCATACCGATTATCCTATTAAAAGTCTCAATACCTTCCATATTAATGCCAAAGCCCGGTATTATACAGAAATCAGCAGTGAAGAGGACTTTCTTGCATTGAAATCTGAAGAGGCTTTCTTGGATTCCCAAAAGCTCTTTATAGGAGAGGGGAGTAATCTCCTTTTTTCTAAGGATTTTGAAGGAATCTTAATCAAAAATTCTCTCAAGGGAATTTCTGTTGTACAGGAGGAAAACTATTCCGTTGTTGTTGAGGCAGCTGGAGGGGTAAGGTGGGACGACCTCGTTGCATTCTGCGTTGAGAATAAATTTTACGGGGTCGAAAACTTATCGGGTATACCGGGCACGGTAGGAGCCGCTCCGGTTCAAAATATCGGGGCCTACGGAGTTGAGCTTAAAGACCTTTTCCACTCTCTTGAAGGATACTTTACGGATACTATGATGAAAGGTTTTTTTGAGCCGGAGGATTGCGATTTCGGATACAGGTACAGTGTATTTAAAGATCGGTTCAAAAATTCTTTTTTAATTACTAAAGTCAGATTAACTCTTTCAAAAGTGCCGGTATTTAAACTAAACTACAGAGACCTAAAAGAAATATTCAGGAATCAGCCGGAAGAATCAATTGTTCTTGCAGATGTAAGAGAATCTGTTCTTGGAATAAGACAGAATAAACTGCCTGACCCGCTTGAATTGGGAAATGCCGGAAGTTTCTTCAAGAATCCGGAAATCTCAAATAAAAAATTAAAAGAGCTTCGGGAAAAATATCCCGATATAGTCCACTTTAATGTCGATGCAAATACTGTAAAGGTTCCTGCGGCCTGGCTAATTGAAAAAGCGGGTTTGAAGGGATACCGTCTGGGCAATGTTGCCACTCATTCAAAACAGCCCCTTGTAATTGTAAATCTTGGCGGAGCTTCGGGCGAAGAAATTGTACGGTTCTCCGATTTTATAAGAAATAAGGTTAGCAAAAAATTCCAGATTGATTTAATACCCGAAGTCAACATAATTTAATATAAATCTAATAGAGGAAATAATGGCAAATGAAATTAAGGAACAGGGCTTAATTGAAAGGACACTCAAGGAGATTTCGCAGCCCTTCATTGATTTGTTTCATACTTCGAGGGCTCTTTTCGGATTGAATTTTTCCTACCTTATTGAAGGCTTTACCTATTTTGGCGTACTTGGCTATCTCACATTGTTTTTTAATGATTATGTAGGTTTGAATGATATTAATGCCGGTCAGATGGTTGGTGTTTTAACTGCGGGAATTACTCTGTCTATGCTTTTCCTTGGAGCAACTGTAGACTGGATTGGTCTTAGAAGGGCATTGATTTACGCATTATCTTTTATGTTTTTCGGCAGAGCCCTTCTGTCGGCGGCCCCTTCGTTAGGTTCATCAGGCTTATGGGGTTCTACCCACATTCTCTCGATGCTTGGAATTCTCGGTATTGTAATCGGTTATGGAATCTATCAGCCTGCGGCTTATGCAGGTGTAAAAAAGCTGACTACCGAAAAAACCGCCGCAATGGGGTATGCAATGCTTTATGCATTGATGAATCTTGGCGGATTCCTCCCCGGAATTATTGCCCCTGCAGTTAGAAAACATACAAGCATGCTTACTATGATGTGGGTCTATGCCATTATTACAGTTTTGGGAATAGCCGTAGTCTATTTCATCATTACAAAAAAAGCATACAATAAAGCCGTTGACGATGCCAATAAAGAGAAGAATAATGTTGAAGAGGAAGATAATGACGAACTTACAAAAATGACTTTCGGTGAAAAAGTGCAGTTCTATATCAAAAATTTCCCTCTCCGCGATCTTCGATTCCTTTTCTTTATTTTTATTCTTATCCCGGTTCAGACATTATTCGCCCATAACTGGCTTACATTGCCTGCATATTTCAAAAGAGCATTTGAAGGAACTGTAAGCGAATATTTTGAATTCTTTACCAATTTCAATCCGGTGTTAATATTTGTTCTTACCCCTGTGGTTACAGCATTAACAAGCAAAAAGAATACTTATAAGATGATGATTATAGGAACATTTGTAATGGCGGCCCCGGCATTCTTCCTTTCCACCGGTCCAAGCATGACAGCTGTTTTTGCATATCTTGTTGTAATGTCTATCGGTGAGGCAATGTGGCAGCCCCGCTTTCTGCAGTGGGTAGCTGAAATTGCCCCGAAAAATATGACCGGCATCTATATGGGAATAGGGCAGTTTCCCTGGTTCCTTACAAAAATTATCACAAGCCTTTATTCCGGCTGGTTCCTTATGAACTACTGTCCCGATAATACCCTCCCGTCACAGATGAATACCGGCACTATGTGGATGATATATGGATGTATTGCCTTGATATCACCGTTAGGATTATTCCTGGCTAGGTCCTGGATGATTAAGGGATTTAAAACAAAACATGAATAAAATTAAATTAACCCGGCCCTGCCGGGTTTTTTTATTCCTTCTTTAGGAAAAACTTTTATTGTTTTAATTAAAAGCTGTTTTTGAGGATTAATTCCATTTAACTATTTTCACAGGTAAAAAATTTAAATAGAGGAATAAATGAAAAAATATTTGCCCCTTTTGCTTCTTATCCCGTTTTTAGCGGCTTGTTCATCAGCTTCCCTAACCGGGAAATCTGACGCGGAATTAAAAGAGTATTCAAAAAGTTTTGCTCAAAAGGCTCTGATAATAGATACCCATTTTGACACCCCTATGTTTCTGCTTGGCGGAACCGCGGATTATTCGCAGAGTTATCCAAAGGGGAACTTCGATTATCCTCGGGCAAAGGAAGGGGGATTAAAAGTCCCATTCTGGGCTGCTTTCATTTCGTCTAATTACAACGAGGGAAATAAGGCAAAGGAATTTACCGACAAAATTATTGCCGCAATTGAAAAGTTTAATAACGAGCATCCCGATAAATTCGAAATTGTAACCAGTCCGCGCCAGATTAAGGATAAATACGAAAACGGGAAAATCCTGATTGGAATGGGAATCGAAAACGGGGCTGCTATTGAAGATGATATTAATAATATCAAATACTTTTATGATAAAGGGATAAGATACATTACGCTTACCCATAGTAAAAATAACAGAATATGCGACGCCTCCTTTGATACGGAAAGAAAGTGGAACGGACTAAGTCCTTTTGGAGTAGAGGTCGTAAAGGAGATGAACCGCCAGGGAATGGTTATTGACGTTTCGCACGTCTCTGACTCTACTTTTTATCAGTTAATAAGGCTTTCCAAAGCCCCACTTGTTGCTACACACACTGCTTGCCGCAGTTTTACACCGGGGCTGGAAAGGAATATGAGTGATGAAATGATAAAACTTCTTGCCGCAAAGGGGGGCGTTATTCAGATTAATTTCGGTTCCGGTTTCCTTAAACAGGAAGTAATCGATAAAAGCAACAAGGATAGGGAAGCCATAGCTAAATATATGGCAGAGAAGAATTTAAAACGCACCGATCCCGAAGCCAGGGAATTTGTTAAGAAGTACAATGAGGAAAATCCTCCTATTTACGCGGATGTTAAGGATCTTGCTGCTCACATAGATCACGTTATAAAACTTGTAGGTATCGATTATGTAGGGATCGGATCTGATTTTGACGGACTTGGGGATTCACTTCCGACCGGTATGAAAGACGTTTCAGGATATCCCAACCTCATTTTTGAACTTTTCAAACTTGGATATTCGGAAGAGGATGTTGAGAAAATAATGGGGGGAAATTTCCTTAGGGTCTGGCAGGAAATTGAAAGAATTGGTACAGAATTATAAAAAGAAAGCCGGTTTAACCGGCTTTTCTTTTAATTAACCTTCAATTATGACTGCAGTTCCGCAGGCTGTTACCATAAGCATGCTCCCACCCTGGCCTACTGTTTCGTAGTCCAAATCAACGCCGATGACTGCATTTCCGCCGAGCGAGGTTGCCTGGTCAACCATTTCCTGAATTGCAATTTCCTTTGCCGTACGGAGTTCATTTTCGTATGCTGCCGAACGCCCGCCTACAATATCCCTTATGCTTGCAAAAATATCCTTAAAAATATTGGCACCTACAATAGCCTCTCCGGAAACCAGTCCGATATACTTTACAATCTTTTTCCCTTCCAGAGTATTGGTTGTAGTAACTAGCATTTTGCCCCCTTAAAATATAAATATGTTTTGGTTTAATAATCGAAAATATAAAGAATTTTTCATAACTTTAAATAACAAAAAAAATTGCTTTAATGCCCAATACCTATGTAGAAATAGACCTTAAGAGCCTCAAGAACAACTTTCTTAAAATCCGTAAAAAAGCGGGAAACAGTAAAGTAATGGCTGTAGTTAAAGCCGATGCTTACGGGCATGGGATGACCGGATGCGTTAAGGCTCTTATGGAATTAGGGAGTAAAGCCCCCGATTATTACGGAGTTGCCCACGTTGAAGAGGGAATTGAATTAAGAAAGAAGACCCGTGTTAAAAAACCGGTACTCTGTTTTTCTCCATTGCCGGTTGATAAATTAAATCTATATCAGAAATATGATCTGATAGGCTCGGTTTCGGATGAGTCCCATTTTTACGAACTCTTGGCAATGAATCTTAAAAAGCCCCTTAAAATTCATTTTAACGTGGATACCGGAATGGGATTAACCGGCATACCATATCACAAGGCTCCAGAACTGATACAGTTGATTGCCTTCAAAAAGAATATAGTTATTGATGGAATATATACCATTTTTGCCAATGCATTCAACAGGAATGTTTCTTTTGCAAAGAGTCAGATAAAAAAGTTTGATAAACTTGTGAACCAATTAAAAACGGATGGAATAGATTGCGGAATTGTCCATGCGGCTAATAGTGCGGCTCTGCTTAATGTACCCGGATCTGCTTTCGGTATGGTTAGGACCGGGAGCAGTCTCTATGGCTTTTATCCCTCCAAAGAGGTTAAAAAGTCGGTGCCGGTTACCCCGGTTATGAGCATTTTTTCCAATATTTCAGTGGTCAAACAGCTAAAGAGAGGGGAATCGGTAGGTTTCGGCAGAGGATTTATTGCATCTAAGGATATAAATATAGCTACAATACCAATAGGATATGCCGACGGGTTTAAGAAAGGCTTTTCCAACAATTTTTCAGCAATTATTAAGGGAAAAATGTATCCTCAGATTGGAAATGTAAGTATGGACAGGATTGCTTTTAATCTCGAAAATGATAAGATTTTGAAAGGCGAAAAAGTTGTACTTCTCGGAAAGGGGGGAAAGCTTCAAATCTCCCTTTGGGATTGGGCCGACCGGCTTGATACTATTCCCTATGAGATCGCATGTTCTATTGGTTCAAGAATTCCAAGAATTTATAAGAAGTAAATGGATTTTTCAAAAGAATATATAACTCAGGCTATTTCTTCTGCCGCTAACAATTTGAGGCTCAGTTCCGAAAAAATTGAAGTCGTTGCCCTGCTTAGGGAAAGATTTAACAACGCCCGTTTATTATCGGACGAAATTAACTTCATGAAAAAGGTAACAGAGTTGTCGAAATTTGCAATAAAAGTTGGAGAACTTCACTCCTTTGTTGAGACGGGCAAGGTCGATTTTTCAAAGGTCTCCGATAAATTCAAGGAACATAGCCATTATCTTGTTAAGGATTTAAGCTACGTTCTGGATGTAGTAACTCCTCAATATGCGCGCGATCTTTTTAAGGATATTGACGATAAGCTTATTCAGCTTGAGATTCAGAAGCAGGTAGAGAGTAAAAAGGGGGCTTCTGTTTCTCCTCAGGAAAATCAGAAACCTCTTACTGACCAGATAAAAGAAAAGCTGATAATGGATGATTTGGAAGAGAATTCTAATTTTATCTTCGAAAATTATGTTGAAACAGTTCTAAAGCCGATAAAAAGCCTAGATCCATTTCTCATTAAGCTGCAGAATAACAGCGCTTCAGAAGATGAGATACTTGAAGTCATTGAGAGAATGAGAAAGCATGCCGAGCTGTCGAAAAAAGTGGGCTTCGAAATACTTTCAAATATGCATCTGATTTTCGCCAAAGGAATTGAAATGGCCCTTGACGAAGAATCTCCTGTTTCATCAGAACTAATTGAAAATCTAAGAGCGTGCCTTATAGTTATTGTTGCTATTGTAAGAAGCAAGGATGTTGATATAACAAATTATTTAAATAGAGCTGAAAACTTCGGCAAATCACTTAACCTTATATAGAGGATTTTAAATGGAATTATATGCTGTAATAATGGCAGGAGGGGTAGGAGCGCGTTTCTGGCCCCGCAGCAGGGAAAAAAAGCCAAAACAGCTAATCCGTATTTTCGGCGAAAATACGATGATTCAGGATACGGTCAGCAGACTTGAAGGACTTGTTCCTCCCGACAGGATTTTAATTATTACGAATAAAGTTCAGAAAATTAGAATAATGGACCAGCTTCCTCAGGTTCCCGCAGAAAATATTATTGATGAACCGTTCGGCAAGAATACTGCCGCCTGCATTGGACTTGCTTCTACAATAATCAGCAAAAAGTGCAAGGATGCAATTACATTTGTACTCCCATCGGACCATTTGATAAAAGATGTTGAAGAATTCAAGAGTAATCTGAAGACTGCAGCTGAATTTGCTTATAAATCTAATGGCCTTGTTACTATAGGAATTAAACCAAACCGCCCCGAAACCGGTTACGGATATATACAGTTTAATGACGAACAGGTATCTAACCAGATTCACAAGGTTCTTACATTTGCCGAAAAGCCTAATCTTGAAACAGCCAAAAGATTCCTTGAGGCGGGAGATTTCCTCTGGAATTCCGGTATGTTTATATGGCGGGTAGATGCTATTCTAAATGAAATTAAAAAATATCTGCCTGACCTTTATTATGGACTCGAGGAAATTAGAAACAGTCTGGACACTCCTGAATTTGAAAGGACACTTACAACGGTATACGGACAGCTTAAAAGTATCTCAATTGACTACGGCATAATGGAAAATTCACCGAATGTATTTATTACCAAAAGTACATTCGACTGGAACGATGTGGGAAGCTGGGAAGCGGTCTATGAACTTACCGAGAAGGACAATGACGGCAATGCCATTGTAGGGGATATCTATACCGTTCAGAGTAAAGGTTCATATATATATTCTCCCCGCAAATTCGCGGCTGTAATAGGAATTGAAAATTCAGTAGTTATAAATACGAATGATGCATTGCTGATCTGCTCCCGCGATAAGGTACAGGATGTTAAACTTGTAGTAGATTACCTGAAAATGCATCAGAAAACTGATTTAATCTAGGTGGAAAATGAAGAAGCTTCTCTGCGAACAGGATATTCTTGCAATTATTAAAAACGGCGTTAAAGAGCTGACAGTTGACAAAAATACAATACTTACAGCATTAGCCATAGACCGTCTAAATGCGGCAAAGATTAAACTTGTAAGAGTAAATGAAATTGCAAGCGGAACTTCAGGAAAAATTAAATCTTCAGACAAATTCACCAAAATAGCTGTTGGAGCAGACCATACCGGATTTGCCGCAAAAGGAATACTCATTAAAATACTGAAGGATAAGGGATATGAAGTAATTGATGCGGGGACTTATTCTGATGCCTCATGCGATTACCCTGATTATGCATTTTCTGTTGCTGCTAAAGTCCTTTCCAGGGAAGCATGCGCCGGTATTTTAATAGATGCCACCGGTATTCCATCCGCAATTTCTGCCAATAAATTTCCCGGAATACGAGCAGCCACCTGCTATAATGAATTCTCGGCTAAAAGCTCAAGGGAACATAATAATGCAAATATCCTTGTCCTTGGCGCCATGGCGCTCGGCATTGAAACAATTAAGTCGATTACTGATGTATGGCTTAACAGCAAATTCTTGGGGGACAGGCATCAGCGGAGGCTTGACAAGATATCCGATTTGGAGAAAAAACTATTCAAATAAATTTTTTACAGTTAGCTAAATTATTATATTTGTTCCGAATAAATCATTCAAAAACCCATTCGACGAGTTTAAATTGTTAACCGAAAAAGCTGAAGTTATTTCAATTAAGAAATTGGGAAGTAATATCAGACTCATTAAGGTGAGTGCGCCCCGTATAGCGTCCGAGGCATCTCCCGGGCAGTTCTGCAACATTAAAGTGTCTGAGTCTAATTTCCCTCTGCTTAGAAGACCTTTCAGTATATGCGATGTGAAAGGGGATTCTGTCTATTTTATGTTCGATATTCACGGTGAAGGGACTAAACTTCTCGGTTGTAAAAAGAAAGGGGATTTGCTGGATATTCTTGGACCTCTTGGAACAGGTTTTAATCTTAATGCCGATTATGATATTGCAGTAATAGTTGCCGGCGGAATTGGCGCAGCTCCTTTTCCTTTCCTTCTTGGAAAAATGGATAGGAAAAAGAAGGTCTTCTCACTTATTGGAGGAAGAAGCCAGGAGCATCTGATTACCTACGGAATGAAAAACATATTCCTTTCTACAGATGACGGAAGCAATGGCCTGAAGGGGAATGTGGTTCAGCTTGCTGAGAAAATAAAAGATAAATTTGCAGGAAAGAAAGTTGAATTTTTTGCATGCGGCCCCAATGCAATGCTTAGGGCGCTAAAGGTATTCTGCATTGAAAATAATTTTAACTGCCAGATATCTACGGAATCGGCAATGGCGTGCGGTTTTGGTATATGCCAGGGGTGCCCTATCCCTGCATCCAATGAAGAAAAGTATTATTTAATCTGTAAAGACGGCCCTGTTTTTAATGCCAAGGATGTGATTGTATGAGCGGAATAAATCTATCGGTTAAAATCGGCAGCCTCGAATTGAAAAATCCCGTTCTTCTTGCTTCGGGTACAGTTGGTTACGGGAATGAAATTGCCCAGTTTACAGATTTGAGCAAAATAGGCGGAATCGTTACAAAATCAATTTCTTTAAATCCCCGTAAGGGTAATCCCCCCCAGAGAATTGTTGAGACACCCAGCGGTATGCTGAATGCAATAGGCCTGGCAAATGTGGGAATTGAAGAATTTATCAATTCCAAAATTCCTTTTCTAAAGGAAGTAAACTCTACCGTAATCTGCAATATTGCTGCAAGCTCCGTTGAAGAATATGTTGAATGTGTAAGGATACTAAATGACCAGGAAATAATTAAAGCATATGAAATAAATGTTTCATGCCCAAATGTTAAAGAAGGGGGCCTTGAATTCGGACATAATCCATTAGCTGTTGGTAATATTACCTCAAAGGTAAGGGGTGCAACCTCAAAACCGGTAATTATAAAATTATCTCCAAACGTATCGCGTATTTCTGATTTTGCTAAGGTTGTTAAAAGCGAAGGGGGAGATGCAGTTTCAGCAATAAATACCCTAGTCGGAACTTCATTTAATATTTTTACAAAGAAACCTAAGATTAAAAACATTACCGGCGGTCTATCTGGTCCAGCTATAAAACCGGTTGCACTGGCCAAAGTACTTGAGATTTCGCGAAATGTCGACATTCCGATTATCGGCATTGGAGGCATTATGAACTGGCAGGATGCCGTGGAATTTATGATAGTAGGGGCAAGTGCTTTCCAGCTTGGTACAGTTAACTTTATTAACCCGAATGCAGGAACCGAAATTCTTCAGGGACTGGCTGAATACTGCGAAAAAATGTCTGTTACGGAATTAAAAGAGGTAATAGCATCATATCAGCTTTAATATGGACCTGCAAACAACATTAAATAAACTTTATTCGCTCCATCAGTTCGGCATAAAACTGGGTCTGGATAATATTACATCATTCCTTGAGATGCTTGGCAATCCGCACGATAAATTCAAATCATTCCACATAGCCGGTTCAAACGGAAAGGGAAGCACGGCATCCTTTATTGCCAGCCTGCTGATGGAAAGCGGTTATAAAACGGGGCTTTATACATCTCCCCATTTTGTCCGTTTCAACGAAAGGGTAAGGGCAAACGGTATTCAGATTCCGGATAATTACATTCTGGATTTCATCAGCGCGAATACAAAATACATTGATGAAAAGGAACTTACTTTTTTTGAAGTCACCACAGGAATGGCTTTTAAGTATTTTGCCGATGCCGGGGTTGATTATGCTGTTATTGAAACCGGCCTTGGAGGCAGGCTCGATGCTACAAATACAATTTCTCCTTTAGCATCCGCAATTACCACTATCAGCAAAGAGCATACCGAAATATTAGGGGACACATTAGAAAAAATTGCATTCGAAAAAGCGGGGATAATCAAGCCTGATTCAAATGTTTTTGCAGGCATTATGCCGAATGAAGCTTATGATGTTATTAATCGCACCGCAGCAGAGAGAAATTGTAAAAAATACTTCCTAAAAGATTTCATGGAAGAGAGGGATGACAGCGTAAGAATAAGGCTCCTTAATAATAAATACACAATTTATTCCACTCCTCTTCCGGGAAAGCACCAGTTTTATAATGCTGCTCTGGCAGTTAAGACTTTTTCAACAATACTGGGAATTGAGGATCAGGTAATTCTTAACCGCGGCATAAAAAATGTAATTTCCAATTCCGGTATTCAGGGTAGATATGAAGTTTACAGAGAAATGCCCAGGATTATATTCGATTCGGCTCATAATCCCGACGGTGTAAGGATTTTTCTAAATGAATTCAAGAAGATTTACAGAAAATTTCCTAGGCGGTCACTTGTTTTTACGGCTTTGAAAGATAAAGCAGTCGTAGAAATGATCTCTTTGCTTGCTCCGTTTTTTACCGATTTCTTCGTTACTACCGTAAATAATGACAGGGCACTATCAATTGAGGAAATACTTAAGATGTGCCGGAGTATGGGGATAAAAGGGAAGCCTCTCCCCGAGCCGGAAATTCTGATAAAAGAATTCGAAAAAGGGAAAAAAGGGGATTGCCTTGTGGTTCTTGGGAGTATGTATCTCCTGGGTGAGGTAAAGGAAAAAATAGGGAATACCCTTGACAATTGAAATTTTTAGGGCTATTTTGGAAGTGGCCTCTGGAAACTTCTAACTAAATCAAGTTCATTAATATCCTCGAGAAAGCACCAAGTTAAGTAATCAAATATTATTAAATAAAACGGATTTACAATTATGCCAATGGATATCTCAGATCTGCAATCGAAGAAAATTGTCGATTTATATCAAATTGCGAAAGAATATGAAATTCAAGGATATACCGATCTTCGTAAACAGGAATTAATCTTCAAAATTCTTGAAGCGCAGACTCAAAAAGACGGTTTAACATTTTCTAAAGGGGTACTCGAAGTACTCTCTGACGGATACGGTTTTTTAAGATCGTCCGATTATAACTATTTACCTTCACCGGACGATATTTACGTCTCCCCTTCGCAGATCAAGAGATTCGGCCTTAGGACAGGGGATTTTGTCAGCGGCCAGGTCCGTCCCCCAAAGGAAGGGGAACGTTTCTTTGCTCTTCTAAGAGTTGAAGCATGCAACGGAAAAGATCCTGAAGCAATACGCGGCAGAACATTATTTGATAATCTTACCCCTCTTTACCCTACAAAAAAAGTCAAACTTGAATCATCCCCCGGCGAATATACAATGCGTGTTATGGATATGCTCTCTCCGATTGGTAAAGGACAGAGAGGCTTGATTGTATCTCCTCCTAAAAGCGGTAAAACAATCATTCTTCAGAAAATTGCTAATTCTATTACCCGTAACCACCCTGAAATAAAACTCATAATACTTCTCATTGACGAACGTCCTGAAGAAGTAACCGATATGCAGAGAACCGTTCAGGCCGAAGTTATAAGCTCTACATTTGATGAACCTGCAGAAAGACACGTTCAGGTTGCAAATATGGTTATTGAAAAAGCCAAAAGGCTTGTTGAAGCAGGCGAGGATGTGGTTATATTGCTCGACAGTATTACCCGTCTGGCCCGTGCTCACAATACCGTTATTCCTCACAGCGGAAGAATTCTTTCCGGCGGTGTTGATTCCAATGCGCTTCATAAACCGAAAAGATTCTTCGGTGCGGCAAGAAATACAGAAGACGGAGGAAGCCTTACAATTATTGCTACCGCACTCATAGATACCGGCAGCAGAATGGATGAAGTTATTTTTGAGGAATTCAAAGGTACCGGCAATATGGAATTGGTTCTGAACCGCGACCTGGCCGACAGGAGAATTTTCCCTGCAATTGATGTAAATAAATCGGGTACTCGTAAAGAGGAACTTCTTCTTAAAGAGGATGAATTGAATAAAATCTGGATTTTCAGAAAGATTCTCAGCGAGTTCGATTCTATCGAAGCTATGGAATTCCTGCTCGATAAGATGAGAGGCACCAAAAATAATAAAGAATTTCTAGTAAGTATGAATAACTAAGGCTATAATGGCCCGGGCATTATTTTTACTTTTAATACTATATTGCATCACTTTTGAACTTTACGGTCAGCCGGGCAGGCAGTTTGCCGGCCCGGTTGAATCCAATCTAATCCGCGAATCAGGCGGAAATATTACCCTATATGTATCAATACGAATTCCATTCCACGAACTCATTTTTGAGAAAAAAGACTCTGTTTATACCTCCGGATTCTCATTTCAATGCGAGCTCTTTGATGCTGAAAAGCTAATAGAAAGAAAATCTGCCGAGGAAAAGGTTAGTGTTAATTCTTACGAGTCTACTTTGGATGAATCAGGCTGGCTGCAGGCTTTTATCAGCTTTAAGCTCGGTAATTCAAAATTTATGGTAAAACCTTATCTTCTTCGCTTTAATACCAGCGAATCTATTCCTCTAAATGAGATTACAATTGACCCGGCTCTTAATAACAGGATTTTCCGCCCGGTTGTTGCTGAGGCATCCCAAAATGATAAAGCCTTTTATCTGGTTAACAGAGGTGGGGTAATTCCATGGGATGGTACCGGTTATTTTCTCCTGATTCCTGCGCCGGATTCAATACGCAATACAAGAATTAAAATATCCCAATTCCAGCAGTCACTAATAGATACCCTCGCCTCTGACTTAAAAATTATTAATTTCAGCTTCAATATGGGAGGAGATAGGATAATATTAAGCGGCACAGAGTTAATCGGAAACAATTCGGGCTATTTAATTCTCACCGTACCTGCTTCAGTTGAAGAAGGAGATTTGCAGATTTCAATTGAAAACGGAAAAAAGAGGACAATATTTAATATCCCGGTAGTCTGGCTGAACAAACCTTTTATTCTTGGAAACCTCGATCAATCAATTAAACTGTTAAACGTAATTACCGACGGAAAGGCTGCCGAAATAATCCGCTCCGCTCCAAACGATACTCAATACAGGCTGTTAAAAAAGGAATGGGATAAAATTGCCGGCATTAGCGGCGGCGGCGTAAATCCCCTTATGAAAGAATTCTACAGCCGTGCCGATTATACGTTGAAGAATTTTTCATGGAACGGGCAAATGAACGGGGCTGAAAGCGACAGAGGCAAAATATATCTCCGGTTCGGCAAACCGACCGGCATTGAAAGAACTTATAATAATAAAAATGAAATAACCGAAACCTGGTATTACAGCGATCTGGATAAAGAGTTTATTTTTGAAGATACCGGCGGTAAAGGTAATTTCGTTTTAAGGAGATAATATGAACTATTTTGTTTTTACTTGCGGCGATATCAATGGGATTGGTCCCGAAATCTCAATTAAAACTTTCAACCGTCTGTCAGGAGAGAAGAATAAAATAATCTTTGTCTGTCCCGGAAATGTTTTCTATAAAGCAGTGGAATGCGTACCCGCTTTATCCGATTTCAGGATTATAAACGACCCGGCAGACATATCTACAGATACCTCTGTTATTGACGTAATTGATTTTGGAAATGGTAAAATTAAGAAGGGAGTCCCGACCAAAGAATCGGGGCAAATATCCTTCGATGCAATAAAAATTGCCCATGAAATTGTTAGTATGTTCGATAATGCAGCTCTTATTACGGCTCCAATTTCGAAAGAAGCTCTTAAAATGGCTGGAATAAAATACCCGGGGCATACCGAAATTCTGGCAGACCTTTCGCTGGCCGAAAATTATGCAATGATGTTTCTTTCGGATGATATGAAATGCGCTCTGGCTACTATTCATGTTCCGGTTAAAAATATTCCAAAGCTTATTAAAAAAGAGACACTTAGCGATACTATTAAGCATGTTTCGGATACTCTAAAAAAGGATTTTAAAATCAATTCCCCCAAAATTGCGGTTCTGGGACTCAATCCTCATTCGGGAGAGAATGGGGCAATTGGTACTGAAGAATTGACCGAAATTTTGCCTGCAATTAAGAAATTAAAAAAGGGAATTGCAGAAGGTCCGTTTGTACCCGATGCCTTCTTTGCAATGCAGATGTATAAAGAATTTGACTGTACCATAGGAATGTATCACGATCAGGTTCTAATTCCTTTTAAAATGCTCAGTTTCAGTCAGGGAGTTAATTTTACATCAGGGCTCCCGTTCGTACGCACTTCTCCCGACCATGGTACTGCATTCGGTATTGCTTGGAAAGGAATTGCAGACGAGGAGAGTATGTTAAGCGCCTATAAATGGGCTAAAGTCATTCTTACGAACCGGAATAAAAAATAAAGCATGAGCAATCCTCAATATTCGGCTCTTGCGCAGATTTATGCCTACCTGATGAGGAAAATAGACTATAAGGACTGGGCTGATTATCTTTTGGCGATTTTTGGTCATTTCGGGAGCAAGGATGATAAGGTGCTTGAGCTTGGAGGGGGAAACGGTGCTATTGCCTCACATCTGAGGAAATATTTTCCTTCACTCTATCTAACTGATCTTTCAAGGCAGATGCTTTCTCAGGCCACAGATCCGCGGCTTACTAAAGTCTGTCTGGATATGAGGTATATCCCTTTTAAGACTCAATTCGATCTGATTTATTCAACTTTTGATTCTGTGAATTATATGCTAACAAAGAAAGATCTCAAGAAAATGTTTGATTCAGTTGCTTCCGTAAGCCACGAAGAAACACTCTTTACATTCGACGCCAGCCTTGAAAGGAACAGTATTAAATATGAAAAACTCCTCAACAGAAAAGGCAGGGTAAAAGGAATCAGTTTTATTCAGACCAGCAGTTATGACAGAATAAAAAGAATCCACCGTAATGATTTTGAAATTACAATTCCGGGGGGAGAGAAAATTTATGAGTCGCATATCCAGAAAATTTATAAATTTGAGACATTATTTGAGATAATTGAGAAATCCGGTTTTTACGTTGCCGAATGTTTTGATGCATTTTCTTTTGATAAGGTAACGGAAAAATCGTTAAGAGCCCAGTTTGTTCTAAAAAAGAAGAGGTAGTAATGCTCTCGTTTAATCATGTCGATTTTTCATTCCCCAATCAGCCCTTATTTACGGATCTTAATCTGGAAGTTGCCTCGGGAGATTTCATTTTTCTTATTGGTAAAAGCGGGGCAGGAAAGACTACTCTTCTTCAGATGATTTATATGAATATAATACCTCATTCGGGATATGTCCAGTTCTATGATTATACATCAGATAAAATTACCCCCTCTATGCTTCCAGCTTTAAGAAGAAAACTTGGCATTATATTCCAGGATTTCAAATTGCTTGAGGATAGAAATGTTTTTGA
>JAEXUB010000258.1 GCA_023453125.1 Bacteroidota bacterium
AAATATTCGGCGTATATTAATCTGGGGGGCAAAATGGTGCTTTCAATTTCCCCCGAGCTATTCTTTGAGATAAATAATAAAAAGATAATTACCCGTCCGATGAAGGGGACAATTAGAAGAGGAATAAATATTAGTGAAGATGCCGAAATGTCTCAAAAATTGAGGGATTCCGAAAAAGACAGGGCTGAAAATGTTATGATTGTGGATCTCTTAAGGAACGATTTCGGGAGGATTTCAGAATTCGGTTCGGTTAATGTGAGGTCTCTTTATGATATCGAAAAATACGAATCGGTCTTTCAGATGACCTCTGCAATCGAAGCGAATCTGCGCGATATTTCCTTTAAACAGATTTTAGAAAATGTTTTTCCCTGCGGCTCAATAACCGGCGCTCCTAAGATAAGAACAATGGAAATTATTAAGGAACTGGAAAAGGAAGAGAGGGGCATTTATACCGGTTCAATTGGCTTTATTGACGGGGATAGAGCGGTTTTAAACGTTGCTATACGGACTATTGTTCTTGATAAGAAATCATCCGAAGGGGAAATGGGGCTGGGAGGCGGAATTGTATGGGACAGCTGCGCCGGAAAAGAATACGGAGAAGCAGAACTTAAGGGGAAATTTTTAACCAGACAGGATAAACAGTTCCGCCTTATCGAGACCCTGCTTCTGGAAAAAGGTAATATTTTTCTTCTGGATGAACATTTGAATCGTCTGGAAAAAAGCGCGGACTATTTTTTATTCAATTTTAACAAGGATGTATTTCTCGATAACCTTAGAAGGCTGAATTCGGAACTTTCTACTGAAAAGAATTACAAAATTCGTGTCCGCTTGTTGAAAAGCGGATGCATGGACTTTTCTTACTCTGAATTAATGGAGTCGTTACAACCTGTCCGGGTAAGAATTTCAGAGAATGCGGTCAGCAGCAGGAATAAATTTCAGTACTTTAAAACTACCGAAAGGGAGCTCTACGATATTGAGCATAAAGAGGGAGCTGATATAGGATTTTTTGATACCCTCTATCTTAATGAAAGGGAGGAACTTACCGAAGGATCAATTACGAATCTCTTTATTTATAAAAAAGGAGATTGGTATACTCCTGAAGTAAAATCGGGGCTCCTTGCCGGATGCTACAGGGATTTTTTTATTAAGCAGACCGGAGCAAAGGAGGTTTGCCTGAAAATTCGTGATTTTAAAGATGCCGATAGGGTGATCCTGGTTAATTCAGTCAGAAAGGAGGTCCCGGTTTCAGAAATCCTCTATAAAGAGGAGATTATTTGGCGTCATAATGGGGGCTGATGCCCGAAAATCAAAAAGAAATATTATATTATTGCTTAAAAATATTGATTTTGCATGCCCGGCAAGAGAGAAGAGACATCCGAAAGGAAAAAAGAACATATAGAAATTTGCCTTAATAAGGAGGTTTCCTTTAAGGCGAAGGGAAACGGGCTGGATAATTATGATTTCATTCACTCTGCGGTTACAGAAGTAGACATAAACAAAATTAATTTCACCTCTAATTTCCTTCGAAAGAAAATATCCTATCCGTTTTTAATATCCTGCATGACAGGGGGTACGTTTGATTCAATAAACATTAATAAAGAACTGGCATTGGCTGCCGGGGAGTTGAATATACCCATCGGTGTTGGTAGCCAGCGGCAGGCCCTTGAAAACGATAATTATATTAAATCATTTAAGGTAATCAGACAGTCTGCAGGCAATGTACCTGTTTTAGGGAATATTGGCGCAAAACAGATTGTTACTGCAAAAAATCCGGCAGATCTGATAAACCGGCTGGCCGACATGGTGGACGCCTCGGCAGTTGTAATACATCTGAATCCGCTTCAGGAGCTTTTTCAGAAGAATGGAGAGACTGATTTCGGCGGTTTGATTAAGTCGGTTGAGAAGGCCTGCAGGGGGGGAAGAGTGCCGGTATTTGCAAAAGAAGTTGGATCGGGAATCTCCGGTATTGCGGCCTCAAGTCTATTGAATGCCGGAATAAAAGGGATTGATGTTGCCGGTGCCGGTGGTACAAGCTGGTCTGCCGTTGAAATGTACCGGAACGGAAATTATGATGAGTATTTTCGGGATTGGGGACTGACAACTTCCTACTGCATTAAAGAGGTTTATAAGTTGAAGAAGAAATACAAATTTGAACTTATTGCCAGCGGAGGAATAAACAGCGGAATTGATGTTGCCAAAGGATTGGCTTTAGGGGCCGATATGGCAGCTTCGGCAAGAATTATTTTAAAGGAAGTTATAAAAAACGGAAACAGGGGAGTTGTGAATTTGATTGAAAATTGGTTTAATACAGTGGCAAAGATAATGTATTTAACCGGCTCTAAGGATCTTGATTCATTTAGGAAAAATAAACTGATTAAAAAAGAGGAACTGGTTTGATGGTTGAAGACTTGAACAGATATGAGTCAATATTTAAGAAAGAATTAAATAGAATCGAAAAAGTACTTGCAAAATTATTTTCATTGGAAGAACCGCGCTCTTTATATGAACCTATAAATTATGTGCTCAGAGGAGGAGGAAAAAGAATCCGCCCCTTTCTGGTTCTCTGCTCTGCTTCTGCCGTAGGGGGAAAATACAATAGCGTTTACAATGCCTCGCTTGCTGTAGAAATACTGCACAATTTTACACTGGTGCATGACGACATAATGGATAAGGCGGATACCCGCCGCGGAAGGCAGACTGTTCATATAAGGAACAATGTTGATGCGGCAATTCTTGCAGGGGATTTGATGGCCGCACTTGCATATGAATCCCTAATTAAAGACTGTGGAAATGATGCCAAAATGCCATTGTCGGTATTTACCAGGGGATTAATTGAGGTTTGCGAGGGGCAGGGATACGACAAGGATTTTGAAACCAGAAGCAGTGTATCCATTAAAGAATATAAGCTGATGATTTATAAAAAAACAGCGGCTTTAATTGAAATGTGCTGTCTGCTCGGCGCCCTACTTGGAAAGGGAACTCCTAATGAGGTAAAAGCTTTGGGGAAATACGGAAGGAACCTGGGAATGGCTTTCCAGATTCAGGATGACCTTCTTGATATCACGGCTGATGAAAAGGAACTTGGAAAGCCGGTTGGAGGGGACCTTGCCGAGGGAAAGAAATCTTATCTTTTCTTAAAAGCCCTTGAGAAGGCCAAAGGCAGAGAAAAGGAAATGCTTCTTAAAGTTATCCGTAATAAAGGGGTTAAAAAAAATGAGATAGGTATTTACAGAAGCCTTTATGAAAAGTTGGGTGTTTTAGAGGATGCACGAAGGGAAATTAAAGCATATACAAAAAAAGCGGTATCTTCCCTTGAAGGAATTAAGAGAAAAAAAGAAATAGAAATACTAAATTGGTTGGCATTAACATTATTGCAGAGAAATAAATAATGGTCGAAAGAAAAGTTACCATACTCAACAACGCCGGTTTGCATACCCGCCCGGCTGCTACAATAGTAAAAATCGCGTCCAAATATAAGAGCGAGTTCTTTCTCTATAAAGATGGAATGAATATAAACGGTAAAAGCATTATTGGGGTTATGACTCTGGCCGCTGAAAAGGGTTCTGAATTAGTTCTGACTTTTGAAGGACCCGATGAAGAACAGGCAGCAGCCGAATTAACTGATTATTTTAACCGCGGATTTGACGAGATGTAATATGAAAAAAGACGAAAACAAAATGCTGCACGGTATTGCCTCGGCTCCCGGCATTGCTATTGCCCAGGCTTACGTTTACCTTAAAGACAGAGAGGAAATAACCGAGAGTTCAATTACCGATGCCGATGAGGCTGTTCAGAGCCTTCAGGAAGCTCTCTCCAAATCGAAAAAGGAGCTGAAGAAAATCTTCGGACTTGCCATTGACAAGCTTGGAGAAAAGAGGGCCGCAATCTTTGAGGCTCAGCTTATGATACTGGACGACCCGATTCTCATTGCCAATATTATCAAAAGAATAAGAACCGAAATGAAAATTCCGGAATATATTGTTGACGATGAAATTTCCAAATACCAGCAGCTGATGGCCCTCTCGCACGAAACTTATATGAAAGAACGCTCTCATGATATTGAGGATATAAAAAACAGGATTATCAGAAACCTTAAGAAGAAAAAATGGACCTCGAAAATTGAGAACGACGTAATTGTAATTGCGCACAGCATTACTCCTTCGGATACAGTCCTCTTCTCGAGGGTAAATGTAAAAGCTTATGTAACTGACCTTGGCGGGCTTACTTCGCATGCCTCAATTGTTGCCCGTTCCCTTAATATTCCGGCAGTTGTCGGGCTGCACGATGCGACAAATCTCATTGAAAACGGAGATATTATAATTGTTGACGGCTTCCACGGTGAGGTTATTATTAATCCGGGGGAAGATAATCTGAAGAAATACCGGGAAAAAATTGAAAAGCTCAATAAAGTTGATAAAGAGCTTCTTGCCTTAAAGGATGAACCGGCAGTTACTACTGACGGCAAGGAATTAAAACTGATGGCAAACCTCGATCTCAGGGAAGAAGTTGAGATGATTTTCCAGAATGGCGCTAAGGGAGTGGGCCTGGTAAGGACCGAACAGCTATTTGATGAGGC
>JAEXUB010000259.1 GCA_023453125.1 Bacteroidota bacterium
TTCATCGGGGATAATTCCAACGGCGGGGAAATCTGGCTAACACGCAACAAACTGAACGGAAAGATAAATATTGAAGACGGCGCAAGCATACGTGCCGTACAGAGAGTCTATGCCGAAGAAAGCGGAATAAGCGATCCTTCAATTACACCGAAAGATATTTATGAAATAGCTACCGGAAAGAAAGAGGGGAATAAGGAAGCCGCAGTAAAAGCATTTGAAAGAATGTCTGAGGCGGTTGGCGATGCAATCTCTAACGCTATCACCCTTATTGATGCCCTTGTGGTAATTGGAGGAGGCGTTGCAGGTGCCTACAACCTTTTTATGCCCTTCATCGTAAATGAAATGAACGGCTTCTATGAAAACAGGGACGGAAGCAAATTCCGCCGACTGGTCCAGAAAGTATATAATCTTGAAGACACAGAAGGCGTTAAAGAATTTCTTAAGTCGGATAAAAAAGAAATTACTCTCCCCGGCAGCGGAAGAAAGATTATTTATGAGGCCGAGAAGAAAACCGGGGTTGGTATGTCTAAGCTTGGAACCAGCAGGGCGGTTTCTATTGGCGCCTATGCTTTTGCATTAAACGCATTGGATAATAAAAAATAAGAATATGAATATGAGAAAAATAAAATATACCGCGTTAATAATTATGCTTATTGCTGTTTCAGTTTCAGCCCAAAGCAAAAAGCTTACTAATTATGTTAATCCGATGATAGGAACTGCAGGACACGGACATACATATCCGGGCGCAGTTATGCCATTCGGAATGGTGCAGCTGAGTCCTGATACCGGAATTGAAGGATGGGACTGGTGTTCCGGATATCATTATTCCGATAATTCAATTATGGGATTCAGCCATACTCATCTGAGCGGAACGGGGGGAACCGATTACGCGGATATTTTACTAATGCCTACCACCAGAGAAATTAAAATTATTCCGGGAAGTAAAGAGGGTAAAGGGGAAGGGTACCGCTCCTCTTTCAAACACGAAAATGAAAAAGCAAGCCCGGGATATTATTCCGTTATTCTTGATGATTATAATGTTAAAGCTGAATTGACAGTAACCAACAGGGTAGGGCTTCATAAATATACATTCCCCAAGTCTGATAAGTCCAACATCATAATTGACCTGAAACACGGGCTTGACGGGGGGGGCGAAAGCTACATTAAAATTATTGATAACAGAACAATCGAAGGATACAGGAAATCGCACGGATGGGCAGCTGAGCATACAGTCTATTTTATAGCTAAATTCTCAAAACCCTTTGAGTCATTCGGAACTGCAGTTGATGATTTTCTTAAGGAAGGACGCAAAAGCGCCACCGGAAAAAATATTAAGGGTTATGTACGGTATTCAACCGGTGCAAATGAAGCAGTGCTTGTAAAGGTCGGAATTTCGCACGTCAGCATTGAAGGCGCAAGGAAAAACCTTGAAGCCGAAATGCCCGGATTTAATTTTGAAAGCACCAGGGAAGAAGCAGAGAAGGCCTGGGAAAAAGAACTTGGTAAAATAATTGTTGAGACTGCCAATGAAGACCGTAAGACGATTTTTTACACAGCACTTTATCACACAATGATTACCCCGAATCTTTTTAATGATGTCGACGGTAAATATTACGGTATGGACAGGAAGATTCATGAAGTAAAAGGAGAGAATGTTTATACTGTCTTTTCATTGTGGGATACATTCAGGGCTCTTCATCCTCTTCATTCAATCATCGACAGGAGCCGTACTCTTGATTTTGTTAAGACAATGCTGCTTCATTACAAAGACGGGGGACTTCTTCCGGTTTGGGAGCTTGCCGGAAACGAAACCTGGTGCATGATTGGCTACCACTCAATACCGGTTATTTTTGATTCCTATATGAAAGGGATCGACGGTTTCGATTCAAAGCTTGCCCTTGAAGCAATGAAGACAAGCGCAAACAAGGATCATCACGGACTCAAATTTCTTAAAGACAGAGGATACATTCCCGCCGAAAAAGAGAATGAATCAATTTCTAAACTACTCGAATACAGTTATGATGACTGGTGCATAGCTCAGTTTGCAAAAAAGCTTGGTGCCGAAGATGATTATAAGAATTTCAATCTCCGTTCCATGAATTACAGGAATGTATTCGATAAATCGACCGGGTTTTTCAGGGGAAAACTCACAAGCGGTGCCTGGTATGAGCCTTTTAATCCCCTTGAAGTAAACCAGATTTATACCGAAGCCACTGCCTGGCAGTATAATTTCTTTGTCCCTCACGATGTAAAGGGGATGATTGACCTGCACGGAAGCAATGAGAAGTTTATTGCAAAAATAGATGAAATGTTTGCACAGCCCGAAAAGCTGGAAGGAAGGGAACAGCCTGACATTTCCGGTTTGATTGGGCAATATGTACAGGGGAATGAGCCTTCGCATCATATTGCCTATCTTTACAATTACGCCGGCAAGCCTTCTAAAACACAGGAACGGATTAGAAATATTCTTTCGACTATGTATACATCAAAGCCGGACGGATTATGCGGCAACGACGACTGCGGACAGATGTCGGCGTGGTATGTATTCAGTTCAATGGGATTCTATCCGGTAACTCCGGGGCAGAACACATATGCAATCGGGGCACCATTATTCGACAAAGTAACAATTAACCTTGAGAACGGGAAAAAGTTCGTAATTACGGCTGCCGGGAATACCGATGAAAACAAGTATATAAAGAGCGCAAAGCTGAGCGGAAGCGACTTAAAGTATTCCTATTTTACGCACGATCAGATTGCCAACGGCGGTGAAGCCGAATTTGAAATGACATCCGTGTCAACCGACCTGTGGGGTACTGATAATCCGGCATTGTTTACAATGCTTCCCGAAAGAGACGCGATTTCTATTCCTTTCATTAATGCTCCTTCGGAAGTGTTTTACAGGGAAATGGAAATCTCATTGAACTGTCCTACTCCCGGTGTAAAAATTTACTACACTTTGGATGGAAGCGAGCCTTCGGCTAATTCGGCATTGTATACAAATCCGGTTAAAATAACAGGAGCCGTAACAATTAAGGCAATAGCAATCGGAAGCAATGGAGAGATTAGTCCCTCTGCCTCCTCCTCATTCATCGCGTCAAAGTACCCAGCCGGAGTTTATGTTAATCAGTTCCACAGCCGATATAACGGCGGCGGTGCAATGGCATTAACAGACGGACGGATTGGAGGAAACCGCTTTCAGAATGGAGAATGGCAGGGCTTTGAAGGAGCCGACCTTGATGTTACAATTGATTTGACCGGAATTAAAAAAGTGAAAAAAATCTCCATCAATGCCCTTCACGATAATAATGTGTGGATATTCCTTCCGCACGGATTTGAATTTTATGTCTCGGCAGATGGGAAAGAATTTAAAAAGGCAGGTGAAGTAAAGAATGACGTGCCTGCTGAATCGCAGGAAATTATTGTTAAGAATTTTGCCGTTTCACTTCCATCGGAAGATGTAAGATATATCAGGGTGGTTGGAAAGAATATTAAAACCTGTCCCGCCTGGCACAAAGGCGCAGGCGGAAAGGCGTGGTTGTTTGTAGACGAAATTGTTGTTGAATAATCGTATAAATCCGGGAGATTTTATGAAATTTAGAATTACTGCAGCTGCATTGTTATTTTTAATAATTATGGTTTTATTATTTACCGCCTCCTCTGTGAAAGCACAGTATTCCGCAAAACAGAAGGAATTACTTGCTGAAAAAGTTAAAAAGGAATTTCTGCACGCCTGGAACGCATACAAAAAATATGCCTGGGGAAGGGACGCATTAAAGCCGTTATCAAAGACGTACCACGACTGGTACACGGAATCACTTTTAATGACTCCGGTTGATGCATACGATACGATGCTTCTTATGGGATTAACCGAAGAAGCAGACGAGGCAAAAAAACTGATTTTCGAGAGACTCAGTTTTGATAAGGATATGAGGATACAGAATTTTGAAGTTGTTATCCGTCTTCTCGGCGGACTTCTTTCTGCATATCAGATGGACGGGGACCCGAAATTTCTTGAACTCGCAAAGGACCTTGGTGACAGGCTTCTTCCGGTGTTCGATTCGCCTACCGGCATGCCATACGGATATATAAACCTCAAAACCGGTAAGACTGACAAAAATATAAGCAATCCGGCTGAGATAGGAACATTATTGATTGAGTTCGGCCAGCTAAGCAGGCTTACCGGAAATCAGGTATATTATGATAAGGCAAAGAAAGCTCTGGTTGAACTGTTTAAGAGAAAATCGGCAATCGGACTGGTAGGCTCGACCATTAACATAGAAACAGGTGAATGGGTTAACAAAAAAAGCCATATAAGCGGCGGTATAGACTCCTATTATGAATATCTTCTTAAAGGATATCTCCTTTTCGGCGATAAGGAATTGAAGAAGATGTATGATGAATCTATGAAAGCAGTAAATAAATATTTATGGGATGAGCAGGATGGCAGGGGATGGTACCTTGTAGCCGATATGGAAACGGGAGAAAAAATTGCTACCACATACGGCGCTCTTGATGCTTTTATGCCTGCAATGCTTGCCCTCGGAGGGGATCTTAAGAGAGCAAAGGAACTTCAGAGATCAAATTTCCTGATGTGGAATTTATTCGGCATTGAACCGGAACGCTTTGATTATATGACGGGAAAAGAAGTATATGCCGGTTATCCGCTCCGCCCGGAAAATATTGAATCTGCTTATTACCTCTACAAATACACTAAAGATGAAAAGTATTTGATGATGGTCGAAACATATCTTGAAACTATTATTAAGCACTGCAGGTGCGAAGAAGGGTATGCTCATCTGAAAAATGTCGTTACAAAGGAGAAAGATGATTCAATGGAAAGCTTTTTCCTGGCAGAAACATTCAAGTATTTGTATCTGACATTCGCAAAGGATTCAGTTCTTGATTTCAATAAGGTAATTTTCAATACAGAGGCACATCCGCTTAAAAAAGCTGTACCGAAAGGAAAAAAATAGAAGGTATTGAATAAATTGCATTGAAGGGGATGAATAATCCCCTCCATTATAAATCCGGAGGAATAATTGAATCTTTCTGTGCTTGACTGGTCGATAGTAATTATACTTTTTATAATGATGCTCGGGATGGTT
>JAEXUB010000264.1 GCA_023453125.1 Bacteroidota bacterium
ATAAAGGAATAAAAAGCGGCATTCATTATATGGATTTTATACAGGGACTGGCGCTTGTTTAACTTAATAAGTCCCAGGTAATTATATTTTTCCGCAATTTTTTCAATAAGTTCGGCGCTTGCAACCATAGCTGTATTTACAGCCATAATTAATGTTATTGACGCAATACCGCCGACTATATAGCCGAACATCTTGCCGTGGACAACAGAACCGAGCTGAGTAATAAGGTCTTGACTGTGTACGTTAGGGTCTATATTTGATGTAAGAGCCAGTACGCCTACCAGCGGAGTAACAATTCCTACGGTAAGTGCGAGGAACAGATAGGCTTTTTTTATTTCTTTCCAGCTTTTTACAAGGCTTGCCGTCTGAAGTACAGATTCAATTCCGGAGTATGCAAGAATACAGCTTCCGACTCCGATGATTACCATATAGTAAGAGTCGAGTATGTTGCCAAGTTTGAAGTCATTTATAAATGAGTTTACTCCCTGACCCAGTTTCTCCGTTGCGCCGGCGTCAAAATTAAGAATTCCTCCTAGAATAAGATTCACCAGTACAAAAGCAGCCAGAATAAAGATCCAGAAAGTGAACTTTGCATTTTCCTTAATCCCGAGGATATTCAGAAATGTAATTCCCCAAATAACGGCAAACATAAGAACATATTTAACCTCGGTGCCTATTCCGAGGAAGGAGGTTCCGTTATTTATTGCACTCACCGTTGAGAGAACAGCAGTCAAGACATAGTCCACCAGGATTGATGAAACGGCTACAAAGGAAGCCGAAGGGCCTAAAACAAGATATGCAAAGGAATAAACTCCTCCACCGCGTAATCCGTTTACCTCAAGTATTTCTCCAATTTCAACCATTCGGGTGCTTAAAAAACGAATTAGGATGGAAGTCAATGCTATATAAACTATAGCTTTGCTTCCAATTGCCGCGTATGCTTCTGCGTGAGCATAGAAAATGGACGTGATCTCGTCCATAAGGGTTATAATACCAATTGCCAGCCAGGTTAGCCACCATCTTCCCCCCTGAAAGAAGGAGAGGTAGTTCTTTTGTCTCATTACATAGATAAAGATTGCGATCAGACCAATGTTTACAACAACACTTACAAGTGTATCCATCTAAGTATTAATGACACTCCTTACATAGTTCCTTATTCAGGATGAAAAAATAATAAATAATATCGGAATAAAATATCGATATTTATATTAAATAACACCCCGGGTGTTATTATTCCCGGGGCTAATTTGACTCTCTGGCACATCTTAAAAGAGAGGCGGGGTGACAATAACCGTTATAAAATATAAATTTGCATAAAACAAAGGGAGCGGTATGAAGGATTTAATTCAGATAGCTGGAATAATGGATAAGGAAGAGGCAATAATGCTTATGGAATACGGGACCGATTATCTGGGATTTCCCTTAAGGCTTCCGGTTAATAAAGAAGATACTACTGAAGAGGAAGCAGCTGAAATAATTAAGATTATTAAGCCTCCTCATAAGGGAGTTTTAATAACCTATCTTGACAAAGCCGAAGAAATTATTGAATTCTGCGATTTTTTGGGGGTTAACATAGTCCAGCTTCACGGCAGGATTAGCAGGGAAGAGCTTGAAAAGACAAAGGATATGCGTCCCGGCCTGGAAGTAATTAAAAGTCTTGTGGTTGCCAAAGACAACTATTCTGCCCTTGAAGAAATGGTTAAAACCTTATCCCCCTGGATTGATGCCTACATAACCGACACATTCGACCCCGTAACCGGAGCCGAAGGGGCAACAGGCAAAACACACGACTGGTCGATAAGCCGCCGAATTGTTGAAATTTCCCCCCGTCCGGTAATAATAGCCGGAGGACTGAATCCGGGGAATGTGAAAAAGGCAATTAAAGAGATAAAACCGGCAGGCGTTGATGTTCATACCGGAATTGAGGGGAAAAACGGAAGAAAAGAAGAAGAGCTGGTTAGAAGCTTCATACTGGAATCGAAAGAGGGATTCGATCTTATTTCGAGATAAAATTCTTACTATTGTTTCCGGATTCCGGACATCAAGACCTCCGGAATTTTCTGCGGATTTTCTCTCGTATTCTGCAGAATATTCGTGTTGATATAACCACTCATTATCTACTTTTTAGTCAAGATTAAACTTCTGTTTAAACTCAAATCACATTTACAACTCTAACGTTTTTTACAGTTTTGGAAAGATTAATTTAAGTTATATTTTTAATGAGCGAAATATTAATTATGTAGTTTATTCAAGGAGAAATCATGGCAGTTATAAGACCATTTAAGGCAGTTAGACCGTTAGATAAGGTTGCACATTTAGTAGCAAGCGTACCATATGATGTTGTGAACACAGAAGAATCGGCAGAACTTGCAAAGGGAAATCCAATCAGCTTTTTGCGTATAACACGTTCCGAAATTGAATTGCCGCAGAATGTTGATCATTATTCCCCGGAGGTTTATCAGAAAGCAAAAGAAAATTTTGAAAGACTTAAAAACGAAGCTCCTATGATTCAGGACCAGACTCCTTACATTTATGTTTATAAACTTGTAATGGGAACACAGGAACAGGTTGGACTTGCGGCTACTTTTTCTGTTGAGGATTACAACAAAGATGTTATTATGAAACACGAAAAAACACGCAAGGTTAAGGAAGACGACAGAACAAATCATATTATTACAACAGGAGCTCAGACCGGACCGGTATTCTTAACATACCGCGGCGTTGATGCTGTTAATAACATTGTTAACGACACAATGGCGAACACAAAACCGGTTTACGATTTTGAAGCCGTTGACGGTGTTAAGCATACAATATGGATTCTTCCCGCAGAAAAAACAGATATAGTTGTTAATGAGATTGCAAAGGTAAAGAATTTATACATTGCCGACGGCCATCACCGTGCAGCAAGCGCTGCAAGAACACAGAAAGCCAGAATGGAATCCAATCCGGCTCACAAAGGGGATGAAGAATATAATTATTTCCTCGCGGTTTTATTTCCGGCTGAACAGCTGAAGATTCTTCCTTACAACAGAGTTGTTCTCGACCTTAAAATGAACAAAGAAGAATTCTTCGAAAAAATTAAAGCGAACTGGACTATCGCCGATGCAGCATCTCCTTCTCCTGACAAAAAAAGAACATTCGCGATGTATATCGATAAAAAATGGTATTCACTAATTCCAAACGAAAACGTAAAAGAAGGCTCAACCGTAGGGGATAAACTCGACGTAAGCATTCTGCAAAACTTTTTACTCAGCCCGGTAATTGGAATAGGGGATCCGAGAACCGATTCCAATATCGATTTCATAGGCGGAATAAGAGGAACGGGAGAACTAGAAAGACTGGTAGACAGCGGTAAGGCTGCAGTTGCATTCTCTCTCTACTCCGTTACGCTTGAAGACCTTATGAATATTTCGGATGCCGGAGAAATTATGCCTCCTAAGTCCACCTGGTTCGAGCCTAAATTAAGGGACGGCCTCCTTGTTCATGTAATTTAAGAAGTGCACCATATTTTTAATAAATAGATACGTGTTGAAGCAATAATTGAAATACTAAAAGAAGGGAAACAAAAATGGAAAAACGAATATTTAATTTCAGCGCCGGCCCTGCTATTCTGCCGGAAGAAGTTCTTCTGGAAGCACAGAAAGATTTGTTTTCATACAAAGGCTGCGGCATGAGCGTTATGGAAATGAGCCACCGCGGAAAGATTTTCGATGGTATTATTAAAGAAGCAGATGCCGATTTAAGAAAACTTCTCAACATCGATGATTCCTATACTATACTATTCCTTCAGGGGGGCGCTACGCTTCAGTTCTCTATGGTTCCTCTCAATTTAATGCCTCCTAAAAACAAGGCCGATTATATTGTTACAGGCGCATGGTCAGAAAAAGCAGTTAAAGAAGCCAAGAAAGTCGGCGCAGTTAATGTGGCAGGAACAACAAAATCCGAAAACTACGTCCGCATTCCCAAACAGTCTGAATTAAAACTTGATCCGGATGCTTCTTATGTCCATTTTACCTCAAACAATACTATTTTCGGAACCCAGTGGAGAACAGAACCCGAAGTCGGCAATGTTCCCCTTATCTGCGACGCTTCTTCCGATTTCCTTCACAAGAAAATCGATATCAATAAATATGCTATGATTTACGCAGGCGCTCAGAAGAATATCGGTCCTGCCGGCGTTACCGTTGTTATTATGAAGAAAGATCTTCTTGAAAGATCGCAGGATACACTTCATACATATCTGAACTATAAAGTACATGCCGACAATGAAACAATGTACAATACCCCGACTACATTCGGCATTTACATTGCAGGGCTCGTATTCAAGTGGTTATTGAATATGGGAGGACTTGATGAAATGTACAAGAGGAACCAGGAGAAGGCAAAAGTCTTATACGACGCAATTTACAACAGCGATGGATATTACAAAGGCACAACAGCCCTCGAAGATGCCTCATTAATGAATGTTACATACCGACTCCCGAGCGAAGAACTCGAAAAGAAATTCATTGACGAAGCAAAGAAAAAAGGATTCGACGGCCTTAAAGGGCACAGATCCGTCGGCGGTATCCGCGCTTCTATCTACAATGCTTTCCCTAAAAAAGGCGTTGAAGAACTTGTTCAGTTTATGCACGATTTCAAGAAAAACAACTAATTATATTTTGCATTACGGGGACCGGCGCGCCGGTCCCTTTTTTGTTTGGATTCATTATGAAAAAGAGAAGTTTCCTGATTGCTTTCCTTCTTATTATAACGGCCTGTTCCAAAGAAGAAATTAAGTTTGAGCTTTTCAGCGCAGAGGCATTTGCCTATTCGCTTGATTCAGGCTTTGAGTTAAATGCCAGAACAATGGCAAAGGGATTTAAATTGGAAGAAACGGGAGGGCTGTTTAAAGCAAAGCTGACATATACGGCAGATCTTGTAATGCCAGATAAGACGGTAAAGAAAGATTTTGCCGCGGGTTCATTTGAAAAAGAAGAAAAAAACGAATTTACAGAAGCCGAACTGTCAATTCAAAAAGAATTGGATTCTAAATATTCGCTGGGAATTTACAAAGTAGTATTCAATGTAACCGATGAAATTTCGAAGCAGAAGCTTTCTATTGAAAAGGATTTTGAGCTCAGCAATTAGTCTTTAATAATCTTAAGGATTTCTTTTGTAGGGACAAAGTCGAATCCTTCCTCAGTCGTAACAATCTGATAGAAACCGCAGCAAAGGCAGCTGTTCTGCATTTTAGCAAAGGTGCCTTCAACAGTACCGCCGCACTGCGTACCGGCAATTGCCCAGCAGACCCGGCCTCCATTAATGCCGTTATTGAGCTGATTAGCCTTTTCAAAAAGTGGCACCTTGCAGGCCCCGAGGGTTTGTTCGTTAATGCCCCCCGGCTCTCTTCCGCAGTTCATTACTTCCCAACAATTTTTATGCATACTGCCTTTTAGTTTTTACACTATATTATCGTTTCCCCGGACATAAAGTTTAAACCTTTTAATTACGTAAAAGTGCAAAAAAAAGTCCGGCTTGAGGGCCGGACTTAAAATTTGAAGAATTCTGGCAATAATTATTTGCCGCTGACAGCCATCCATCCGCCTCCAATAGCGAATATTTTGGTGTCGCCCCAGGTCTTTACCTGAACCGTAAATCCGTCGCGTGATACCGAAAGTGTCTTTAATTCGTAGCGGAGGTTTGTGTCTTTGTCTGAATCGAGGTAATTAACCGAAACGAGAACTTCCGGTTTTACTTCGAACGGTTTTGCAAATGTTACTTCCATCTGGACTACACGGTCCCCGTCGTTTTTGTCGAGTGTGTAATCGGCAAGCTTTTTATCAAAACGGTATGTTCCTGTTGCTACCTGCTGTGCGTTTGTTGCAACCGCGAATACAAAAAATAAAGCGATAAGAAGTAATGACTTTTTCATGATTCCCTCTGGTTATTAATTTATGATTTATTGCAATTGTTCCGGATTGTTATTATTCCCGATATATCTTCACCTATAATATCAATTCTGAAAATTTAAATCAAGCAAAATATCCCCCGGGTATAGTAAAATAAGGGGAATTTGAATTGACTTTTGTGCCATATAATAGATATCTTGCTGCGTTAAAAAAAAGGATTCTTTATGGGCGCGGGATTGTGGGGCTTTGTTTTTGTTGGAGTGCTGTTTTTTGGCGCATTCGGACTTGTAATGTGGTGGGTGGTAAGGCTGGACAGGAAAATTGATAAACGGGACAGGCTTGGCAAGGAAAGTGTTTACAAGGAAAAGGAAAAAAAATCCGATAAATAGAATTGATTTTTTGTCGCTATTAAAAAAAGCCCCGTCATTATAACGGGGCTTTTTTATTTATTACTTATTTTCTATCAGGCAATTTTAACTTCCTTCTTTACAGCCTCAAGAATCTCTCCCTTTTTAACCAGGTCAAGTACTTTATTAATATCTGTATACAGAATCCTGTCTTTTTTGAGAGCCGTTACTTCTTTCCTGATTCTTTTATAAGCCGCGCCTGTTCCTTTCCCCGGCTTCAGAGGCTTTAGAAAATCAATACCCTGCGCGGCGCAGAGCATTTCAATTGCAATAACCGTCTGGACATTTTTAAGAACCTGAAAACATTTGCGCGCGGCAATGGAGCCCATTGAATTATGGTCTTCCTGATTGGCAGATGTAGGAATTGAATCTACACTAGCCGGATGAGAGAGCACCTTGTTTTCCGATACTAAAGCGGCTGATGTATACTGCGCAATCATAAATCCCGAGTTAAGACCGCCGTTTTCGGTTAAGAATCTCGGAAGCCTGCTTAAAGAACCGT
>JAEXUB010000262.1 GCA_023453125.1 Bacteroidota bacterium
TCTCTTATCTGGGTAAGAAGCACAACTTCCTCGCTCGGCTTTGGAGGCGCGGCCGGAGCTTCTTCTTCTTTCTTCTTGAACTTATTTATGGCTTTAATCATCATAAAGATTGCAAACGCGACAATAACAAAATCAATTACGGTGTTAATAAATGCGCCGTAGTTAATTTTTACCTGGTCTGTCAGGTTAATAGAGAGGTTTTTAAAATCCAGCCCCCCGACAAGAAGCCCAATCGGAGGCATAATAACATCGTTTACAAGGGAGGAAACAATCTTTCCGAAGGCACCGCCGATAATTATACCAACAGCCAGATCAACCACATTTCCTTTCATAGCGAATGTTTTGAATTCTTTTATCAGACTCATTACATCTCCTTTTTATTATTTGAGTAATACTTCAAAATAATAATAATCAAATCAAAACACACCCTTTCTTTAAGAAATTCTAAAAACAGTCCCGTGACAATGATATAAGCATCCCGTGCGGCGGTGTTTATATCCCCCGACTCTTATTTAGAAACAAATTCTTAAAAACAGGGTTAGGGGTGAATAATAAAATGAAAATTACAAATTTTAGGATATGGCCTAAAAACAGCAGAACCATATAGAAAATAGCGGAATAATCCTTTATCTTTAAGGAATTGGTTTAAGGCGGAAATTGGGCAACATATCAAAATTGCGCGATGCGGCGGATCTGCTCCTCGATCAGGGGAAGTATGATGAGGCTTTCGGAATTTATGACGAGGTCTATAAGCAGATTTGGGGGGTTCTTGGGACAGTTCAGAACGGAATAGGACTTTTTACCCAGAACTATCTAAACACAAATTTCCGCACCGCGATGGAATTCAGAAGCAATTATACAATGCCTGCAGCCAATGCCGTATGCCTTAAAGTATTCGGGCTGGATGTTGACGAGACTTTAAATGAGTTTATCTTTACATCGTACGGACATCTTCACTGTATCTGTTATTCGCAGACACTGGTGAATGATTCCACTTTTATTTCGGTTGCTACAGAATTTTTAGTCCTTTATACACTTATTCTTCAGGGCCCCGAGAATGACTGGGTTTCTTCAGTGCTGAAAATTGTAAACCCGGTTGTTGAGGATTCAAAGTTCAAACGGATACGTCCAATGGTTTCTGAAACAAATGCTAAACTGAAACTCGTTGAAGAAGCTGAAAAAGTTAAAAACACCGACTGGTTCGGGCTTAATGTTTCTCTTCTTGATTATTTGGGAAAAACCAGCGAAAGGAATACGCATCTGTTTCAGGCAATAAGCCATATTGTAGGGCCTCATTCGGCAAAATCGAAAAAAAGGTACAGGAAAAATCCGCGGCAGGAAAAAACTCATCAGGAAGAATATCAACGCTACGAAAAATATGAGAGATATGAAAAGTATGAGCGGTATGAGAAGTATGAAAAACAGCAGCAGTTTAACCAGCAAACCGAATTCGACCTTAAGACAGCAACGGAATTTGAAAAAGCGCGCTATTTCGGAAACCTGTTCGGATTGAAAGGGCAGGTTACAAAATCGACAATAAGAAAGAAATATATTGAACTGATATCAAAATACCATCCTGATAAAGTGGCCGATCTGGGACCGGAACTGATTGAACTTGCGGAAAAAAAGACCAAAGACATTAATGCCGCTTATGAATGGTTTAAACAGAAACACGGAATTTAGGGAACATTTAACATTTTTAGATTTACAAAGCTGGAAGCTGTTTAATTAATCAAATAGAGGAACCGATGAAAAAAAATCTGCTTTACTTATTGGTATTGCTTTTAGCGCTATATCCATCTCTCCGGGCGCAGGAATCTAAAATCAATTGGAACCAGAAAATTAAAAACAATCCCGCCGTTATTACCGGCAAACTGAAAAACGGAATAAACTACTACATTCTAAAGAACAGCAAACCGGAAAAAAGGGCCGAGCTAAGGCTGGCCGTTAATGCCGGCTCTGTTCTTGAAGACGATAACCAGCAGGGACTTGCCCATTTTGTTGAACATATGGCATTTAACGGCACAAAGAAATTCAAAAAACAGGAAATAGTAAATTTTCTTGAGGGGATTGGAATGCGTTTCGGACCGGAACTTAATGCCGGCACCGGAATGGACGAAACAACTTATATGCTGCAGATGCCAACCGATAAAAAAGAAAATCTCGAAAAAGGATTTCAGATTTTAAGCGAATGGGCTCATAATATTGCTTTTGAACCGGAGGAGATTGATAAGGAACGGGGTGTTATTATTGAAGAATGGAGACTCGGAAGAGGCGCTCAGGGGAGAATTACAGACAAAATGATTCCTGTGCTGCTTAAAAACTCCAAATATGCATCACGCCTCCCAATCGGCAAAAAGGAAATTCTTGAGTCGTTTAAGCACGAAACTTTAAAGAAATTCTACAAGGACTGGTACCGTCCCGATTTGATGGCTGTTGTTGCCGTTGGTGATTTTATGGTAAAAGATGTGGAAAATATGATAAAGAAAGAATTCGGTGTAATTCCTCCAGTTAAGAACCCCCGCAAGCGGACCGAATTTGATGTCCCCCCTCATAAAGAAACTTTATATTCTATAGAATCGGATAAAGAACTGCCCATGTCAACGGCCATAATATATTACAAGACCAAACCATATGCGACTCTTACATATAAAGACTTTAAGGAAGATGCAATGGGGGCAATCTTTACAGGATTAATTATGGAGCGGCTTGAAGAAATAAGGCTTAAACCGGATGCTCCATTTTTATTTGCGCAAATAGCGCCGGGAGGCGGCTTTGTAAGAAGCGCCAGCGCATCGGCTGTAGTAGTTATTCCGAAAGACAATAATGTTGAAAAGGGATTAAAGGCCGTATTGATTGAACTTGAACGCGCAAAAAAATTCGGCTTTACCGAAACTGAAATTGAAAGACAGAAAAAAGAATACCTGAGAGTTCTTGAAGAACGGGTTAAGGAAAAAGATAAAAGAGAATCGGCAGAACTGGTTGACAGAATAATTGAAAATTATCTTAAAGGGGAAACCTATCCAAATGAAGAAACCAACTTTGAAATAGGCAGGAAAGTGGTTCCCGTTATTACAGCCGGGGATATCACCGAATTTATTAATCGCTCTTTTGGAGACGAAAACAGGGTTGTAACCGTTTCAATGACTGAAAAAGAGGGAGTGACCAAGCCTGCACAGGAAGCCCTTGCCAAAATCTTAACTGAAGCGGGGAAAGAAAAAATTGAAGCTTATGTAGATAAAACCATCAGCCAGGAATTAATTCCGTTTGAAATTAAACCGGGGAAGATTGTTTCCGAATCGAAAGATGAAAAAATGAATATCACAAAACTCGAACTTTCAAACGGGGCAACGGTCTATCTTAAACCGACAGACTTCAAAAATGACGAGGTGCTGTTCAGCGCATACAGCAAGGGGGGAAGTTCTCTTTATGATGAAAAGTTCCACCGCACGGTTACTATGGCGCCGAACTATATTTCCCAGGCGGGCGCAGGAAGTTTTACCCAGCCTGATCTTAAAAAATATCTCACCGGTAAAAATGCCTATGTTACTCCCCGCATTTCTTTATATAGCGAAGGAATGGACGGGGGCGCAAGCCTTAAAGACCTCGAAACTATGTTCCGCCTTAACTATCTCTATTTTACCAATCCCCGCAAAGACACCTCCGTGTTCAGGTCATTATATTCAATGTCGGAAAACCTTTTAAAATACAGGTCCGGAAGTCCCGAGAATGTCTTTATCGATACTGTAAATGTAACCATAGTAAATTACCACAAAAGAGGAATCCCTTTAAATCTTGAAGGGCTGAAGGAAATAAATTACGACAAGGCATTTGAATATTATAAAGAACGGTTTGCCAACGCCGGCGATTTCACTTTCACTTTTGCCGGAAGCTTTAAGATAGAAAATATTAAGCCTTTGATAGAAAAATATATCGGCGGACTCCCTTCAACCGGACAAAAAGAAGACTTCAAAGACGCCGGAATGAGATATCCCAAGGGGGTTATTCTAAAGGAAGTAAAAAAGGGAATAGAACAGAAAAGCAGCGTTCAGTATTATTTTACCGGGGACATTTCCTGGACAAGAGAGGAGGCATATCTGCTTGAATCTCTTACAGAAGTAATGAATATAAAACTGCGCGAGGCAATCCGCGAAGACAAAGGGGGAACGTATGGAATACAGGTTGTATCCAGCGCTTCAAAAGAACCTAAGGGGGAATATATTATCGGAATATCTTTCGGATGCCAGCCGCAGAGAGCCGAAGAATTGTGTTCGGTTATTATGTCACAGATTGACAGCGTTGCAAATTATCCATTAAAAGCGGAGTATGTTAATAAAGTAAGGGAAACACAGCTTAAGGCGTTTGAAAAAGATTCAAAGGAAAACTCATCCTGGATTGCCTGGATTGGAGGGGCTCTCCGTTACGGAATCTCCCTGGAAGACTTTTTGCCAAACGAAAATAGAATAAAGGCCCTTTCCGCGGCCGATATTCAGTCAGCTGCCAAAAAATTCTTTAATAAAGACAACTATTTGAGAGTCGTTTTATATCCCGAAAAATAAAACTTAATAAAAGGCGGGAACACTACCCGCCTTTTTTTTGTCACATTAAGGCACTAATTACAAGGAAAGAAAATGAGCATGCTAAGACAAATGTTCGGCCCAAGCAAAAATGAAATATGGGGGGAATTAAGCCGGGAAATCGGAGGAGACTTTTCGGAGGATAAGTTATTTAAAAACGGCGCGGTAATTCTTGACCACGGCGAGTGGACAATTACGCTGGACACTTATACAGTGCACACCAACAACGCGCACATTACCTATACCCGCATGAGAGCGCCTTATGTAAACAAAGACGGTTTTAGATTTAATATTTACCGCAAGAGTATTTTCAGCTGGATTGGCAAACTATTCCGGATGCAGGATGTTGAAATTGGAGATTCGCAGTTTGACGAGGATTTCATTATACAGGGAGAACCGGAGGATAAAGTGCGCCGGCTTCTAAACAACAGGAAAATCCGCTCCTTAATTGAAAAGCAGAAGAGTATTCATTTAATGGTTAAGGACGATGAGGGATATTTCAGGAAAAAATTTCCGGAGGGAGTGGATGAACTTTATTTTCAGGTAACGGGAGTAATCAAAGATAAAGAGAGACTGAAAGACTTATTCGAGCTCTTTTCGGAAGTTCTTGACGAGCTCTGCAGAATAGGTTCTGCATATGAAAACGATCCCGGTGTGGAACTGAAGTCTTAATCCAGTCTTTCGAGTCTTGAGCGCAGATGCCGCTCGCTTATTCCAATAAGCCTCGCCGCTGCGCTCTTATTGCCCCCCGTCCTCCTTAAAGCTTCCTCTATCATAGCCTTTTCAAAAGCCTTCATTTTATTTTCATATCCTTCGTCAAGATTTTCAGGATCGAAAAGGGCATTATTCTTCTTTTCCCCCGATAGAATTGGAAGGTCTTCTTTTGTAATAATTTCGCTTCTGCATAGTACGGCCGCTCTTTCAATTATATTTTCAAGCTCTCTGATGTTTCCGGGAAAGCCGTGTTTCATTAAAATGTCTATTGCCTCTTTTGATATTCCGGCAATTGTCTTTCCTGTTTCTGCAGAATATTTTTTGATAAACGAATTAAGCAGAAGAGGAATATCCTCTTTCCTGTTGCGCAGAGGAGGTATATTAATTTGTACTACATTAAGCCGGTAGTACAAATCCTGCCTGAAAGTCCCCTCCTCAATCATTTTTTCGAGATTCTTGTGTGTAGCGGCAATAATGCGCACATCGGTCTGAAGAGTCTGACCGCTTCCAATTCTTTGGAACTCGCCGAACTGGATTGCCCGCAGCAGTTTAACCTGAACCCCCATAGGAATATCCCCCACCTCATCAATAAATAGGGTTCCTCCGTCAGCCTCCTCGAATCTTCCTGTCCTTTTTGAAATTGCCCCGGTGAAAGATCCTTTCTCGTGTCCGAACAGTTCGCTTTCTATCAGGTTTTCCGATAATGAGGCCATATTAACAGTAATAAAGGGCTTGTCGCGGCGCGGACTTGCATAATGAATTGACTTGGCGATTAATTCCTTGCCGCTTCCGCTCTCGCCCAGAAGAAGAACGGTTGATTTTGACTGCGCTACTCTTCCAGCGGTATTTATTACCGATTCCATCTCGGGGTTCCGGGTAATTATAGTATCAAATTTAAATTTATCGTTCAGCGTGGAACGGAGTATCCTGTTTTCCGATAGCAGATGGCTTCTCTCTTTCAGCCGCGCAAGAACCGTATCCAGTTCATCCAGATTAATAGGTTTTGTAAGATAGTCATAAGCCCCTTCTTTCATCAATGTAACAGCCGTTTCTATTGTACCGTATGCAGTCATAACCACAATTTCGATTTCAGGGTTAAGCTTTTTAATATTCTTTACCACGTCACGCCCGTTCCATCCGGGCATCTGGTAATCGGTTAGAACAATATCAATCAGGTTTTCCCTGGCAATCCTTAACCCCTCTTCACCGCTCGATGCAGTAAAAATATTATAACCTCTCCTGCCTAAATAGGCCTTAAGAGAGGTTAATTGAATCTCTTCGTCGTCAATTAATAAAAGATTAAATTCTTTCATCCTTTTCCTCAAACTGTTCTAGGAAGCGTCAAAATAAAAGTGGTTCCGGAACCGGAGGCGCTGCTTATGCTAATTGTTCCATTGTGCGCATCTACTATCTTCTGAACTATGCTCAGCCCTATTCCGCTTCCCTGCTTTTTCGTAGTATAGTATAAATTAAATATTTTTTCGAAGTCATCCGGATTAATGCCCGCACCCGAATCGGAAAAACTTATTTCTATCAAATCATTCTCTGATTCCGAAGCCGAAACAGTAATGTGTCCTCCTGCGGTTACTGCGTCGAATGCATTTTCTATTATATTAATAAAAGCCTGTATAATCTGATTCCTGTCCCATCTTACTTCCCCGCCGTACAAACTTGCCGCGCTGAATTTGATTTCTTTTTCCTCTGCAATACGGGAATATTGCCTGGAAAGCTGATTAAGCAATTCCTCAAGTCTGAACAATTCGGGATTTATTTCTACAGGACGGGCGAACTTTAAAAAACTTTCTATAGTTGAATTAATTCTTTTTACCTCGCCATAAACCAGGCTTGTTAATGATTTGTATTCATCAATATGTTCTGCCGGACGAAAATCCTTATTAAGCTGCTGAACTATAGTCGAGATGGCATTAAGAGGATTTCTTATTTCATGAGCAACACTTGATGCAAGCTCTCCCATTGCCGCAAGACGGTTCTGCCTTTCTACCTGTTTTTCCATTTCCTTAATCCGGGTAAGATCCTTAATAACCAGTATCCGGTTTTCTTTTGCCTGCTCATCCATATAAGAAGATTTTGAAATTAACAGGGTTTTCCATTTATTATCAATATAGCAGGAAGTCTCGGTAACCGGCCTGTTGTCTTCTATTGCGGTCCGGCAAAGGTTCCCCGCAGCCTCCAAAATGTGGCGTCCCCTTAAATCGTCGGGCTCCACTCCCAGCAAATTCCCTGTTTTTTCGTTAACTGAAATAATAGTCCCCTGTTCGTCAAGAAGTATAATTGCGTCTTCAATATTATCAACAATAGCGTTCGAATACTCTCTTAGAGAGCTGAATTTTCTGCTTAGCAGCAGATAGTTCTGCCTTATGAAAATAAACGCAAATGCTATTGAGCCAAGTACAATGAGCAAAATAGAAACAACCACAATTCTCTGCATCGCCCTGCGGTTAAGATTATTAATAGGTTCCATCGAGAGTCCGACTCTGAAAACCCCTACCGGAACTTCCTGATAATTGAACAAATGCCTGGCTTCAAAAATATCTGTCCCGCCCTTATTTAAGATAACATATGAGTAATTACCATTCAGATTCAGCGCAATTTTTGCCGAGTCGAGGAAATCCACAAGCCCTGTATTGCCTGCCGCTGCAATTATATTGTCATTGTCCTGCAGTACGGCATAGATTATATTGCTGTTCTGTGAAATATCTTTTAAAAGAACTCCAAATCCCAGCTGATTTCTTATTTTAAGCAGTTCGCCGGCGTCTACATTCAATACGACTGCACAATTTTCCTTTGCCGCAAGAGCCACGGCATAGCGGCTCCCTTCCATAAAGCGGGCCTGCTTTATTCCCACTATAAGAGTATCCGCCTCTCCGTTGAAGATGGGAGCAAGATTTTCAAGAGGCCCCTCTTTTTCATCTATTCCGGTATGACTTTCAATTGAGCTCGAAAATAATTTATTGCCAAAGCGGTCAAATATATTTATCCGGTAAATATTATTTTCGTTTGCAATTAATTTCAGAAAAGCGTTTGTAATCTGTCCTTTTTCAAACATCATTCTGATTAGGGAGGCATTATTTAAGAGCCTGCCCCTCAGCTCCTCTTCTATTCTTTCGCTGGAAAGAAGAGCATTGGAAGATGACGCAAGAAGAGTTTCAAGAAGGGAATGGCTCTGTTTGTTCATGAGCTCGAGCGTTTCTTTACGGCTCTGGTTCAGCTCTATAAGAGCCGATGTTATAACAAGAACGGCGGTAACAAGAAAAATCAGCATTATGCTTCTGGGCTGAATTAGTATTTTTTTAAGCTGCTTCATTCTCTGCCGATTAAATTCTTCCTAATTTACAAAATCTTTCTTTCAATTTGTTCTGCATATATAAACCGGGCGCGCATTAAAACGAAATCCCAGCGTTAATATTGAAAGCCCGGCTGTCATACTTGAAGAGATAGCTGTTCGAATTGTTGCTGATTGTATAAAATTTGAGTCCTATATTGAGGTCAATATTTTCCCCCAGGCTGAATTTTTTAGAGGCTGAAAACTGAAATATATTCTGTGTGTCTTTCCTCGTAATGTCGGTAATATAATCGCTTTCGTTTAAGTAAATTCCCTGTGAAGGATAATTTTTACTGTTGTAATAGTAACCTAATTTAATCTGCAGGTCTTCAAAGAAAATCTGAGTCAGTTCAACAAGAAGAGAGTTGGCTCCATAGTTTACCGGATCATCAAACATTTCCGATTCATCCCCGTACGTAAGATTAAGAAGCTTAACCGAACTTGCTACTCCGCTAATTATTGATTTATTTGTATACTGGGCCGCGATGCCGGTTGTCGGCGTTATGGACTGGGCAATTCTAAGAAACCCGGTCAGCTGTGATATACTAGTTGCATTTTGGCTTTTGATAAGTACATTTTCTACGGCGCCGCTGTCATTTACTATTGAAACCCAATCCTGCTTGTCGGGACTGGTATAAATCTTATGGTTTATTGCGCCGCCGGTTATTATTGTTGTACCGGTTTCGAAAGGTTTATTTATTGAAAGAGTTAATGAGGTTTTAACATTGTTCAGAATAGAAATGTTTTTATAAGAAGTATAAACCAGAGAGGGATAGAGGTCAAGAGTCATATCCCAGAAAGAGAACTGGTGCTCATAATTAAGCGCGGCTTCAAAATAATCGAAATAGGTATAAATCGGGTCGTTTATTCTTTGTTCGGCCGAAACTGATATTGCCGAATTTTCAAAGCTCTTCCAGAAGCCCCCCATATGCCAGTAGAAATTCCTATCGGGGGTATTGCTGAAATTATATATAGTTCCGTTATACATATATCCGAAGGAGCCTATTTCCTGCTGAAGAGTAAAATCGTATGATGAAATAAAGTTTTTTTCGGGGGTCTTGGAGCGGAAAGGATTGCTGTTGAATTCCTGTTCCGTCGTCAGCTGAAGAGATACCTGTGCATTGATATATGTATGAATGGATAAAAAGATTGCAGCGCTTAAGATTAAACGTAATGATTTCATAAACCATCCTTAAAAATGGCTCCGGACGGAGCCTTGATGAAATTAATTATTTACCGGACGGATGCCCCTTACCTTTCATTCCGCCCCCGGCAGGATTTCCCTTTTGCATTCCCATTCCCTTGTGTCCCATACCGAATCCCTGTTTTGTCATCTTTCCTTTTCCCTTTCCGGCATTGTCATTTATTCCGTCTCCGTCTGCATCAACAAAGCCCATTCCTTTTTTATGCATCATACCTTTCCTGAAATCAGGATCGAGTCCGTTTGGAATTCCATCACCGTCATCATCCGGAGCGTTGTCGTTAAACCCGTCTCCGTTTTTATCAACAAAACCCCTTCCGTGCTGAAATCTATCTTTAACCTGTGTTTTTTCTTCAATTTTATTTTTATCCTGATTCTTTACCTGTTCCCCTTTGCTCTGTGCCGAAAGAGAGAGTATTCCGAAGGTAAAAAAGAAGGCTATTGTTAAAACTGCTAATTTCTTCATTGTATGCTCCTGGTTTCCTGTTTAATATACTGAAAAAGATGTGCCATTAAAAAAAATCAACAAAATGGTCTAAATTCGGACTATTTTTCGGGAAGAAGCGGAGTGATTCGACATAATAGTCGTATTCGTTCGACATAACGGGCGAAAACTAAGGGGGCCTAACGCCCCCCCCCACAAAATACTTCATTTTCTTCGGCCCAATCATATTTTCAGGAGCAAGTATTCTATCGAGCTCTTCTTTCGAAAGAAGATTCTGTTCAAGAACCAGTTCATAAACTCCCCGGTTGTTTTCGAGGGCTTCCTTTGCAAGTTTGGTAGAGACTTCATATCCGAGAACCGGATTAAGCGCTGTAACCAATCCGATACTGTTTTCAACCAGTTCGCGGCATCTCTTTTCGTTTGCCGTAATGCCGTCAATGCATTTATATTTAAGAGTTGTCATTCCGTTCTTAAGCATTTCAATCGATTCAAAAATGCTCTGGACAATAACCGGCTCCATAACGTTCAGTTCAAGCTGTCCCGCTTCTGCGGCAAGTGTAACTGTAAGGTCGTTGCCAATCACTTTGAATGCAATCTGGTTTACTACTTCTGGAATTACCGGATTAACCTTGCCGGGCATAATTGAAGAACCGGGCTGCATTGGAGGAAGATTAATTTCGTTAAATCCGGTGCGGGGCCCCGAAGAAAGAAGACGAAGATCGTTGCAGATCTTGGAAAGCTTTACGGCCAGTCTTTTAACTGCGGATGAATACATAACAAAAGCGCCGGTATCCTGGGTTGCCTCAACAAGATTGGCCGCAAGAACAACATCAAATCCGGTAATTTCTTTAAGATGCTCAATGCATTTATCCGCATAATCGGGATCGGCATTAATTCCGGTGCCTATTGCCGTGGCTCCCATGTTCACCTCCAAAAACAGTTTTGCGTTCTGTTCAAGTCTTTCAATCTCTTCTCCCAATGTAGCGGCATAGGCTTCAAATGCCTGCCCGAGTGTCATTGGCACTGCATCCTGAAGCTGGGTTCTTCCCATTTTAATAACATTGGAGAACTCTTTTCCTTTTTTGTGAAAGGATTCGATAAGGGATTTTAAGACATCAACAAGTTTCTTATTGCTGTTAATAAGAGCAATCTTTACTGAAGTAGGATAAGCGTCGTTGGTAGACTGGGAAAGATTGACATGATTGTTCGGATGGCAGTATTTATAATCCCCTTTTTCATAACCGAGAAGCTCAAGAGCGCGGTTTGCTATTACTTCGTTTGCGTTCATATTTGTAGATGTACCGGCTCCCCCCTGAATCATATCTATAACGAAATGGGTATGGAGTTTTCCGTTCATTATTTCTGCACACGCGCTTATTATTGCATCTGCCACAGGCTTAGATAGAAGTCCTAAATCGTAATTTGCCTTTGTGGCCGCCATTTTAACCATTCCAAGGGCTTCTACAAGAACAGGATAAAACTGAAGTGTTACTCCGCTTATATTAAAATTTTCAAGTCCGCGTAAAGTCTGCACCCCGTAATAAAATTCAAAAGGCACTTCGCGGTCTCCAAGCAGATCGTGTTCGGTGCGTGTTCTGCCCGACTGGTACTGAGCAGTTAAATTCACCGAGCGGGTATTTGCCGCCTGCATTCTGCGCGAAATTACCTTTGCAATCTGCCCGAATATTTTAATTGCAGTCTGGCTCTCCTCCTGCAAAAGTTTTGCGAATTTATCTCTGCTTAATAAAACGCACGAAGTATTGAGCGTTGCCCTGGCAGATGATGAATGGGGGGAATCGTCAAGAAGAGCTCCTTCGCCAATAAAATCGAAGCGATTAAAAAATGCAAGCCGTTTTTCTTCTCCGAAAGGGGTTTTTTTGAACAATTCAACTTCGCCGTCTATTATTAAAAACAGATTCTTGCGCGGGTTGTTTTCTACAAAGAGCATCGTTCCTTTTTCATAGTGTTTCGGTTCAAAATTTGCCGCCAGCGATTCTCTTTCTTTCTCATTCAGATCCTTGAATAATTCAATATTCTTTAAAAAGTCTTTGATTACTGATGTTTCCATTGTATCTCCATAAAATTGCTTTGCAAAGATATATAATTATTATATCACGCTTATTATCGGTGAAAAAATCGGGCTGTTTATTCGGTTAAAGGAGGGTTTTTGCGCTGAAATTAATATTATTTTACTGTTTTTCTAACTCTAACTTTACTTCCCCCCGGATTTCCCGCCACATTAAAACCTCCCTTCTCAAAGAGGGACAGCGTGCCCGTCCAGGCAAAAGCATCTATGTATTTCCCCGCGGAATCGGGCTTTGAGGGATATCCTTCGGCAATCCGCCCCCCTCTTTTTTTAATTCCATTCAGAGCCCCTTTCAACAATATAGATGCGACTCCCTTTTGCCGGTATTCCTTTGTAACAAAGAAGCAGGTTATTGACCATACCTTTTCGGCATCATCACATTTTAGTGTACGCGCCCTCTCAAGACGGGGATAAGAAGTACGCGGACCGTAACTGCACCAGCCTACCGGTTTTTTCCCCTCGAATGCAATAATTCCGTCCGCTGTCTTATCCAAAATTTCTTTTTTAAACCTTCTTTTTGCCGTTGCCCCTTTAATATCATCCCACTTCTCCCCTTTCTTAATTTTCCAGGACTGGCACCAGCATCCGCCGCAGGCTCCGTTGCTGCCGAAAAGGATTTCTACTTCCTTCCACAATTCCGGTGTAAGCTCTTTTGCGGTTATTTTCATTTTACTCTCCAAATTACTAATTAATCCAGGGCATTTTACCGAAAGATATTTTTCAGATTAGAGTCTGTTCAGTTTATGCTTCCCTTTTATTTAATAATACCCTCTTTCAATTTATATTCGGTAAAGCCCTTAAGAATCTTTGCGGCTGAATCTATCTCATAGAAATATATTCTGTCTCCGTGAGTGCCGAACATAATATTGTCTTTAGTCCTGAATGCCGCAATTCCCTTTCCGGATGAATCTATTATATAATTTGTCTCTTCCTCTCTTATGCTGGTAACGGTGAAGAGGAAATAAAGCTTTCCGTTTAAAACCATCTTTTCGAATCTGACCGGCTTGCTGTTCCAAAGAGTCATTTCAATTCTTTTAACCTCGTCCAGATTTATTTTATTCTCCTTATACCCGCTCCAGTCAAACGGTTCGGCAATTCCCTGCAGCGGAATGGTTCCTTCACTGCCGCCGGCAAGATTAAGAGTAAAAATTGAATACTCAAAAGGAGAGGCAAAATAGAGGATTCCGTTGTCTTCGAACATATTTATGGGAGCCTTCACCAGAGGATAATCGCGGAACTTTAACGGCACTTTGAAAAACGTTTTATCGTCATTGCGCGCCAGATAATTATCAAATCCGAATCCGCCGTTAAGAAGATAGACAAGGTCCCTTGCGTCCCTGTAAAACCTCAGGGACATCACAAACCTTCTTATTTTATATTCCTTCAGGTATTTCCCGTTAAAGTCAATTACCTGAAGCCGGTTGTCAAGTATGTCATTAAAGAAGAGAGTGTTATTAACCAGCTGAAGCGCAAACGGGGACTGATATCCGCCGGGGCCTTTACCGTTTTTTGCAATCTTATTTATTTTGCGGGTTTTAAGGTCAAGCTTAAAGAGGGAAGCGCCTTCGTGAGTAGTAAAAAAGAAAAGGGAGTCTTTATAATTAACCGCGTCTATTATATGGTCCGGAATGGGAGTTTCATATTCAGCCTTATAAAATGCCGTCTTCTCAAAAACCTCATCAAAATTTTTCGGTTCAATTGCTTTGCTGCCGCATCCGGTAATTATTAGAGCCGCCAGGGTAATGCACACGGAAATTATTTTATTCATATTGCATCGTGTTTTGTTTTAAAATTATTCTTACCGGGTAATTTACAAAAGAAGGGAATAATTCTCTTTTAAATAGAATATTTATTCTTAACAAAATTTTTCCAGTCCGAATTGAACTGCTCTGCGGTCAGGGATAGAATTCCGGAAATATCGCCGTTGCTTAATATTAACGACCGGAATTTTTCAAATCCGAAAACGGAGATTATATAATCTGCCACCAGATAACCCACCTGATATATTATCTGTCCTCCCTGATTGAATTCCCTGTTCATATTATCCAGCGTGGGGAAATTACCCGCGGCAATAGAACTTATATTCCGGGGATGGATGAACTCCCCGCTTTCATATATTGCCGCCGCCTCCCAAAGCCATCTTGGATTATTAGGGATTGTCCTGTTAAGCATCATTGAAACGCAATGGCAGAATTCGTGCAGGGCAGCCTGCGAAGCCGACGCGGGAGCAGAATATAAGATTCTTGCTTCATACGGCCCGTATACATATCCGCCGGAGCCGTAGTAAATCACCCCCAGGTCTTTTTTCATATCATCATAAAATTGTGACTGTGCAGCCCATACTTTAATTTCGGTCTTTCTTTCTGCGGACCTTCCCAGAATATCGGTGCAAACCCTAAGAAAATTTCTTTCAAGCTTATTAAGAATTGAATCTGTAGCCGCGGCAGGGATTGTTCCATACACAGTTACTTTAAAATGCTCCGATTCTTTATTGGATTGATAAAAATTCTCTGCAGGGGAATATATTTCGGCGTCTCCTCCGGAGCCGCATCCGGAAAGTACTATCCACAGAAAAATTAAAAATGTATTTTTCATACCCCGCCCGCTTTTCCTTATTATATGAAATATAACTCATAAACGGTGCTTCATTCAATGCAAAAAAGGAGTATCATTCAACCGGGAGGCCGTTTTCCCTCATGATTAATAATGCATTGGTTGTTGGGCATGGCCCCGGATGGAGCCTATAATCGAACTCCATTTTTCCCCCCTTTATTTCTTCCCTGAAATGAAAATTCTTAAGGGTGTTTAACAAAGAGGATAATTTAACAAGCTCAAGGTCGTGGGTTGAAATTAAACCGGAACCGAATTTAACCGATAAATATTTAATTAAAGATTCGCTTCCTTTTAGCCTTTCGACGTTGTTGGTGCCTTTAAATATTTCGTCAACAAGATAAATTACCGGGCGCTCTTCTTCCAATTCCATTTCATCCAAGAGCATTTTGAGCCTTTTTACTTCGGCATAAAAATAGGATATGCCGTCAATTACTGAGTCGCTTACCTTTATGCAGGTAAAGAGTCGGACCGGTACAAAGTTAAACCGGGCAGCGTTAACGGACGCCCCGGAGTATGCAAGACAGATATTTATTCCGACTGTACGGAGAAATGTACTCTTACCCGACATATTTGAACCGGTAATGAGATGCTGTGTTCCCTTTACTTCTATTTCGAAGTCATTGCATATTTTTTTACCGGCCGGCAAAAGCGGGTGCCCGGCGTCCTGCATCTTCAGCAATGCGGAATTGTCTTTGTTTTTTATTTCAGGAAAGGAGTACTCCGGATTCAGCTGTGCAAAAACCGACAGCGATACAAAAACTTCAAATTTATTAATTGTCTCGAGCCATTCTTTCAAATTGCCGGCAATCAGATTTTTTTTCTTTTCAACCGCGGCCGCCATTATATAGTCAAGCGGAAAAATAAAAAGAAACAGCAAGAATACCAGAGGATTGCTGCGCGCCGCAATTGTTTCGATGCCGGAACTGATTCCGGCAATCTGCCGGGCGGGGCTTCTCCCCTTTCCGGTAAGAGGAAAAGCGAGCCGGGATAATTCCGGCCTCTCTTTAAAATTTCCTTTTTCTATAAAACTTAAAATTCCAATGAATTCCTTAAGCTTCTCTCCTATTGCTTCGCCGGAACTAATAATTGCGCCGATTTTCCCCTGATTAAGAAAATTGATTAATATGCTTATTAAAAGCAATCCGCTCCACTCAATTGGTATAATCCCGGCCGCAATTGCCGTAACAATTAAAATGTTACCGGCGTAAAGGGGAATCAGAATTTTTAGAGTTCCGCTTAGCGAATTGCTTTTATCTATTCCCGCAACCCACTTTAAAAGAGGTGCGGATGTAATTTCTTTTTTTGATGCACGGCGCAGAGTAAGGAGAAATTTTTCTCTGAAGCCGGAATACGAATTAAGCTCTTTAATTACAGACTGCCTTTTTCTTATAAGATCCGAATCGGCCGGATGATTAATAAGAAAGTCCCTTAAAAGCTCGCCCCCCTCTTTCGTCTTAGAATAATCAATCAACTGATGCAATGACCTCTCCCCGGTAAGATCGAGATCGGCTTCCAGGTATGAAGATCCGTACTCTTCAAATTTACTGTTATGAGGAACACCGCTCCAGTCCAGATTTATTCTGGCAATGTGACTTTTTTTGATTGCAATCCAGTCTTTCTGCCTTTCATAAACAGCTATTATTTTTCCCTGCATTATAGAGACGGCAATAAAAGCGGGAATAAAGAGTGCCGCAACTGTAATTGCAAAAATAGAATTCCCTCCCTGGAATGCAGCCAGAAGAAGAATCAGGCCGGTAATAAAAACCGTAAATCGGATCCACCCCCACCGCTTTGTTTTCCTGCCTGTACGTTCGTGAAGAATATTTATTTTATCCAGACTCTTATTAAGCGCCCCGGCTTTTTTAATTTTTAAGGGGGAAATCATTAAAACTCCGAATTATCTGGTGTTATTATAAATAATAGACTTTGAAAAGAGAAACAAAAAAAATCCCCGGCTTTACCGGGGATAAAATTAATAATATTAACAAACGTCATTAATATTTATATAATGTTCCCTGTCTTTCTTTTGCTTTCTTATCCCATTCGGGAACTGTTGTTTTAAGAAAATCCGCCTTGTCCTTCTTTAATTCCTCCATATTCAGGCCAATATATTTCTGGGCTTTTTCTTTTGTAGAAATATCTGCAAGCTGAAAGGGATATTTAACGTTATGCTTAATCAGGATGGTCGCGAGCATTCTTCTTGCTTCTTCGGCTTTCTGTATTGAATTTCCAAGCACTCTCATTGCTTCAACCGGCGAATGGAAACCAACTCCGTTGGCTGCAGCCACCCAGTCCCATCTCCATTGAGCCTGGCGTATGAGTTTTAGAACCGGCTTCATTTCCTCTTCTGTTGCCTTATTGTCCCAAGCTGTTTTTGCTTCCATATGGGCTGCGGCAAGAGCCTTTTCTGCCATTCTCTTGAGTTCCTGAATCTTATCCTGCCGGTCATTTACATTTTTTATAAGCTTATCTGTTTTTTCGCGGTGACAGACCTGACAGGAATTTTCTACGTTATTGAGAGGGCTTTGAATATGGTGGTCTGTAAACTTAACTCCCCCTTCTGATCTGTAAGGCATATGACAGTCCGCGCAGGATACATTTCGGTCGGCGTGAACGCCGGTCATATAAAGTTCGTAATCGGGATGCTGTGCCTTAAGCATTGGCGCCTTGCTCAGAGCGTGTGTCCAATCGGTAAATGTTGCCTCGTCATAATACTGCTCCATCTGTTCGGCGGAAAAGCCCTTATCCCACGGAAATGTTAAATACTTCCCTTCCCCTTTAAAGTAATATTCTACGTGACACTGAGCGCAAACGAGGGAACGCATTTCCTGGCGTGTGAATTTAGTAATATCCTTTCCCTGTCTTTCAAGGGCTTCAACAAGAGCCGGACGTGTAATTCTGAGATTCATTGTCTTTGGATCGTGACAGTCCTGGCAGCCGATCGGATTAACAATTTCGGAGCCGAGATCTTTCCATTTCCCCTTGTAAAATTCTGCAACTCCCATCTTATTCATTACTCTCGGAACGTCTGTGCTTTTGCAGCTCCAGCAAGTTGCCGGCTGAGGGCTCTGAGCGTTTCCGCCGGTGCGCAGGATTTTTCTAACATCTTCAATTGCATAATAATGGCCGCGGGACTGATTATACTCCTTTGAAAAAGCATATCCCGCCCACATAACAACAAGCTCGGGATATTCCTTCAGGTAATCAATTGTCGCAGAGCCTGCATATTTGCTTCTAAAAGTCGTATCGCTCATCTTCATATAAGTTTCAAACTCGCGGGGAAAGTTTTCTCCCCATACTTCATTCCTCGGCTCCCAGTCGGCAAGCGGTTTAACCATCTGAAGAGTGAATGATTCATTCCTTCTTTCGATTATTGAAGAGGCAAATAATCCTAATACAAACACCACAATTACTGTTGCAATAAAAAACACCCACCCCATATAGGGCTTGTTTTTTAAGATTTCCTTAATCGGTTTCATTTCCACCTCTTTACTTTCTGTTAGATTCTTTTTTAATATTATCGGTTATCCACTGCGGAACCGGAGAAGATAAATCGGGCACAACCGCGTGCGGTGTTGAAGAGAGACTGTTAACCCGTCCGTGCGGCACTTCCCTGTGACAGTGCCAGCAGTAAATTTCAGAGTCATCCGTAATTCCTTTCGCCGTTAAGGCTCTTACGGAGATTGGGTGAATATTGTTTTCGTGACATCGAATGCAGTTTTGCTGAACGGCATTTTTTCCTGCATCCTTAATTTGTATTACCTGCGGCTCAAGCCTTAATGTGAACATTGAGGCGTGCCTTAATCCATCCTGCGCCTTGAAAAGATACTTATTAAAAACATTATCGTGAGGAACATGACAGTCGTTGCATACTGCAACGCGGCCGTGGCTTCCCCGCTCCCAGGTTGCAAACTGGGGACGCATAATATGACAGTTGATGCAGACTTTTGAGTCATCTGATAAGTATGAGGATGCTTTTGAAATATGGAAGACATAAAAACCGAGTCCCGTGAAAATTCCCAGCATAATAATTACAGGGAGCTTCCATTGGTCGGGGGGAATAAATAAATGAAAAATTTTCTTAAGCAAATTACCTTCCTTTTTGGGATCCATTGGTTTCCTCTTTGCTCGAAATTTTGTTCAGTTCTTTAATTTGTTCTGTGCTTGTGGGGTGTCCAAGGGCATCTATGTCCTTGTAGTATTCCAAATATTTTTCCTTGGTTACATTGTTTTTCCAGTTGCCGGAAATCATTCCTATTCCTGTAACAATTATAAATATCAGAACTACTATTAAAGCTACGAATTTTTTATTAAAAGTCCTCTTTGTCATAAATTTTAATTCAAGAGTATCTGCAACGGGACAGGCATCAACACAGCTCATACAGGAAGTACATTCGTCCGACAGAACAAAATCCACTTTATCCACTTTAATTCTGGAAGGGCAGGCCTTCGCGCATAAACTGCAGTCAATACAGCTTGAACTGTTTCTTGTAATTTTAAATAAGCTGAAGAATCCTGTTAATCCAAGCAGAGCGCCGTAAGGACACAGGAAGCGGCACCAAAATCCGCGGATAAAAATTGACAGAACGAATAACGCTGCTATTATTATTAATGCGAACCGGGATATTTCCGCGAAGAAAAGATACATTTTAACATCGGCCATTACATTATAAGGGGTATCAAGAAAATATTTAAGCGCAAGAGCGCTCATTGAAAAGAAAATTGCATAGACAAAAAATGCCAGCAGAAGATATTTCAGGCCCCGCAGGGGATAATCGAGCCAGCGTGGAATTTTTGGAACCCGCTTTAGGAATTTCTTATAGATTTTCTCTCCGAAATCTCCGACCGCCTCGGAAATAAATCCGACAGGGCAGAGCCAGCTGCAAAATGCCTTTCCAAACACAAAAGATACAGACAAAATTGCCAGGAAGATGAAAAATCCTGCCGGATGCGCCTGATGAATCTCGCCTGAAATGAGATAATAGTAAACGCTCATCATTGAGCTGATCGGGAGAAATCCTTCAACGCCGGGGGGACGGTTATAGTATTCTGCAATTCCGTTGGAATTTAGAAACTGCATGAAAAAATAGAATTCAACGCCTATCCAAATACACAATAAGGCAAAAATGGACTGAACTAAAAAACGGTATTTCTGAATCGGTTTCTGGGGGTTTTTGATGATCTTGCTCATAAAAGGTCTTTCTGTTTTTATTGTTGGAACAATTGAAAGCAGATTAAAAGTTCCGATTATAATTTAATGGTTTCCCAAAAGATTGTCAAATTTTTGGTAATTATAAAAGGGGCTTATTTTTACCCGCTTCCCGGTTTTTTATTCCCCCGGGAGGCCTTATATTTGAAACAAAAAAAACGAAAGTCTTCGGAAAAAATATGAAAAAGCTAATATTTTCGCTTCTTTTACTGTTTTTGTCTACAGCATCCCTTCAGGCTCAATTTTTAAAAAATCTCGGATTTAAGGCAGGCGGAACCGTCTCCCAGCATAAAAATGAATACAATATCGGTTCTTCCCCTCAATTTCCCGCCCCCCGAATCAGGGTAAATGCAGGAATCTTCGGCGAGTTTTTTAATGATCCGGTTTTCAGCATGATAGGGGAAATAAACTACGTTGAAAAGGGGGCCCGCGCTGAAGTGTTTCTAACCGACGCTCAGCACCCTGACGGAACCGGGGAAAAAATGTATCTTAATATTGATAATGCCTTATTAGATTTTTCAATTCTTGCCAAGGCGCGCCTCGAAAGCCCCATTTGTACCCCCTATATATTTGCTGGACCTAAAGTGGATTTTGAATTAAACAGGAATGAAATATCAAAAACATTTTACACAGAGAGCCTTTACAACACAACCCGGTTTGGATATAAGATTGGAGTAGGTACCGAGGCGGTTTTGTTCGGCATTCATTTTTTAACTGAAGTTGTGTATGACCAGGATTTTGGATACCTATTTGAATCGCCTGCCCTTAAAGTATCAACCAATACTATAGAATTTAAAGCCGGCGCATTTATTTCTTTCTGATTCAGCCGGTTAAAACAATTTTTATTAATATGATTGCGGTGCTATTAATTATTTAATAAGCACCATTTTTTTTGTCAGAACGGTGCTGCGGCTGCCGTCGGCTGGAACAATCTCCGCTTTATAAAAATATACCCCCGAAGCATAACCTTTTGCATTCCAGGTTAACGAATAGCTTCCTTTGCCCAGGGTTTCATCTACAGCTGTCTCAATCTCCTGTCCCGCAAAATTATATATCTTTATTTTTATTTTACTCCTCGCAGCCAAAGAATATCTTATGGTGGTCTCGGGATTGAATGGATTGGGATAGTTCTGTTCAAGCGAAAATTTTTCGGGAAGGGGAGACCCGGTTTTAACTACTCCCACCATTTCCGAAAGGGGGCGCCGCCAGACTCCTTTCTGATACGTTCCCGCGACAAGATAGCCTCTCATTACTGCAAGAGAATAAATTGTTGCATACTCAAGATCCGATCCGGTAGATACATTGCGCCAGCTTAAACCGGAATCGGTTGAAAGATAGATTCCAATGCTTGTACCTGCAAAGATATTCTGCCCGTAAACGGCAAAAGAGTAAACTGCACTTGTACTCATTCCCCCTGCTTTAACCCAGTTTGCCCCCATGTTCGTGGAGCGGTAGGTTCCGTAAAGTGTGCCTGCCAGCATAACATTCCCAAGACTTGTAAGAGAATAAATCTCTGTTAAAGAGGGGATACCCTGGTTTGCGCTATACCAGGTGGTGCCGTTATTCGGACACACATAAACTCCGAATCCAGTTGCCGCATAGATTGCTGGGGGATTGCCGGAAGGGGGGCGGTATAGCTTATTTATTTGAAGAAGAGACGTCGACGGCAGACCGCTGTTTATTTGTTTCCAACTGGTTCCCCCGTTAGAGGATTGGAAAACGCCGGCAGTCATTGTTGCTCCGTATATGTAGGGATCATTTACTTCGAGCGCCGTTACCGAAGGCATTGTAAAACCGTTTTCATACTTAGCTATGCTTGTCCATTGAGAACCTAAAGTTTCCGACTTAAATACTCCGCCATAACCCGCTGCATATATAACGACTCCTCTCGGAACTATTGACAGAATATTGCGGTCAAAACTCTCCAGCCCGACATTAAACTTTGTCCAGCTATCCCCATAATTATTGGAAATAAACACACCGTCGTTGGTGCCGGCATACTGGTAATAGACCTCGATGCCGTTTAAAAAAACTGCCGTCTGCGCAAGGCACCATACATATTCAGCATTGGATGTTCCGTAGAGGGGGGCTGTCTTGCGCCATTGTGCAGAGAGGGGAATTGCAAATAAAATTAAAAAAAGAATTGGAGAGGGGAGAAGGCGCATTATTGCTCTAACCATTTCTTTTCCTGTTTCTCAATTGGGTTATTAACATTATACAATTTAACAATAGATCTCCTTTTAAGAAAGGGGATTGGCGGGTTTACGGATACTGCTTTCTCATATATTTTACCGATTCTTCCGCCAGTTTTTTCAAGATATCAAGATTAATATCTTCAATGCTTTTGATGTATATACATCCTTTCCCCTCTTTAATCTTGCCCAGTTTTTTGCGAAGCTCAGGCATAAATCCGTAGCCGGGCATAAGATAGATTGAAATATTCTGCTTCCTGGGAGAAAAACCCGCAAGGAAAAAGTCCCCTTCACGGCCGCTTTCATATTTGTAATGATACTTGCCGAATCCAACAATATCCTCCCCCCACATAACCGGCTTTTCTCCGGTAACCTCTGAAAAAAGAGATGCAATTCTTTTACATCCGTTACGTTTAGGTATCTCTTCAACAGAATCTATAAATGCCTTAACGCTTTTTTTAATTGGCCTTGTTTTGTTTTCTGCCATTTGTTTTCCTTTAAGCCGTTTTATATTTTGTTTACTCAAATAACTAATAAAGAAGATCTATGAAAAATTCGGGCGAATATAAATATAAGGGGGCCGAGGCCCTTGTAAATCTTCACGAAATCCATCTCCGAAGCTTTGTAAATACCTGGGAAAAAGCCAAAGAGCAGAATGTCCCTCTCCCGGCAACCCCGGATCCTGATTACCAGTCCCTTGATACTCTCTTGTTTCATTTATTCCGGGCATCCCGCGGCTATATTATCTGGATATGCGAAAAACTCGGAATTACCCCTCCCGCAATTCCTTATCCTCCGGAAAATATTGCCGAAGTAAAAGAGGAGTATCTGAAAAATTTATTAGAACAATGGAGAATACCATTAAGGGATATTGAAGAAGAACTGTTTCATAATCCTTCCTACAAATCCAACTGGGGGAGCGACTATAATATTGATGCAATGCTTGAGCACGCTGTAATGCACCCGATAAGACACGAATTTCAATTAAGGAATCTCATCGGGGGGAAATAATTATTTCCACACTCCGAGAATTCCCCCCATTAGGGTATAAATTACCGCCTGATATCCTGCATCAACAAGAAATAAACGGAGCGATTTTCTTCCGAAGAGATAAGTGATTCCAATTGAAGCGGCCACCCATCCAATTCCTGCCGCAGCTCCGGCAAACAGGCCGAATCCCAAATCGGCTTTCGGACCAATAAACATTGCAAGATTTATACTTATTATTAAGTTTAAAAAGAATGCCGTTCCGAAAATTTTTGCCATATTGGCTTTTTTTAATTCTTCTTCAGTAAAATTCATTTCTTTAAGCCAGATTTTACCGAACAAGGGACCATACCAGAGGGCTCCCAATACAAAAGCTAAAACAGTGCTTACCAGGACGGCCAGATAATTAATGTGTATTCCCGACTCTCCCATTTACTCTCCTATTTTGAAACATTTGGTTTAATATTCAGAAAACAGGCGGGTATTAGACAAAGTTCAATTCGGTCAAAAAAACAGGTGTCAATAGGAAAAATTCCTATTTTGCGCTTTTCGACTTAAAAGTCAGAATAAATTTACTTCCCATTCCCGGTTCCGATTCTACAGATATATCGGCATTATTCAGTTCGGCATATTTTTTAGCAAGGGCCAGCCCCAGGCCATTCCCTTCATAGCGGCGGTCAATTCCACGGTCCTCCTGATGAAACGGCTCAAAAAGTTCTGCCTGGAATTCTTTAGACATTCCTTTTCCGGTATCCAGTACGGCTACAGTAAACTCATCTTTAAAGTTTTTTTCGAGCGTTACTTCGATTCTTCCTTTATCGGTGAATTTAATTCCGTTGTCAATTATGTTTTTAAGAATTTCTGTAACACTGAATACATCGCAGTTTACCCTTGCTTCTTCAGCCTTATAATAAATTTTAAAGTCCAACCCTTTAGCCGCCGCGGGGGAAACAAATTCGTGTTCTATTCTTTCCAGAATGTCTTTCCGCAAATCGGCATTTGCAAACATCGGCTTATAGGTGCCAAGCTGCATCTCGGACATTCTCAGAATAAGTTCAATGGTCCTTAAAAGTCTCCGGTCTGAGTTCTCGATTATTTCGAAATCGGAAGCGAGCTCGGGAGTCATTTTTTCTTCCAGCTGCCATTTAATTTTCGTCATAAAGTTCTGCGATATATAAAGGGGGGTTCTTATTTCGTGGGTCATCTGCGCAAGGAATTCGGTCTTAAGCCTGTTTGCGTTTTCAGCTTCCAGCTTAGCCTTGTCAATTAAATAAATCGATCTGTTAATCACGAAATAGAGGAATCCCGAGGATATAATTATCCAGCTCCAGTCCTTAACCAGCTGCCACCAGAACTGAATTGTCTTAAGCTCTATTATCTTTCCAACATAACCGCTGGAGATGAAAATCCACACCGCGCTTAGAACAACATAAACAAGAATAATTTTAAGGGCTTTTGTTGAGGAAAAAATCTTTGAAGAGAGTTCAATTTGTTTAAGCATATCATTCCCCGGAAAAATTATTTATTCCCCGGAATATAAAAATTCCGGGGATTATTTATTTCTTTTTAAATTCAAGTTTTCCCGCGCCGGGATAAACAACGGAAACGGTATCCCCCCCCTGGAAGCGGTTCATAAGGATTTCGGCAGAAAGGGGATTAACAACGTGCTTTTGAATTGTCCTTTTAATCGGCCGGGCGCCGAATGTAGGATCGTAACCGGCATTAAGAAGGAATTCCTTTACCCCTTCGTGAATTTCAAGAGTAAGGTCTTTTTCGGCAAGCATCTTTCCCACTCTCTGAAGCTGAATATCAATAATTTCCATAAGCTCTTTTTTAAGAAGCGGTTTAAATAACACAACTTCGTCTATCCTGTTTAAGAATTCCGGTCTGATTGTCCTTCGTAGCAGCTCCGATAAGCTTGAGCGGAGTTCTCCGATAATATCCCCGAAATCTTCCTCCTTAACGGCGGCAAGCTTCTCCTGAATCATCTGCGAGCCAAGATTGGAAGTCATTATAATAATTGTATTTTTAAAATCTACCGTCCGCCCCTGATTGTCGGTCAGTCTCCCGTCGTCAAGCATCTGCAGCAGAATATTAAAAACTTCGGGATGGGCTTTTTCAATTTCATCCAGAAGAAGAACCGAATAAGGCCTTCTCCTGACGGCTTCGGTAAGCTGTCCCCCTTCTTCATAGCCGACATATCCGGGAGGGGCCCCGACAAGTCTCGAGACCGAATGCTTTTCCATATACTCGCTCATATCAATCCTTATCAATGCGTGATCATCATTGAAAAGGAATTCGGCAAGGGCCCGGGCAAGCTCCGTTTTACCTACCCCGGTTGTTCCTATGAATATAAAGGATCCGATTGGGCGGTTTACATCCTGCAGTCCGGACCGGGATCGTCTTATGGCGTTCGCAACGGCAGCCACAGCGTCATCCTGTCCAATTACTCTTTTATGAAGCTCTTCCTCCATCCTTAAAAGTTTAGAGCGTTCGCTTTCCAGCATCCGGCTTACCGGAATTCCGGTCCACTTGGCAACAACCTCGGCAATATCTTCCGGATCAACCTCTTCTTTAAGCATCTTATTGGATTTCTGAATTTCTGCAAGCGCTTCGCTTTCAGTCTTGATTTTCTTTAACAGTTCAGTCATAACGCCGTAGCGCAGCTGAGCAACTTTGGCAAGGTCTCCTTCCCGTTCAAATTTATCGGCATCGAGTTTTGCTTTTTCAAGGTCGCTTTTCATACTGCGGATTTTCTGAATTTTTTCCTTCTCCAGTATCCAGTGCCCCTTAAGGGAGTTTCTCTCCTCAGACAATTCCGAAAGTTCTCTGGAAAGTTCTTCGAGTCTTACGGCGGACTCTTTATCGCTTTCCCTCTTAAGGGCCTCTTTTTCAATTTCAAGCTGCTGAATTTTTCTTTCAACCATATCCAGTTCTTCCGGCATGGAATCAATTTCAATCCTCAGCTTCGATGCGGCTTCGTCAATTAAGTCAATTGCCTTGTCGGGAAGAAAGCGGTCCGCGATATATCTGTTGGACAGGTGAACCGCGGCAACAATAGCACCGTCTGTAATTCTTACTCCGTGATGAACTTCGTATCTTTCTTTTAAACCTCTAAGAATAGAAACCGCATCCTCTTCTCCCGGTTCGGCAACAAGAACCGGCTGAAATCTTCTTTCGAGCGCCGCATCTTTCTCTATATACTTTCTGTATTCGTCAAGAGTAGTTGCCCCGATTGCATGCAATTCCCCTCTTGCCAGGGCGGGTTTAAGAATGTTGGCGGCATCCATAGCCCCTTCGGTTTTTCCTGCCCCTACAAGCTGATGAAGCTCATCTATAAAAAGAATAATTTCGCCGTTAGACTCCTGAACCTCTTTTACAACGGCCTTCATTCTTTCTTCAAACTGTCCCCTGTACTGTGTGCCGGCGACAAGCGCTCCCATATCGAGTGCAATAATATTTTTCGATTTTAAATTCTCGGGAACATCCCCCGAAACTATTCTGTGAGCAATTCCCTCGGCAATTGCGGTTTTGCCCACTCCCGGTTCTCCAATTAAAACGGGATTGTTTTTTGTCCTGCGTGAAAGCACCTGCAGCACTCTTCTTATCTCCTCGTCGCGCCCTATAACCGGATCGAGCTTTCCGGCTCTTGCAAGATCATTCAAATCGCGCCCGTACTTTTTAAGGGATTGATATGTATCTTCCGGATTCTGCGATGTAACTCTTTGCGTTCCTCTGATATCTTTAAGCGCCGTTAACACTTCTTCTTTTGTTATTCCGTTTTCGCGCAGAAGTTTCCCTACATTGCCCCCCTCCTGCGTAAATGCAAGCAGTATATGTTCGGCTGATATGTATTCGTCTTTTAAAAATTTTGTTTCGTCTGCAGACGCATCAAGCAGCTTAAGAGAAGCAGGGGAGAGCTGCTGATTCCCGACTCCGGCCCCGGTAACCTTTGGAAGTTTTTCCAGAAACTGTCCCGCAGCCAATTTTAGCTGATTAATATTGGCGCCGATCTTCTGAATTATCGAAACCGCTACATTGGTGTTATCCTGAATGAGCGCGGCAAAAATATGCTCCGGCTCAATCATCTGGTTGTTATAATTCTGCGCTATTTCTATTGAGTTCTGTATTACTTCCTGCGCCTTTACCGTAAGCTTATTAAAATTAAACGCCATCTTAACCTCAATAAAATTTTATCTTTAAATTTACAATAATACAAATAGAGTATAAAAAAAGTTTCTATGGATATATAATAAAATATAAAATAACGAACTAAAATATAAGCAGATTATTCTATATTGAAAAATCCTCTTTTTTGATAATACTTCTAATTATGGGTATATTTTGAGCCGTTTAATTTAGTTTTTTGCAATTACTGAAAGAACTCATTCATAGAAAAGAGGAACATGAGTTATTTCGAGAAAGACCAGGATACAATAATAGCGCAGGCAACTGCCGCCGGAACCTCCGCAATCTCGGTAATCCGCCTAAGCGGAAAAGACTCTTTCAAGATAGCCGATTCCCTCTTCAGGGGGAAAACAAAGATATCAGAGGCCGCCTCCCACACAATCCACTACGGAAAAATACTCCTTGAAAACGATACCGTTGATGACGTTTTAATTTCAATATTCCGGCTTCCTCATTCATTTACGGGGGAAAATTCAGTAGAGATAAGCACCCACGGCAATCCTCTGATTGTCCAGAAGATTATTGAAGGCGCTGTTAAAAACGGGGCGAGAATTGCCGATCCGGGAGAGTTTACCAAACGCGCCTTTTTAAATGGAAGAATAGACCTTTCACAGGCCGAGGCTGTTGCAGACATTATAAACTCCCGCACTGAGGCTTCGTTAAAGGGAGCTCGCAATCAGCTCGACGGGCTCCTTTCGGGAAAAGTAAATTCGCTCCGGGAAAGCCTGATTGAAATTGCTTCTCTTCTGGAGCTGGAACTCGACTTTGCCGAAGAGGGATTAGAATTTATTTCCCTTGCCGAAATAAGGGAAAAAGTTGAGAAGATAATCTCCGAAATTGACTCTCTCCTAAAAACATATTCCTTTGGAAAGGTTCTCAGGGAGGGAATTCAGGTAGCCATTGCGGGAAGGCCGAACGTGGGGAAATCGTCCCTGCTTAATTACCTTCTAAAAGATTCAAGAGCCATTGTAAGCGATATTCCCGGCACTACGAGGGATATTATTAAAGACGAATTCTTTTACAAAGGAATGCTCTTTCATCTCTCGGATACGGCCGGAATAAGAAGCACGGAAGACATTATAGAAAAAGAGGGGGTTCTCAGAAGCCGTAACGCCGTTTCCAATGCAGACCTTGTTCTGATGATTTGGGACGTAACCGAAGGATATCCGGAGAAGCTTTATTCAGAACTTTTATCCCTTACCACTCCCGACAGAATTATCGGCGTAATGAACAAGATAGACCTTGGCAGGGGGGAAGGAGAGCCCGAAAACACATTTCAGATTTCAGCCCTTACCGGAGAAGGAATTGTAGACCTCCTTGAAGAAATGTATCTGAGGGGAACCGGAAAAGGGAACTATAGCGAGCACTCAATTATTGTAAGCAATATAAGGCATTATAATTCTCTACAAAAAGCAAAAGACTCATTGAGCAAATCGGTCGATTCCCTTATTGCTTCATTGAGTAATGAGTTTATCTCTTTTGAAATCAGGAATGGTGTTGCCGCGCTTTCAGAGATTATAGGGGAGGTTTCCTCGGAGGATATCCTAAATAATATTTTTTCAAAATTCTGCATAGGCAAATAGGTTTCACGTGAAACATTTTCTGGATTTTCCCGAAATGAACGCACCTGTTCCACGTGAAACAGAAAGGAAATATGAAATTTTTTGACGTAATTGTGGGGGGAGGGGGGCACGCCGGAATAGAGGCCGCTTCCGCTCCTGCCCGAATGGGATGTTCCGTTGCTATGATTACCATGGATAAGAATGCCATGGGAAGAATGTCTTGCAATCCGGCTATCGGGGGAAGCGCCAAGGGGCACCTCGTTCACGAAATTGACTCCCTCGGGGGAGTAATGGGTATTCTGGCTGACAAAACGGGAATACAGTTCAGGACCCTTAACCGCTCCAAAGGTCCCGCTGTCTGGGCCGGCAGATGCCAGTCCGATAGAGACCTCTATTCCAGGGCCGCCCTTGAGGAAATTGAGAACACCCCCAATCTAACAATAATTGAAGACTCGGTTATTGAGATTATAAAAGAGGGGGGCCGGATAACAGGAGTCAAAACACTCCACGGAAATGAATACGGATGCCGGGCGTTTATTGTCTGCTCGGGTACCTTTCTTAATGGAATAATGCACACCGGAATGGTTAAGACTTCGGGGGGAAGATTCGGAGAACCCCCGGCCAAAGGATTAACAGAGTCTTTAATTGAGAATGGTTTTGTCTCCGGGCGACTTAAAACAGGCACGCCCCCCCGCATTAGAAAAGACTCCATCAACTTCAGCATTTTAGAAGAACAGCCGGGGGATGAAAATCCGCAGCCTTTTTCTCTAAGAACGGATAAATCAAAATTCCCTCTCCTCCCCCAGATTAGCTGCCATATTACATATACAGACGAGGTAATTCATAAAATTCTGGCAAAAGGTTTTGAACAATCCCCCCTTTTTACCGGAATAATAAAAGGGGTCGGCCCCCGATACTGCCCCTCCATTGAGGATAAAATTGTAAGGTTTAAAGACAAAGAAAGACATCAGCTCTTTCTGGAACCGGAAGGATTAAATACCGACCTGATTTATCTTAACGGTTTTTCCTCCTCACTCCCCGCAGAAATTCAGTACGAGGCTCTTACAAAATTAAAGGGACTTGAAAATGCAGAAATGGTGCGCCCCGGCTATGCAATTGAATATGATTACTTTCCCCCCTACCAGGTGGATCTTACTCTTGAGACAAAACTTGTTAAAGGCTTGTATTTCGCCGGGCAGGTAAACGGCACTTCCGGATATGAAGAGGCTGCGGCACAGGGACTCATAGCCGGTATTAACGCCGCTCTAAAAGTTCAGGGTAAGGAAGAGTTCGTTCTTAAAAGAAGCGAGTCTTACATCGGGGTTTTAATCGATGACCTTGTAGGAAAATCTACCGATGAACCTTACAGAATGTTTACTTCAAGGGCAGAGTATAGATTAATATTAAGACAGGATAATGCAGACCGTCGCCTGATGAAATATGGAAAAGAGTTCGGACTGATTTCGAACGAAATGTATGATGCGCTTCTGGAAAGGGAGAAGGAAATTGAGGCGGCTAAGATATTTCTGAAGAACACCCGTTTCAAGCCGGATAAATTCAACAGCTATTTAAAAGAAAAAGATCTCTCTCTTCTGGATAATTCGGAGACAATTGACAAGCTTACCAAGCGCCCGGAAATTCCTCTTAAAGATATTCTTGAACTGATAAGCGAAGATGAATTCGAAGAAGTAAAAAAAATCCTGGGCAATGAAAAAATTCTGGAGCAGATTGAGATTGAGACGAAATACGAAGGCTATATATTGCGTCAGTATGAATTAATTGAAAAGATGGAAAAACTGGAAAACACTCTTATTCCTTTAAATTTTAATTATACTAACTTAAACACTATTTCGAAAGAAGGGAGAGAGAAGCTGAGCAGGGTACGTCCCCGTTCAATAGGGCAGGCGGCCAGAATTTCGGGGGTTACTCCTTCAGATATTTCTGTTTTGTTAGTATATTTGAAAAACTAATTTTCTGAGGCTTGTTATTGAATAATCAAGATCAGTTTATCCGCGAATTAAAGCAGTTCTTCTGGGAAAACAACATTAATCCCGATTTGAACCAAATTGAAAGACTTGCCCATTACTGCCATCTAATTGTAGAAAAAAATCAGTTTGTTAATCTTATCTCCCGGAAAGATGAGGCAAAAGTAGTTGAGAACCACGTTTTCATATCCGCGCTTCTATCGGAGTTCATACCTGAGAGGGTATCCCGCTATGTTGACATCGGTACGGGGGGAGGATTTCCCGGAATTCCGGTTGGTATTATGCGCCCCATGCTTAAGGGGGTTCTGGTCGATTCCACCACAAAAAAAATTGACGCCGTTAAAGAGTTCATCTCAAAATTAAGATTAACAAATCTATCTGCCGACAATTCGCGCGTTGAAAGCGATGAGTTTAAACAGAAACATGCCGACGCGTTCGATCTTGTTGTAAGCCGCGCAACTGTTCCATTAATTATTCTTATCCGCTATGCGCTCCCGCTGATAAAACAGAAGGCTTATCTTCTGTCGATGAAAGGGGGAGATCTGGCAGATGAGTTTAAGGAAGCAGAATTAAAATATAAGGCTTACATAAAAAAATCTACCGTGTTCGATCTGGCATATAAGCCTACTAACATCAGAAATGTTAAAGGGAAAAAAGTAATTCTTTTGGAATTAAATAAGTGACAGAGAAATCTTCACCGGCTCCCGATTTCTCCAATTCCACCGGCAATCTTTTAAAGGAAAGTTTTCTTCGCTACAAACCGGAAAGGGATGTTTTGTTTGTTCTTGGCGCCGGCGCTTCCCATCCCGACGGAGTACCCCTTCAAAAACATATACTTCCCTCCATTCTTTCGGAAGATCAAAAGGAAATTGCTTCTTCCGAAATAGGAAAAGAGTTTGCCCGGTTTTTCTACTCCAATTTTAAAGCCTCGCAAAAATCTTTCCCGGAAATGGAGGCAGTGTTCGGTTTTCTTGACTACTTTATTCAGCAGAATGAAAGTCTCAGCCAGGACTATCCTGTTTCAAAGATAAGGGAGTTAAGGGAATATCTTATAAAGCTGATTCATTATATTATTGATTATCAGGTTGCCGGGGAGGGGATTCATTACCGCCGCTTCTGGGAAACCATTCACAATTTAAATAGAAATGTTTCCTTTATTACTCTTAACTACGACACATTATTCGAGCAGGCATTTGAATTTCTCTTTAAGCAGAATTCACTTATAGATTACTGCATCCCATTCATGAATTACGAGAAGAGCGAAAAATTCAGGCAGTTTAATTACTGGATTAATCCGCGCGAGCCGGTTAAACATATGGATGGGATTGAACCGGTTGCCTATAAAATTATTAAAGTGCACGGGAGCCTGAACTGGAAATACTGCAACTGCTGCAACCAGACGCTTCTTACCCCCTGGGATAGAACCATTGACCTGAACCGCGGAAAATTTTTGGGTTATACATACCCCGACAAGCAGGTTTACGAATATAAATGTCCTCTGGACGGCACAGAGTTCCAGACTCTCATTATGCCCCCTTCATTTGTAAAGCCTCTATACCAGCTTGTAATATCGCAGCTTCTGAATGAAGCATCTAAAGAGATTAGGATTGCAAAAAAGATAGTCTTTATAGGATACTCCCTCTCCAATGCAGATATTCATATAAAAGCAATATTCAAGAAGAACATTTCAAATAATACCGAAGTGGTTGTTATTAATCCGAGGAAGAAGGAGGGGCTTGAGCTTAATTACCGGGCGCTTTCCGAAAACGTCCGATTTATCTTCTGTTCTATGGAAGAGATGATTAATGATGAAAGCCTGATGAAAGAACTCCTTACAAAATAGAACCTTAACTCCATTACCGCTTATCTGCTTAATTCATCAAAAGCCTGTTCCGCGTTCCCCTTAATCATCCCGGCTCTCATTTCCTTAACGCCGGTAAACATAGAGACATCAATTGCGGCAGAGATTTCCTCTTTGGTTTTTCCTTCCTTTTTCGCTTTGGCAACGTAATCCAGCAATGCCGAGATAAAATCTTTCATTTTTACAAGATCATCTCTTGTGCCGATTATTTTTTCAGGGTCAGCCGAATGGCCGAAAACAAATTTTGTATCCCGTCCGAATTTTCCAATTACCTTGTCCAGATAATTTATCCACCCCTTGAACGAACCGCCGTCGGCCAGATTAAAGAACGGACAGAGCCCGTTAAATACCAGATCCCCCATGTGAACAACATCCGAATTAACAAAATGATATATTGAGTCTCCTCCGGTATGGGCGGGACAAATATGATAGGCGGCTACCTGCTCTTTGCCTATTCCGTAAATTGCGCTTTCGGCGAATGTCAGCGAAGGGTATGCCTGCGTCTTATCCTTTTCTCCCCCTCCGTTTCTTTCTCTCTGAAGCCGGGCGCACTCTTCGCTAGCAACAATTTTTTCTACATACTCCTTAAGAAAGAAATTTCCCGCAGTGTGATCTCCGTGATGATGGGTGTTAAAGAGAAAATTAATTTTCCTGTCGGAGATTTTTCTTAATCCGGCTATAAGGTTTTTAGCCGATTCCGGGTACTGAGCGTCAACAATTGCTCCGGCATCCTTTGTAATGTACCAGAGGATTGTCCCTCCTCTTTCCGAATAAACGCCAAGATTATCATTGATTTGCCTGAATCCCTTTCCCAAATCCTGTGCAAAAGAGGGAATACGGAATCCTCCGAAAACCATCCCTCCCAGGATAATTGAGGATGTCTTTAAGAATTCTTTTCTTGTAACCGGCATTTTATTTTCCTTTCTGCTGTTTTCTGCCCAAAATTATTTTTTCTTTCGTCATTTTGCAAGTCCTTTTAATAAGCCCCCAACGCCCCAATTACGGATTTTTTATTTCCCTCTCCTAATTATATATTATAACTCGCAATAACTATTATATAGCAAAGTGGATATAAAAAAATCTGATTATGTAATTATAGGTTCGGGACTTGCCGGGCTTTATTCCGCAATGCAGGCGAGCAGATATGGTACCGTATCCCTTTTATGCAAGACGGTATTAATCGAAAGCAATTCATATTATGCCCAGGGAGGGGTTGCGGCGGCTGTAATGCCCGACGATTCCCCTGAATTACATTACGAAGACACCATCAGAACCGGAAAAGGATTATCCAACCCTGAAACCGTAAGGATTCTTGTTGAAGAGGGGAAAGAAAGAATTGAAGAGCTTATCAATCTTGGAATGCCTTTCGATACAAACAGCAGCCATAAATTATCGGCCGGGCTTGAAGGGGGTCATTCCAAAAGAAGAGTACTTCACGCCGGAGGAGATTCAACCGGAAAGGAAATTATTAATTTCCTGTTGAAAAACATTTCATCCAATCCGCACATAACCGTTTATGAAAATATTTTTGTTTATGATTTAATCACACACAACAATGCGTGCTGCGGAGTTTACGGTTTCGGCAAAACTAATTCGGCAACCACGGCATTCCTCTCAAATCATACAATTATAGCCTCCGGGGGGCTGGCCGGCATTTATGAGAAAACGACGAATCCTCCCGTTGCCGTGGGGGACGGAATTGCGCTGGCATACAGGCACGGAGTTGAAATATCAAATCTGGAAATGCTTCAGTTTCATCCCACCTGTTTTTTTCCTAAAGGGGGCTCCGGATTTTTAATTAGCGAAGCTGTGCGGGGGGAAGGGGCACATCTTATTAATGAAGCGGGAGAACGGTTTATGCCCGCAATTGACCCTATGGCAGAACTGGCTCCGAGAGACCTGGTTTCAATTTCAATTTATAATCAGATGAAAAAATTCTCTACGGGAAATGTTTATCTTAAACTTGACCACATTGATTCCTCCCTTATTAAGAAGCGTTTTTCAACCATCTATAAAGAAGTCTTAAAGAGCGGCATAGATATTACTAAAGACCCGCTTCCGGTAGCTCCGGCGGCTCACTATACAATAGGAGGAATAAAGACCGATTCCTGGGGAAGGACATCGATGCCTCATTTGTATGCCGTGGGCGAAGCTGCATCGAACGGCGTTCACGGAGCAAACCGGCTTGCCAGCAATTCACTTCTTGAATGCCTCGTTTTTGGAACCAGGGCGGTAAAATCATCTTTCAATACTATTGTAACCAGAAAAACTTTCTCTCCGCCTGAAAGAGAATTCCGGCTTGATAATTCTCAGAGAGATAATTTTGAAATCACCCGGACATATATCGGGAGATTGATGAATGAAAATGCCGGTATTGTAAAAACCGGGAAGGGGCTGAATTTCCTGATAGAGAAATTGAATGAGGTTGCTGCGGAAGATGAATCTGAATATTATTCACTGCGGATTTCGATGTTAAAAGAACTCTCTCTTCTTGTTGCCCGTTCTGCCTTGTTCAGAGAGGAAACAAGGGGGGTGCATATAAGAGAGGATTTTCCCGCCGCTAACGACCGGTTCAAAGGGGAAACAATAATTAAAAATGATTCTTCAATAAATTTATACGGGCTGGAATAAGGAGTATTAATGGAACAGATAATTTATGTAGTAGATGCATTTACGAGCAGGCTTTTCGGGGGAAACCCCGCCGCGGTTTGCCCTCTTGAAAACTGGCTTGAAGAGAGCCTTATGCAAAAAATAGCCGCGGAAAACAATCTATCGGAAACGGCATTTTTTGTAAAGAATAAAGACCGGTATCATATCCGCTGGTTCACTCCTGCCGAAGAGGTGGATCTATGCGGCCACGCTACGCTTGCATCTTCCTTTGTCTATTTTAATTTTATAAATCCCGGGGCCGCGAGAATTGTGTTCGATTCCCAGAGCGGAGAACTTATTGTGGATAAAGAGGGGGATGTCTTGAGCCTGAATTTCCCATCACAAAAACCGGTTCCGGTAGATAACCCGGAAAAAAATCTTATTGACGCGTTCGATGTAAAGCCGGTTGAAGTGTTGATGGGAACTAAAAGATTTCTTGTATATGAAAAGGAAGAAACAATCCGGAATATGAAGCCCGACATGTCCTTATTAAAGCAGCTCCGGGGAGACGGTGTAATTATTACCGCACCGGGTAAGGAGGTAGATTTCGTATCCCGGTTCTTTGCCCCGAATATAGGAATTGATGAAGATCCTGTAACGGGTTCTGCGCATACCCATTTAATTCCCTACTGGTCTGAGAAACTGGGAAAGAAAAAAATGACAGCGCTTCAGGTTTCGTCCCGCGTGGGAGAACTTGAATGCGAAGACCTCGGCGAGAGGGTAAAAATCTCCGGTAAAGCCGTTTTATACTCGCAGGGAAAAATATTTATTTAGCCTGACTTAAAAAGGGGGGCGGCGCCCCCTTTTTTTATAAATCCAGTTCAACCGGATTCTGATAAACATCTTTTTTCTTTACATATAGGGGAGCTGCAAGCAAAAGGAGAAAACACAAAACTCCTGCATAAAAGAATATTTCCCCTATAAGGGTATCGTAAGCCATCAGGTCAAGTCTGCTCAGCATCCAGGTCCAATCGTGGTAGACTTTGTTTCCTCCGAGAAGAGGAAGTTTTCGCGCTCTCGCATCGGCAGCATAAACGCTTACATTCATCAAGCTTTCTCCAAGCCAGAAGAGAGAAAATTGAAAGCCTGTCTTTTTCCGGTGGTATGCATAATAGGCCGCAAACAAAGAGGGAATAATTATCTGCATCAAAGTACCCCCGGCGGTACCGGGCCATTCCCCCAGAATGCCGAATATTCCATGCCCACCTTCGTGTATTAGCAGATTAATATAATCTATAAAATTGAATGCGCCCCGGTTGATAATAAAGTAAATGAGAACGGGTAAAAAAAGAAGAGAGCCTATCCAGGGAAAAATTTTTTCCGGCCAGTCTCTCTTCTTTGTAAAATTACTAATCATAATTATTCAAAATATTTCAGCAGTTCATTCCCCGATGCAGCGGCTCCCAGAGAAAGCATCAGTTTAATTCTTGCCTTCTGCCCGTTCAGATAGTCTGCAAAAATTACACCGATTTCCTTAAGCCATTTTCCCGCTCCCGGGTAACCGTAAATATCAAGCGTTTCGCCTGCCGGGCATCGCGAAACCAGAACTACCGGAATCCCCTTGTCGGCAGCATATTTAATTCCAGTAAACGCGGGGGGAGGAACATTTCCAACTCCCATTGCTTCAACAACGATTCCTTCCACTCCGCTGTCTGCGGAGAATTTAAAGAATTTGTCATCCATTCCGGCATAAACTTTTATAAGGTCAACATTGCAGTTAATCTTTTCGGTCTTAATTTTTTCCAGTTTCCTGGGAAGCCTGTTATAAACCACCCTTCCCTTATCAATAAAACCGAGAGTCCCGAAATCGAGGCTGCGGAACGTTTCAACATCTTCAGTATGAGTTTTAGTAACTTCGCTTGCCGCATTTATTTCTCCGTTAAGGCATACAAGCACTCCCATTCCAATGCTGTTTGGGTTGCTGCAGATATTAATTGCATCAACAAGATTCCGCGGACCGTCCCAGTCGGGTTCTGAGCTTGTTTTCATTGCCCCTATTACAACAATCGGCTTTTGCGTATCAACGGTCAGGTCAAGAAGATATGCGGTCTCTTCAAGGGTGTCGGTACCGTGTGTAATTATAATGCCGTCAATCTCCTCCTTTAAAGCATATGACTGAACTATTTTTGAAAGGCCGAACATCATATCCGGGGTCATATGCGGACCTGGAAACATACCGAATTCATAAACACTAAGGTTAGCAAGCCCTTCAGCCTGGGGTATCATTTTTATCAGTTCTTCCCCGTTAAAGTGGGGCACCGCGCCGCCGGTCTTGTCGTCTATCCTCATCGATATTGTGCCGCCGGTGAAAATAACAATTATATTCTTCATTTCTTTTCCAATTCTTTTCTGTAATAGTCTATGGTTACGGCAAGCCCTTCATCAAGGTCGTTTTTGCCGGTAAAGTTTAATTCCTTTTTTGCCTTTTCAACGGAAGCGCTGCTGTGTTTTATGTCTCCCGTTCTGGGGGGCTGATAGATTATTTCGCAGCCTGCGCCGGTTATGTTGTTAATCTTATGAGCAAGCTCGTTTATGGAGATCGTCTCTCCGTTTGCCACATTGAACACTCCGTTTACGCCGGCTGTTTCGGCGGCTAGGACGTTGGCGGCAACTACATCTTTAACATAAACAAAATCCCTGGTCTGCTCCCCGTCGCCGTAAATAACCATCGGTTCTTTCTTAAGCGCCTTAAGTGAAAAAATCGGAATAACGGAAGTATATGCGCCGAACGGATTCTGCTTTGGCCCGTAAACATTAAAGTATCTGAGAGAAATGGTTTGAACCCCATATTTTTTCAAGTACTCATTGCATAAAACCTCTCCCCCGTATTTTGTGGCGCCGTAGGGAGAAATCGGTTTTGCCTCCATCGATTCAACTTTCGGCATTCTCGGATCGTCCCCGTATATTGCCGCTGAACTGGTGTGTACCAGTTTTTTGATTCCGTTTTCCCGCGCTGCATCCAGCAGGTTTCTTAATCCATTAATATTAATATCGTATGTTTCCTCCGGTTTTTCTACTGACTCGGGAACCGAGACAAGAGCGGCAAGATTAAAAACATAATCGGCCCCTTTTAAGGCATCAAAAACGAAATCCCTATCGGTAATAGATCTTTTAAAGAATTTTATTTCCTTAAATTCAGAAATATTTTTTTCAAATCCGGTTCTCAAACTGTCAATTACAACAACCTCCGATCCCCGTTCAACCCAATACTGAGCCAGATTGCTTCCAATAAAGCCGGCTCCTCCGGTAATTATTACTTTCATATTCTCTACTGTTTTTTCCGAAAATCTCTTAATCAAAAATAAAAACAAAACCCTTTAAAAATGAACAATTTTATTTTCTTTCAACAAAATGACTTATAAAAAAAGAAAAAAAATCTCTTGCTCAAAAAACAAAATACCAGTATTTTGAATCGGTTCCAGAGGTACAATCGAGTGTTAATAACTTGTGGATAACGGCAATTCGTGAAACGTTCCACGCCTCTTAAAAAACCATAAAATGTTATTAAAATTTAGCCCTGTTTGTGTATATTTTTTATTGATGCTTGCTAAGTGTTTGTTACACAACAACTTGCGGTTATTCACTTAATGTTAATAATTTGTGCGTAACTTTTTATTTGTAAATAACTTTATTTAAAAATAAGTTTGTTTTCCTAATTTTCTTAACTCTTAAATTGTGGATAAGTTTAAATGACCCAAATTATTTCCAATGTTGATACCTCTTCCGATCCAAAAGTTGTCTGGAAAGAATGCCTGAACATAATTAAAGAAAATGTTCCTTTCTTAACCTACAATACCTGGTTTTTACCTATTAAACCCTATGAGCTTGAAAACTCCAACCTGAAAATTTCGGTACCCAACGATTATTTTGTTGAATGGATTGAAGAACACTTTAATACTCTCTTAAATAAAACCATCCAGCAGGTGCTTGGGGACGAGGGAAAAATAACATACATAATAAGCGAAGACGAAGACGAGCCGATAATAAACATAACACAGACTATTCCGGAGAAGCCGATTACTCTTCAGGCACAGGCTTCGGAAAGCGAAAAATTTGAAACCTATCTCAATCCGAAATATCTGTTTGAAAATTTTATAAAAGGAGAGGGGAATCAGCTTGCGCGAGCTGCTGCTTACGCCGTTTCCGAAAGTCCCGGCCAGACTTCTTTCAATCCCCTTTTTATCTACGGCGGCGTTGGATTGGGTAAAACACACCTCATTCACGCAATAGGAAATAAAATATTAGAAAAGGCTCCGCAGAAGAAAGTTATCTACTTATCCACCGATGTATTTACTGTTGAATTTGTTGAAGCTATCCAGAATAATACTGTAAACGACTTTTCCAACTATTACAAAAGCATGGATACTCTTATCATAGACGATATTCAGTTTTTAATTGGAAAGGAAAAAACGCAGGATTACTTCTTTCATATTTTCAACACTCTTCATCAGTCGGGCCGACAGATAATTCTTTCCAGCGATAAACCCCCAAAAGAGCTTAAAGGACTCAACGAGAGGCTTATTTCGCGCTTCCAGTGGGGATTAACGACCGATATTCAGCCGCCTGATTTTGAAACCAGGATAGCCATTTTAAAAAACAAGTGCGACACATTCGGAATAAAGCTTACTCCCGACATACTTGAATATATTGCCAATAATATCGTATCGAACATAAGAGAGCTTGAGGGGTGCCTTATAAAGCTTCTGGCAAACGCCTCTCTCAACGGCAGAAAGATAGATCTGGACCTGGCACGCAAAACGGTAAAGGAAATTTCCTCAAGCAAGAAAATAAATATCTCAATTGACTATATAACCAAAATTGTATGCGAGCATTTTGAAGTCGACGAAAACAAAATAAGGGAAAAAACGAGGAAAAAAGAGGTGGTTGAAGCGCGCCAGATGGCTATGTACCTCTCAAAAGAGCTCACAAAGTCTTCCTTAAAGACAATCGGGCTTCACTTCGGAGGGAGAGACCACTCAACTGTTCTCCACGCTCACAAATCGGTTGAAACTGAGATGGGAGTAAACAGCAAAATTAAAGAACTTGTTGTCTCCATAAAAAATAAAATTGAAATGGGCGCCTCATAGGCGCTCTTTTTTTATCCGGTTATTCACATTTTAGTGTTAATAACCTGTTATTAACATGTTGGCGGATTGTTGATAAAGAGGGGATATAAACAGAGTTGATAACAACCTCCGGTTCACAGATGTTTATCCACAAAAACAAAACGGGAAAAAGTTCATCTAATGATTGTTTTACGGGAGTTTCAGGGTTATCCACATATCCACATCGTTATTATAACATTTAATTAATCTTTAAAACATAAATTAATTAAATAAGTATGTTGATAGTCTAAATAACATTGAAAATGAGAGTAAAAATTGATATTTTATGAAGTCAAAAAGAGGCAATTAATATGGAATTCAAAGTAAACAGCAAGGAACTGGAAAAGTTATTAACTAAAATAATTCCCGCGGTTCCATCCCGCACACCGATGCCGATTTTAGAAAATTTCCTGTTCGAAATTAAGGACGGCTCGCTTACTATTTATGCTACCGATCTTGAGATTTCCCTCAAATCTTCTCTCAATGTTATTGCAGAGGAAAACCTCAAAATAGTAGTTCCGGCCAGGCTGTTGTACGATGTAGTCCGCTCCCTTAAAGATACCACAATTCAGTTTAAAATTGCCCCAAACGGAAAAATGAACCTTAAAACGGACAGCGGTAAGTTTACTCTTAGTTATCTCGATCCCGAAGAGTTTCCCGAAATTCCAACTATTCAGGGGGATATGAATAATTTTGTCCTTAACGGTTCAGAGCTCAAATACGCATTCGACAAAACTTCTTTTGCAATGAGCAAAGAAGAAATGCGTCCCGCTATGATGGGTACTCTTTTTGAGTTCTCTTCGGAAGGATTAAGATTTGTTACAACAGACGGACACCGCCTTGTTAACCTTCTGGTCAACAAAAAAGAGAATGCAGTTAAAGAACAGTATGTTGTTCCAGAAAGAGCCGTTTCGGTTCTTAATAAAATACTTGACGACAAAGATGTGAATATTTATATCAGCAAAACACACATGTCCTTTATACTCAGCGATATAGAACTGATTACACGCCTTATTTCGCAGAAATACCCCGATTACAGCAGCGTTATTCCATACGAAAACGAAATCTCTCTTAAAGTAAACACAAGAGAGCTTCATGATGTAATTAAAAGAATGATGCTTTTTTCTTCCTCAAACACTAGAAGAGTTAAATTCTCCTTAAAGAAAGAAAGCGTAATGATTTCGGCAGAGGATGTAGATTTAGGAGCAGCAGGCGAAGAAACAATTTCAGCCGAATATGACGGCTCTGATATGGAAATAGGTTTCAATTCCGGTTATGTTCACGATGTTCTTTCTCATCTGTCGCAGGAGGATGATATAGTATTTAAACTTCACTCTCCCACAAAGGCGGTTGTAATTCGCCCGGTTAAGGAGAAGGAAAATCAGGAATTGTTAATGTTATTAATGCCGGTCCGTTTGAACAGCTAAGATGTTTTTAAAAGAATTAGAGCTTATAAATTTCAGGCTACATAAGGGCAGTAAAATAAATTTCTCTGATAAATTGAATTATATTGTTGGCGGAAACGGACAGGGGAAAACCACAATTCTTGAAGCGGTTTACTATCTCTGCACAACCAAAAACCTCCTTTCCAACAGCGAAGCGGAAATAGTGAATTTCAACGAATCCTTCTTTGAAGCCAAAGGAAAATTTAAGGAATTAACCGAAGACCAATCCAGAATATTGTACCAGAAAGATATAAATAAAAAGCTGTTCTATTTGAACGACAAACAAATTTTCAGATCCTCTTCTGTAATAGGCAAATTCCCTATTGTTACTTTAACACAGCCCGACCACGCCATTACACAGGGATCGCCTGCCGACAGGCGGAAATTCGTTGATATGGTCATTTCACAGACCAGCGAGACATATCTTAAAATTCTGATTGAGTATAATAAAATTTTAAAACAGCGATCCCGGCTTTTAATACAGATATTGGAAACAAGAAATTATTCCCTTATCAGCCAGCTCGATTCCTGGACTGAAATGCTTGTAGATAACGGAGCAGAGCTTATTAAGCACAGAATAGAGTTTATAAGGGATTTTAACGGATATCTTCTGGAGGCTTACAACAAGATTCTTTCCAAAAGCGAAATTCCTTTTATTGATTACCCTTACAGCGGGGATTATTCATCGGATTCGATTAAAAAAGAATTCGCAGACAAACTGGAAAGCATTCAGGATGAAGAGCTTAGAAGAGGAGCTAATCTTGCCGGGCCCCACAGGGATGATTTTGTTTTCACCATTAATGGGCTAGAACTGAAAAAATACGGTTCTCAGGGGCAGCACAAGACTTTTCAGATTGCGTTAAAATTTGCGCAGTTCTTTTTTATGAAAGAAAAACTCTCCCGCACGCCGGTATTTTTGCTTGATGATGTTTTCGGAGAGCTCGATTCGTTCAGGGCAGAAAAAATTTCCTCATATTTAAAAGAAGTTGGACAGGCTTTCATAACATTAACCGATTTTACCCGTTTTGAAAGACTTAATGCCGGAAGCGGCAATCTGCTGCTTACGGTTAACAATGGAGCCGTTAGTTATGCGGCAGAAAATTAAAAGCGTTTTTGATGTTATTTCCGAAGAGAAGGAATTTGAAAAATTCCGCGCTTCAGCTAAAAATTTAGAAGTAGTTGAAAAATTCTGCGAGATTTTTCCGGATATTGTTAAAATTGCCAAACCGGTTAAAGTGGAAAAAAATGTTCTTTATATTCATGTTGATAACTCCGTCTGGAGAAGCGAGCTTCATTTAAGACAGCGGCTGATCATAGACAGGGTAAATCAGTTTTTTAAGGAAGAAATCATTAAATCTGTAAAATTCATATAAAAATTAGGTGCAAAAGTGGCTAACGGAGCAGAGACAAATTATACGGCGAAAAACATAAGTGTTTTAAAAGGACTCGAAGCGGTTCGTATGCGCCCGGCGATGTATATAGGGGACATAGGGTCGCGCGGGCTTCACCACCTTGTTTATGAGGTTGTGGACAACGCTATTGATGAGGCTCTTGCCGGCTATAACGACAGGGTTATTGTTACAATCAATAAGGACGGTAGCGTTACAGTTGAAGACAGAGGACGCGGAATTCCTGTTGATTTACATCCGACCGAGAAAAAATCGGCCCTTGAGGTTGTTATGACCGTCCTTCACGCCGGAGGCAAGTTCGATAAAAACTCGTATAAAGTTTCGGGCGGTTTGCACGGGGTGGGCGTTTCGGTTGTTAATGCTCTATCAGAATGGCTTACCGTTGAGGTGAAAAAAGAAGGTAAAATATATTCCCAGGAATATAAAAGGGGCGTGCCGCAGGGAAATGTTAAACAGACCGGTACTTACAAATCGGACCGAAGCGGCACTACTGTTACATTCAAGCCCGATAAGGAAATTTTTAAATCGACTAAATTCCATTTTGATACTCTTGCCGAAAGAATGAGAGAACTCGCATACCTTAATAAGAATGTAACAATGATTATTAAGGATGAGGCAGACGGCGAACAGGCCGAATACCACTTTAAAGGAGGTATTATTGAGTTTGTTAAATATCTTGATGAAGACCGCTCCCCGATTCACAAAACAGTTTACATTGAAGGGGAAAAAGAAAATACCCCAGTTGAAATAGCATTTGAATACAGCGATTCATACAGCGAGAATGTGCACTCATATGTTAATAATATAAATACGATTGAAGGGGGCACACATCTGGTAGGTTTCAGGACCGCCCTTACAAGAACATTTAATAATTATGCTTATAAAAACGGACTTATTAAGGAAAACAGCAAAATTACCCTGAGCGGAGACGACTTTAAAGAAGGGCTCACCGCCGTTATATCTGTTAAGGTAATGGAGCCTCAGTTTGAAGGGCAGACAAAGACAAAACTCGGCAACGGCGAAGTTAAATCGATAGTTGAAACAATTGTAGGCGAAAAACTTGCCGAATACCTTGAAGAGAATCCTTCAATTGCAAAAAAGATTATTGATAAGAGCATGCGCGCCGCCGAAGCAAGAGAGGCGGCCAGAAAAGCAAGAGAGCTTGTAAGAAGAAAGAACGCTCTCGATTCTATGCATCTGCCCGGCAAGCTTGCCGACTGTTCCATAAACGATCCGGAACATTGTGAAATGTATATAGTGGAAGGGGATTCCGCGGGCGGTTCTGCCAAACAGGGGCGCGACAGAAGATTCCAGGCAATTCTTCCCCTAAGAGGAAAGATATTGAATGTTGAAAAAGCCAAAATGAATAAAGTTCTTGAGAATACGGAAATACAGGCTATCATTGCCGCTATCGGATCCGGCATCGGGGAGGATTTTAATCACGAAAAATCGCGTTACGGAAAAATAATTCTTATGACCGATGCCGACGTTGACGGCAGTCATATACGCACTCTTCTTCTGACATTCTTCTACAGACATATGAAAGACCTTATTACAGTGGGTAAGGTATATATTGCACAGCCCCCTCTTTATAAGATTAAAAAAGGAAAAGAAGAATTTTATGCCTTTGACGATGAAGAAAGAGATAAAATCTTAAAACGCTTCAAAGGTGAAATAAAAGTTAAGGAAGTGGCCGAAGGAGAAGTAATAGAGACAGACGACGAAGGGCATCCCAAAGGAGTGGTTATCTCCCGCTACAAAGGTCTTGGCGAAATGAATCCGGAGCAGCTTTGGAGCACTACAATGAATCCGGAAACAAGAACCATTCTGCAGGTTAATCTTGAAAGCGCCGCTGCCGCAGATAAGATATTTGAAACGCTGATGGGAGACAATGTTGAGCCCAGAAGAGAATTTATAGAGAAACACGCCAAGTACGCAAAACTTGATGTTTAGTTTTGAGTTAATACGGCAGGAATACAGTAAATAAAAAATTGAAAGAATAAAAACAGAACATTATGACAACAATATTTGAAAAAGTAGTTCCGGTAGCGCTGGAAGAAGAAATGAAATCTTCTTATATCGATTATGCAATGTCGGTTATTGTATCCCGCGCTCTTCCGGATGTAAGAGACGGATTAAAACCGGTTCACCGCCGCGTTTTGTTCGGTATGCATGAACTTGGAATGTTTCACAACAGGCCTTACAAGAAATCGGCCCGTATTGTGGGTGAAGTTCTCGGTAAATATCACCCTCACGGCGATTCTGCTGTTTATGAAACCATGGTGAGAATGGTTCAGGATTTCTCGCTCCGATATCCGCTCATAGACGGACAGGGCAACTTCGGTTCGATAGACGGCGATTCTGCAGCTGCAATGCGTTATACAGAGGCAAGGCTTGCAAGAATAGCCGATGAAATGCTCCGTGACCTTGATAAAAATACTGTTGATTTTACTTCCAACTTTGACGATTCTCTTCAGGAGCCGACAGTACTTCCATCCTATCTCCCAAATCTTCTTGTTAACGGGGCGAGCGGAATTGCAGTAGGAATGGCAACTAATATTCCTCCTCACAATCTTACCGAGGTGGTAGACGGATTGGTAGCTCTTATTGAAAATCCGAAGCTTAAAGCAGAAGACCTTATTAAATATGTTAAGGCTCCCGATTTCCCGACAGGGGGAATTATTTACGGGTATGAAGGAGTTAAAGAAGCTCTTTTAACCGGCAGAGGACGAGTAGTAATACGCGCCAAGGCGAATATTGAAACGCTTAAGAACGACCGCGAAAATATTGTTATTACCGAGATTCCCTATCAGGTTAACAAATCGAGCCTTATTGAAAAAATTGCCGACCTCGTAAGGGAGGGGAAGATTGAAGGCATCTCAAACATCAGGGATGAATCGGACAGGGACGGACTGAGGGTTGTTATTGAACTAAAGAGAGACGGCCAGCCTGCGGTTATTTTAAATAATCTCTTTAAACATACGCAGATGCAGACCACGTTCGGCGTTATAATGCTTTCGCTTGTAAACGGCGTTCCGAAAGTTCTTAATATTCAGCAGATGATGCAGTATTTCCTTGACCATAGAATGGATGTTCTTATAAGAAGAACAAAATACGAACTGGATGCTGCCGAGAGAAGAGCGCATATATTGGAAGGATACATAATAGCTCTCGATAATATTGACGAAGTAATTGAGACTATAAAGAAATCGCGCGATGTTGAAACCGCAAAGACAAATTTAATGCGCAAATTCAAACTCAGCGAAATTCAGGCAAAGGCTATTCTCGATATGAGACTTCAGCGCCTTACCGGTCTCGAAAGAAAGAAAATTGAAGATGAATATAAAGAAGTGCTTAAACTCATTGAAAGGTTAAAAGGCATTTTGGACAGCGAAAAGAAACGCCGGCTTATTATTAAAGAAGAACTTCTTGCCTTAAAAGAAAGATACGGCGACGAAAGAAGAACCGAAATTATTTATGATTACAAAGAGTTTTCTCTTGAAGATACAATTGCCGAGGAAGATGTTGTTGTAACAATTTCTCACGGCGGCTTTATTAAACGTTTTCCGGTAAGCGGATACCGAAAGCAGGGACGCGGAGGCAAGGGCGTTACCGGCGCAGGTACAAAGGATGAAGATTTTATTGAGCATATGTTTGTCGCCTCCACGCATCATTACATTATGTTCTTTACCGACAAAGGAAAGTGCTATTGGCTCAAAGTGCACGAAATTCCGGAGGCGGGAAGGGCTTCGCGCGGAAGATCGATTATTAACCTTCTCGAAAAGGAAAAAGAGGAAGAAATTACCGCCTTTGTAACGGTAAAGGAATTTGCCGAAGACAAATACATTGTTATGGCAACGGAACAGGGAACGGTTAAGAAAACCGTTCTATCAGCCTATTCCAACGTCCGCAAGGGAGGCATTATTGCAATCAACCTCGAAGCCGGAGACAGGCTTGTTGAAGCCAAGCTGAGCGAAGGGAATAATGATATTATCATCGGTACCAAAGAAGGAATGGCCGTTCGTTTCAACGAAAAGGATGTACGCGATATGGGCAGAACTGCAACAGGCGTGCGGGGTATTAAACTTGAAAAGAACGACAAGGTCATTGGAATGATTGTAGTTAAGAACGCTACAACGCTACTGGTGGTTACCGAGAAAGGATTCGGCAAGCGCTCCGAAATTGAAGAATACAGACTAACCCACCGCGGAGGCAAAGGAGTAATTACAGTCAAAACATCCGATAAAAACGGATCTCTGATTGCTATGAAAGAAGTTAATGACGGAGATGAACTGGTAATTATTACCTCAGGCGGAATGGTTATTCGCCAATCGGTTGCAGAAATACGTGTTATGGGAAGAAATACCCAGGGCGTAAGGCTTATCCGTCTTGGCGAAGGGGATGAAATTGCCGATATAGCAAGAGTAATTCCGGAGGAAGAAGGAGAGGAATAATCTCCTCCTTTATGCTTTTACCGGGGGGCATTTATGCCCCCTTTTTATTTTTAAAGAGGGGCTTAAAACGGTAAATTAATTCCTAAAATGTTCGATAATTATAGCTCTAGAAAGCATTTTGCCATAAGGCGGAATAATACAGAAAAAAACCTAACGGGACATGAAACCTCAAAAAACCGATTGCTTGTCTTTAGATAATCTCCTCACCTTTGTGAAGATTTTTGTTTTATTTATACTTGCCCTATCCGGCACTGTAAGCGGGCAGCAAAACAAAGGGCGAGCCGGTGACTTTGGGGGCATTTCGAATTTTACCACTTATACTACTGAACAGGGGCTTGCGCTAAGCAGTATAGCCAGCAGCTGCGTTGACCGCTACGGCAATCTCTGGTTCGGCACCTATGGAGGAGGGGTAAGCAGATTCAACGGCAAATCCTTCTTTAATTTTACTATGGAGAACGGCCTTTCTAATAATGTTATTCTTAGCATTCTTGAGGACAGGCAGGGTAATTTGTGGTTTGGGACAAACAGGAATGGGGTGTGCAAATATGATGGCAGCTCAATAACAGTTTACACAACCAAAGAGGGGCTGCCGAATAATACAATATTAAGCATTGCGCAGGATACCGAAGGCAATCTATGGTTTGGAACTTACGGCGGAGGCATTGCCAAATATGACGGCAGAAAATTTATATCATACAATATTTCGAACGGATTGGCCGGCAACGAGATAAGAGCAATTTATGCTTCGCGCAAAGGGGAAATCTGGATTGGAACCCTTGGAAAAGGATTAAGTGTTTTTGACGGCATAAGCTTTAAAAACTACAATTCACGGAACGGGCTTCCAAACAACAACATATCAAGTTTTGTTGAGGACAATGAAGGTAATCTCTGGATAGGAACCCTTGGGGGCGGAGTATGCCGTTTTGACGGGGCTTCATTTCTCAATTATACATCTAAGGATGGACTGGCAAATAATAATATATGGAGCAGCTACAGGGACAATTCTGGCAATCTCTGGTTCGGTACACAGGGGGGAGGCGTTACACGATATGACGGAAAGAATTTTTCTACCTTTAACACTTCAAACGGGCTTCCAAATAATTTTATTTACACTATCGTAGAAGATAAGGGGGGATTTGTATGGTTTGGAACCTATGGCGGCGGCATAACAAGATATGAAGGAAATGCCCTAACTTCTTATACTACAAAACAGGGGCTGGCAAGCAATTTTATTTTCGGCATTCTGCAGGATAGAAGCGGGAACTTCTGGTTCGGCACATATAACGGCGGACTGAGCAGAATGAACAAAAACGCTCTTACAGATCCTAATCAGAAAATGTTCACTAATTATACTACTAAAGAGGGGCTTGCACATAACGACATCAAATGTCTTTATGAAGACAGAAATGGAAATATATGGCTGGGAACAACATCAAACGGATTAAGTGTATTTAATCCGGAGAAAGGAATTGCATTTAAAAACTTTTCAACCAAAGACGGATTGGTTCATAATAAAGCAAACTATATTCTGCAGGATAGAAAAGGCTATCTCTGGTTTGCCACCGGAGGAGGGGGAGTAAGCAGATATGACGGAAAAAAATTCAAGACATACAATTCGGATATGGGGCTTGTTCATAATATAATTTTCTGTATGCTCGAGGACTCTAAAGGCAATATCTGGTTCGGAACACAGGGGGGAGTAAGTAAATTCGACGGGGAGAAGTTTACCAATTATACTGTTAAAGAGGGGCTTCCCGATGATAGAGTTTATATTATGCTCGAAGACAGAGAGGGTTTTATCTGGATGGGGACTGATGGAAAAGGAATAAGCAGATACGACGGCAAGTCGTTTGTCAATTATTCCGAAAAGGAGGGGCTCAGCAGCAATACTGTTGGGCAGATAATCCAGGATTCCGAAGGAAGAATTTTCTTTTCTACAAACCTGGGGCTCTCAGTTCTTACGGGGTGGAGTGACGGAAAACCGGTTTTTGAAATATATAACAAGAAAACAGGATACAATATTAAGGATGTAATTGCCGGGCAGAAAGGAATGTATCTTGATAAAGAGGGAATAATATGGATTACCAACGGAGATGATAATTCCGCATTATTGCGTTTTGACTATAAACAAATTAAAAGAAACCTGCGCCCCCCGGGCATTTCGATTAGCGGCATAAGAGTTAACGAAGAAAAGATTGACTGGTTTAATCTTCTCAGCCGGAATGGAAAAGAGGACTCTTTTAATACGGCTAAAAGGGGAATGGCCGCTTACGGCAATTCGTTTACGGAAGAATCAAAAAAGAAACAGTCCGAAAGATTCCGCAATATTTCTTTCTCGAAAATAACTCCTTTCAGTAATTTACCGGCAGATCTTGTTCTCCCTTATGCAAACAATCATATCACATTCGAATTTGAAGCTGTTGAAACCTCAAAACCGCAGCTTGTCAATTATCAGTATATGCTTGATGGATATGATGCTGATTGGAGTCCGGTAACACGGAACAGCAGCGCAGTCTTCGGCAATATGAGAGAGGGGACTTACACATTTAAATTAAGAGCACAGGGGGCAAACGGAGTCTGGAGCGAACCCCTTCTTTTTCAATTCAGCGTTCTTCCCCCCTGGTACAGAACCATATGGGCTTATAGTTTGTATTTTGTTGTTCTTGTCATCCTGGGGTATGCAATGCTTCGCCTCTATTCAAGAAGACTGCAGAGAATAAATGTCAACCTTGAAAGAATTATTAAAGAGCGGACTGGAGAAATTGAAATGCAGTCGCAAAAACTTTCGGAAGCTAATGCCGCAAAAGACAAGTTCTTTAGAATTATTGCCCACGATTTAAGAAGTCCAATAAGCGGACTGTTAAAGCTTACTGACTTAATGGCCAACGAAAGCGAGAATATATCTGTTAAAGAATATTCGGAAATCAGCCGGTCGCTTAATCAGTCTGCGGGTAATTTATATAAACTCCTTAATAATCTTTTGGAGTGGGCTACGGTTCAGCAGAAGGGAATTGAGTTTACTCCGGCCCGTTTTGATTTAATGAAAGAGGCGGTCTCGTGTGTAAATACTGTTTCTGAAATTGCATCTCAAAAAGGAATAAAAATAGATAATAAAATAAACACTTCTCTTTTTATGCACGCTGACGAGAAAATGATAAACACTGTTTTAAGAAACCTTCTTTCAAACGCGGTTAAATTTACCCGGAGAGGAGGAGAGGTTGTTTTATCAGCGCAGAATGAAAACGGCAGCGTTGTTATTACGATCAGCGATACAGGCATTGGAATACCGGCTGATGATATGGAAAAGCTTTTCAAAATAGAAGAGCGTGTGGGGCGCCCGGGAACCGAAAAGGAACCGAGTACTGGGCTTGGACTTGTATTATGCAAGGAGTTTATTGAAATGCACGGGGGAACTATTCGCGTAGAGAGCGTGGAAGGGGAAGGGAGCCGTTTCATAGTTTTGGTTCCGGAGGTTCAGATATAAAACATTAATTCCGAATGATTCTTCAATTAATGAAACTATTTTCGGATATTTGACAATAAAATTCCCGTGATTGTTTTAATTGCCGGGAAGCAGTAAAATAAATTAAAATTAATCGGGTGATATAATGGCTCATAAAAAAATCAGTAAGATAGAATCAAAATGTGTTCATTCAGGAGTTGGTAAATACGAATTCGGACCGGTTGTTCCTCCAATTTATCAGACTTCCACATTCGAATTTGAAAGCGCCGCTCACGGAGCAGCCCTCTTTAAAGGAGAACAGAACGGATATATTTATACAAGAATGAAGAATCCGACTGTTGAAGCAATGGAAGACGCAATTGCCGCTCTTGAAGGGGGACATAAGGCATTGGGATGCGCCTCGGGAATGGCGGCAATTTCTACAATTTTTACGGCACTCCTTAAATCGGGAGACCACGTTATATGCTCTAAGTCGGTCTATGGCCCCACAACTACTCTTCTGGCAACAATATTTTCAAAATTCGGAGTAGAAGTTACTTTTGTTGATACCGATATTGACGGCGAAATTGAAAAGGCTATTAAACCCAATACAACAGTTGTTTATGTAGAAACTCCGGGTAATCCGACCCTTGCGGTAACAGACCTTAAAAAAGCAGCCGATGCGGCTCACAAAAACAAAGCTGTTGTTGTTGTAGACAATACATTTATGAGCCCTATACTTCAGAGGCCTTTTGAATTCGGAGCCGATGTTATTCTTCACAGCATGACTAAATTCCTTAACGGGCACGCAGATGTTGTTGCAGGCGTTATTATTGTGAAAGATGAAGAAATGTATCTATCAATGAGAAAAACATTGAATCAGATGGGAGGCGTAATTGATCCGTTTAATTCATTCCTTGTCCACAGAGGATTAAAGACTCTCGCTATAAGAATGGAAAGACACTCATTCAACGGGCAAAAAGTGGCCGAATGGCTAGAAAAGCATCCGAAAGTTGAATGGGTGCGCTACCCCGGATTGAAAAGCCATCCAAATTATGATGTCTGTGTAAAGCAGCATTCAATGCAGAGCGGCATGATTTCCTTTGAATTAAAAGAGGGATTCAAAGCCGGCGAAGCGGTTATGAACAATGTAAGGTTCTGTAAACTGGCGGTCAGCCTCGGAGGGGTTGAAACCTTAATTCAGCATCCGGCAAGCATGACACACCTCACAATGGGAGAAGCAGCAAGAAAATCAGCCGGCATAACAGAAGGACTTGTCCGTTTATCCGTTGGAATTGAGAATTTCCAGGATATAATTGACGATTTGGAAGAGGCAATGAGTAAGATATAATATTACCTAATTATTGTAACCCTCCTTCAGGTTGGCGCGTCTAATCGGGTAACCAGAAGGAGGGTTAAGTGAAAAAACTATTCATTTTAATAATATTGTTAGCATCATTATCCGCCGTAGCTGCACAGGACACACCAGCAAAGCCAAATTTTAAAGATTATACAGGAACCTACACTACCGACAACGAATTTATTGGTAAGGTTACTGTTAAAATTGAAAAAGAGAAATTGTCTGCCATTATTAGTTCCGGCGAGGAATTTTTATTTGAGCATGTAAAAGGAGACGAATTTTTCATCTCTGCCGAATCCATTTCGATTGTATTTACCAGAAACAAAGACAAGCAGATTACCGGCTTTATCTCCGTTTCATCCGACGGAAACGAAATTAAGGGGACTAAATTAAAAGAAGTAATAGATCTTACAGAATACACCGGGGAATATTGGGCTGAAGGAAAGGAAACCCCCCTTACTGTAAAGGTGGAAAACGGCGTATTGATTGGTTCAACTGGAGGTGAAAGGTGGTTTGAACTGAAAAGAATTAAAGGGGACGATTTTGAAGTTGAAGAGGTCTCTGCCGGAATAATTTTTACCCGGGATAAAGATAAAAAGGTGGACGGCGTTAAAGTTGTTGAACCGGGAGGAACTGAAGTTACTGCCGTTAAAAGCAAGAAATAAAAAATTTAATCTTTTGCAGTAACCGGATTGATAAATTTACATCTAATCTTATATTAAATTTTATTTAACAAGAGGGTTTAAAAAATGAAAAAATGCGCATTGTTTCTGATGATACTCATCATATCATCATCTTTTCTGCAGGCACAGAAATCAAAAATGTTTGTTCCGCTAAATTTTAAAAAAGCATATGAAGGAGGAACAAGAACGTTAGATGGAAAACCGGGGCCTAATTACTGGCAGAACGGTTCCGATTATAAAATTAACGCCGAGTTCGATCCGGCTACAAGAATACTTTCCGGCTCAGAAACAATTATATATAAAAATAACAGCCCCAACAAACTCAATATGCTAGTTATACGCTTGTATCAGGATTATTACAGAAAAGAAGTCTCCAGAGACGGACAGGCGAACCCTGAAGACCTTAACGATGGGACGAAAATAACCAAGCTTTTGATTAATGGCGAAAGCGTTGAAATGGATCCGAGAAAACCATTTGCCGCCAGAAGAAACAACACAAACCTTGTTGTAAGCTTAAAGAAGCCGGTTGAAGCAAAAAGCGAAGCCAAAATAGAGATTGACTGGAGCTATCAAATGCCAAAAAACTCAAGAATGAGAGGAGGGATGTACGGACCAACAACATTCTTTGTTTCCTACTGGTATCCTCAGATGGCTGTTTATGATGATACCGACGGCTGGGATATGAAGGCGTACAAAGGATCGGTAGAGTTTTATAATGATTTTTGTAATTATGATGTGAATATAACAGTGCCCGCAAAATACGTTGTTTGGGCTACGGG
>JAEXUB010000035.1 GCA_023453125.1 Bacteroidota bacterium
GAAAATATCAGTTTTGTGATAGGTGACCTTCTCGCTTTAACTCCTCCTATGGGATGGAACAGCTGGAACTGCTGGGGGCTTGCAGTAGATCAGGAAAAAGTTATTGCATCTGCTAAGGTTTATATCGAAAAAGGACTTGCAAAACATGGATGGACATTTGTAAACATTGACGACGGATGGGAAATCGTAGGCAAATCTACTGCTCCCAAGAGAGATCCGCAGGGCAATATTCTGGTAAATGAAAAATTCCCCGATATGAAGGCACTTGGTGATACTATTCATTCTATGGGATTGAAATTCGGTATTTACAGCAGTCCCGGCCCTCTAACGTGCGGCGGTTATACAGCATCATACCAGAATGAACTTAAGGATGCACAATCATACGCATCCTGGGGAATTGACTATCTTAAATATGACTGGTGTTCCTACGATCAGATTGCGAAAGATACTTCTCTTGCCGAAAGAATGAAACCCTATTTTGTAATGCGCGATGCATTAAAGCAGATTGACAGGGATATTGTCTACAGTCTCTGCCAGTATGGAATGAGCAATGTATGGGAATGGGGAGAAAAGGTTGACGGCAATTTATGGCGCACCACCGGGGATATAACCGATACCTGGGAAAGTATGAGCAGCATCGGATTTTCGCAGATTGAGAATGCTAAATACGCTAAGCCGGGAAGATGGAATGATCCCGATATGCTTGTTGTCGGATGGGTTGGATGGGGCCCGAGCCTGCATCCTACAAAACTTACACCGGATGAGCAGTATACTCACATAAGTCTCTGGTCTCTTCTCTCTGCTCCTTTGCTGATAGGATGCGATTTAACACGCCTTGATGATTTTACATTGAATCTCCTTACAAATGACGAAGTAATTGCCATTGACCAGGACCCTCTTGGTAATCAGGCTGTACCGGTAATTAAAAAAGGTAACATACAGGTCTGGAAGAAGAAACTGGCAGACGGAAATTATGCTTTGGGAATATTCAATCTCGGAAAAGATACCGAAGTATACACATTAAATTTTTCTGAAGCGGGACTGAATTCCAAATTGACACTGCGGGATCTGTGGCGCCAGAAGGAGATTGGCTCATTTAATGAAAAATATGAATGCAGAATTCCTTCACACGGCGTTATTCTGCTCAAGGTTAAATAAAAAAAGAAAATTGAGGCTGAGATGAAATTTAAAATTGTTTTATTATTCCTGCTTTTCACTTTTACTCTTTCTGCACAGCAGAGCGGATTCAGGGCTCCTTCGGTGCCCCTTGTAACACACGACCCCTATTTCAGCATCTGGTCTCCGGCAGACAGGCTTTACGACAAAGAGACTGTTCACTGGACCGGAGCAAATCATCCGCTCCACTGTCTTGTAAGGGTTGACGGAAAAACATATAGGGTTATGGGACAGTATCCATCCAATCTAATTCCTCTAAAGCAGCAAAACATTGTTATTTATCCTACACGCACAATTTACAGTTTCGGTAATGATCTGATTAAGCTTGAAATGATTTTTACTTCGCCTCTTCTCGTTTCTGACCTCGACCTTCTTTCCCGACCCATTACTTATATTACCTGGGAGGTAAAATCGGCAGACGGCAAAGAGCATGATGTTCAGCTTTATTTTGACTGCAGCGGCGAGACAGCAGTAAATAACGCCGAGCAGGAAATTGTTTGGTCGGTACCCAATATAACCGGGCAGAATGCTTTGAGAATTGGCAGCAAGTCGCAGGAGATACTCGGAAAGAGCGGGGATAACCTCCGCATTGACTGGGGATGGGCATATCTTTCATCTATAAGAGAGCAGAATGCTGTAACCTCAATTGCGCCAAAAGATGAAATGCAGAAAGAATTTATAAATTCCGGTAAGGCCGCTAAACTTATTGATACCAAAGGGCCCCGCCGGGTATCCGACGGTTATTTTGCTATGGGGACCTCTATGGATCTGGGCAGAGTGGGAGCTAAACCGGTTAAAAGGTGGATGATGCTCGGTTACGATGACCTTTATAGTATAAGATATTTCGACAGCGACCTACGCCCTTGGTGGCGCAGGAACGGAATGGATATGGAACAGCTTCTCGTTAAAGCGGCCGGTGAATATGAAACTGTAATAAGCAAATGCGAAAAGTTCGATTCGGAAATAATGAAAGACCTTACTAATGCAGGCGGAGATAAATATGCGCAGATGTGCGCTCTTGTATACAGACAGTGCCTTGCGGCGCATAAGCTTGCCGCCGATGAAAAAGGAATGCCCCTTCTTTATTCAAAGGAAAACTTCAGCAACGGATGCATTGCAACAGTAGATGTTATTTATCCGGCTTCTCCCTTTTTCCTTTTATTCAGTCCTGAACTGACAAAGGCAATGCTTCAGCCGCTGCTGGATTATTCTGCCTCTCCGAGGTGGAAATTCCCATTTGCACCTCACGATATTGGCACTTATCCTTATGCAACAGGACAGGTATACGGGGGAGGGGAAGAGACAGAAGAGAATCAGATGCCCGTTGAAGAGACAGGAAATATGCTAATTATGATTGCGGCTCTTGCAAAGGCTGAGGGAAATGCAGATTATGCAAAAGCACTCCTGCCGGTTCTCGAAAAGTGGGCTGCGTATCTTCTTTCGAAGGGATTTGACCCTGAAAATCAGCTCTGCACCGACGACTTTGCCGGGCATCTTGCACACAATATAAATTTGTCAGCAAAGGCAATTGTGGCAATTGGATCTTATTCGGTAATCTGCGAAATGCTTGGAATGAAGGAAAAAGCATCATTCTACAGAAAGAAATCGGAAGAGATGGTTAAAGAGTGGATTAAGCAGGCTGGTGAAGGAGACCATACAAAGCTCGCATTCGACCGTCCCGGTACCTGGAGCCAGAAGTATAATATAATCTGGGATAAAGTTCTCGGGCTTAATCTCTTTCCGCGCGAAGTAATTGAAAAAGAATTAAAATATTACAAGAAAATGCAGGGAGAATTTGGGCTGCCTCTGGACAGCAGGGAAAGATATACGAAGAATGACTGGATTACCTGGACTGCTTCCCTTGCAGATAAGATTAACGATTTCAAAACCATATTCGACCCGGTATACAGTTATGCCAATGCAACGCCGAACAGGGTGCCCTTAAGCGACTGGTACATAGTTGATAACGCCTTTCAGGTAGGATTTCAGGCCCGCTCGGTTGTAGGCGGCTTCTTTATGAAAATGCTTACCGATAAGTCAATTTGGAATAAATGGTTCGGGCGCGGTACAAATGTTAAAGGCAACTGGGCCCCGTTGAATTTCCCGGTCTTTGGTAAGATACTGCTCCCGACAGCAAAAGAAAAAAAGATTGAGTGGAAATACTGCAACGAACAACCTTCTGATAACTGGATGAAGAATCAATTTGATGACGCGAATTGGAAGAAAGGAGAAGCAGGATTCGGGCCGAAAGGATATTTCCAGTCGGCTACCGAATGGAATGCATATCCCGATATCTGGTTAAGAAACAGCTTTGAGGTAGATACTCCTTCGGAGGAGGGGCTTGCTCTTATAATTAACTACAATGATGACGCGGAAATTTATATTAATGGAAATCTTGTTGGAAGTTATTCAGGTGCTTGTTCAAATCTTAAGGTAATAAAACTTAATAAAAAAGTTAATGAGCTTCTCGTTCCGGGAAAAAACACAATTGCAATTCACTGTAAATGGACGGGGGGCAACAGATATATTGACGCAGGTCTTAAAGAATATAAGATAAAATAGGGGGAACAGGAATATGAAACGGAGATTATTATTCGTACTAATTGTGAGCGCTTCCATAATTACAGCACAGACCGGAATAAAGAAGAATGCCGCAGTTGAAAAGAAAATTGACAAAATAATCAAACAGATGACTCTGCAGGAAAAGGCAGAGATGATAGGGGGATACCAGGCATTCAACATAAGACCATTAAAGAGGCTTGGTCTTCCGCTGGTTAGAATGGCGGACGGGCCTGCCGGGGTGCGTAATTACGGCCCTTCAACCGCATATCCATCTACAATTTTAATTGCCGCATCATTCGATACAGATATGATGAAGAAAGTTGGAGTCTCAGTCGGCAAAGAGGCAAAGGGGAAGGATGTTCAGATTATGCTTGCCACGGCAATGAATATTTACCGGGCTCCGATGTGCGGAAGAAATTTTGAATATCTGGGGGAGGATCCATTTCTGGCCGGAAAAATTGCAGCCGCGTACATTCTTGGAGTGCAGGGAGAGGGAGTAATGGCAACTCCAAAACATTTTGCCGCTAACAATCAGGAATATGACAGGCACCGGGTTGACAGCGAGGTTGACGAGAGAACCCTTCACGAAATTTATTTTCCAGCTTTCAAAGCATCTGTTCAGGAGGGAAAGGCGGCGAGCATTATGAACTCTTACAATCCGGTTAACGGCATTCACGCCTCTGAAAATGATTACCTCCTTAATCAGGTTCTTAAAAAGGATTGGGGGTTTAACGGATTTGTAATGTCGGACTGGAGTTCGACATACAACGGAATTAATGCCGCCAATAACGGTCTCGACCTTGAAATGCCTTCCGGCAAGTTTATGAACCCTGAACTTATTACCGCTGCCGTGAAAGAAGGAAAAATTAAGGAATCCGTGATTGATGATAAGATAAGAAGAATTATAAGAATGTATTACCGGTTCAATTTTATGGATTCGACAAAGATTCATCAGAAATATGAAGTTGACTTGGATAAGGCTGATATGACGGCATACGAAGCTGCCAAAGGGGGAATTGTACTCCTTAAAAATGATGGAAACATTCTGCCTCTCGATACAAAACAGATTAAATCAATTGCCGTTATCGGCCCTAACGGCGACCCTGCCGTTGCAGGGGGAGGCGGCAGCGGATATGTTACTCCGGTGCGCAGCGTATCTTTGTTTGAGGCTCTTAAACAGATTTCCGGCGTTAATGTTCAGTATGCGCCCGGTATGCTTGGAAAACTTACCCCCGCATTCTATAGAGGGAGCCTCTTTGATGGAGAAGCAAAAGCAGAATTCTTTAAAAATATGGAATTGAAAGGGGAACCTTCTTTTACACGAAATTACAAGTCGATTAATGCGGTTTTCTCCCGCCCGATTACCGAGGGATTTGATAATACTAATTTCTCCGCCAGATGGAGGGGGAAAATTAAACCGGATAAGAGCGGAAAATACAGAATTGTTGTTAGCGGAGATGACGGATACAGACTTTATCTGGATGAAAGCCTGATTATTGATAAATGGCAGGATCAATCGGAGCTTACTACAATAGTTGAAAAAGAATTAACCGGCGGAAAAGAATATGCCGTCAGACTTGAGTATTATCAGAAAGGGGGAGATGCTGTAATCCGTTTTGGATATGGCATTACGGTTGACAAGCCGGCTGCGGCAGCTGTAAAACTTGCAAAGGAATCGGATGCTGTAATTCTATCTCTCGGTTTTAACCACGAAACGGAGGGGGAAGGCTTTGACCGCCCGTTCTCTCTTCCGAAAGAACAGATTGATCTGCTGAAACAGATTACTGATGTAAACAAAAGGACAATAGTTGTTTTAAATGCAGGGGGCAACGCCGGAATAGCCGAATGGATTGACAACGTGCCGGCGCTTCTGCACGCCTGGTATCCGGGACAGTCGGGCAATCTTGCAGTTGCAGAAATTCTGACGGGCAAATTAAATCCTTCCGGCAAGCTTCCCGTTACTTTTGAAAAGAGGTGGGAAGATAACCCGACATTTAACAGTTACTATGACGATGATAAAGACCTGAAAGTGACATATAAAGAGGGAATTTTCGTCGGCTACAGAGGCTACGAAAAAAATAATGTTGAGCCTTTATTCCCATTCGGTTACGGACTTTCATATACAACATTTGAATACAGCAATATTAAGCTCAGCAGCTCCAAATTAAGCGCCGGACAGAAGCTTACCGTTACATTAGATGTGAAGAACACCGGAAAAATGGAAGGAAAAGAAACTGTACAGCTGTATGTCCGCGATGTTGTTTCAAGCCTGCCCCGCCCGAATAAGGAATTGAAGGGATTCGCAAAGGTATCCCTTAAACCGGGAGAAAAGAAACAGGTTAAAATACAGATTGGCAAGGATGAACTTTCCTATTACGATCCGGCAAAACATGCCTGGACTGCCGAGAAAGGGGAGTTCGAAATTCTTGTAGGAAGCAGTTCTAAGGATATTAAACTTAAAAAATCTTTTACACTGAAATAAAATATTAAATACAAACGGAGATTCAGATGAAAGTTAAATTTTTAATTCTGTTCCTGCTTTCGGCATTGGTAATTACGGCACAGCAGAAACCGAAGTATATGGATATAAAATATACATTCGAGGAACGTGCCGCCGATCTGGTTCAGAGAATGACTCTCGAAGAGAAAGTATCGCAAATGGTCTATACGTCCCCTGCAATCCCGCGGCTTGGAATTGCAGAATATAACTGGTGGAATGAAGCATTGCACGGTGTTGCCCGCAACGGACTTGCAACCGTTTTTCCGCAGGCAATTGGACTTGCAGCCACCTGGGACAGAGACCTGATATATTATGTTGCCAATGTAATATCGGATGAAGCACGGGCAAAATATAATGATGCAATTAAAAACAACAAGCACGGAATCTATCAGGGTTTAACATTCTGGTCTCCCAATATTAATATTTTCCGCGACCCGAGATGGGGACGGGGACAGGAGACTTACGGCGAAGACCCATTCCTTACGGGACAGATTGGAATGCAGTTCGTTAAGGGATTGCAGGGAAACGATTCACGATATCTTAAGACTGTGGCAACCGCGAAGCACTTTGCGGTCCATAGCGGCCCGGAGCCAATCCGGCACGAATTCAACGCCGTTGTAAGCGAATATGATTTGCGCGAGACTTTTCTTCCCGCATTTAAAACTCTCGTACAGGAAGCCGGTGTTTATTCCGTAATGTGCGCTTACAACCGTTTCCGCGATTATGCCTGCTGCGGAAGCAATGAACTGATAGAAGAAATTCTAAGGCGCGAATGGAAATTTAACGGATACGTTGTTACCGACTGCTGGGCCGTATCGGATATTTATCAATTCCACAAAATAGTGAAGACAAAAGAAGAGGCATCGGCGCTTTCTGTTAAAGCGGGTTCCGACCTGGAATGCGGAAATTCATTCCCTTCTCTTGTGAATGCGGTTAAGCAGGGTTTGATTACGGAAAAGGAACTTGACGTTGCGCTTAACAGGCTCTTTACCGCAAGAATGAAACTCGGGCAGTTCGATCCTCCTGAAATGGTGCCATATTCAAAATATGATCTTTCAAAACTCGATTCGAAACAGAATAAAAAAGTTGCGCTCGATGCCGCAAGAAAATCTATTGTACTCCTTAAGAATGAAAATAATATTCTTCCATTAAAGAGGAATATTAAAAATATTGCAGTAGTAGGGCCTAACGCAGATGATATTGAAATCCTCTACGGCAACTACAACGGTTTTGCATCAAATCCGGTTACACCTCTCAAGGGATTAAAGAAAAAACTCCCCGGCACCAATATAATCTATGAAAGAGGGTGCGAGCTTGCCGAGGGAATTCCGACATTCGAACCGGTATCTGCAAATGCTCTCTTTGGAAGTGCCGATAAAAAAGAGAAAGGGCTTAAGGGAGAATATTATGACAATAATGAATTTAAAGGCGAACCGGTAATTAAAAGAACCGATAAAATCATCGATTTCAACTGGTGGACAAAATCCCCTCTTAAAAATTCAAAGAGCGAAAAATTCGGAATTAAATGGAGCGGATATATTGTGCCTTCAAAAAGCGGCAGGCACGCATTTGGCGGATGCGGGCTGGATGGATTTAAAATCTATTTTGAAGATACTCTTCTGGTTAAATTCTTCGGCGAGCACGAAGCCAATAAGGCATACAAATTTCTAAATCTTGAAGCAGGAAAAGCATACAAAATAAGAATTGAATATACATCATCACGCCGTAATTCTTTCTTCCAGCTTTTATGGTCTCAGCCGGATGATAAACTTGAAGAGAGAGCTCTTGCCGCGGCTAAAAAGGCAGATGCGGTTATAATGTTTATGGGGCTTTCGCCGAGACTCGAAGGGGAAGAGATGACTGTTAAGGTAAAAGGATTCGGAGGCGGAGACCGCTCTTCGCTAGACCTTCCGGAATCTCAGGAAAACCTGATGAAGAAAATAAAGGAAACCGGAAAACCGGTTATTCTTGTGCTTCTTAACGGAAGCGCCGTTTCAATTAACTGGGCCGATAAGAACATTCCCGCAATTATCGAAGCCTGGTATCCGGGACAGGCTGCAGGGGATGCTATTGCAGATGTACTCTTTGGAGATTACAATCCGGCCGGAAGACTGCCGGTAACTTTCTATAAATCGGTTGAAGATATTCCTCCTTTTGTAGACTATGGGATGAAGGGAAGAACATACCGCTACTTTGAAGGGGATGTCCTTTATCCTTTCGGTTTTGGATTGAGTTATTCAAAATTCGAATATGGAAATGTCCGCCTCGGGAAGAACAAAATTTCGGGGAACGAGACAGTTTATCTTTATGCGGATGTTATGAATAAAAGCAGAGTAAAAGGGGAAGAAGTCGTTCAGCTTTATGTGAAGGGAAAAGGACTAAAGGAAAATGATGCAGTTAAAACCCTTAAGGGCTTTGAAAGGATTACCCTTGCTCCAAACGAAAAGAAAACGGTCCGCTTCCAGATTACACCGCAAATGCTCTCAATTTTTAAAGAGAAAGAGGGATTTGTAACAGAAAAGAGAACTTATGAATTAATGACCGGTTCCTCTTCCGCTGATAAGGATCTGAAAACAGTAAAATTAATTGTTGAATAAAACGGAGAGTTTAAGTGAAGAAAATATTCCTGATACTATTATTTCTTCCGGTTGTGCTTGTCTGCCAGCAATCAGCGCGCTGGCAGATAAATAATGACGGAAGCATTACCTGGAAAATTAAAGAGGGAGAAACCCATTCCGACCATATTGAAATGAGCGGCAGAAAAGTCTCAACGGTTGTGCGCTACAAGGTTAACAGTAACGGCTCATTTGAAATGAGCCGGAGCGTTGTATGGCCTATGCTCAGGACTATCCCTAATAATACGCACGCAAGCCTTACAAGAAGATTTGCATGGGATATCCCTTCAATGCTTATTGTAAACGGCAGGGCGCCTGCAAATGAAAAGGTTAAGTCGGTTACTCTTAACGGCATAATGAAGGTCGAAAGCTCATTTGAACAGGGAATCGAAATGACCCGGCTGATGTTTCCCTCATATCTTCTGCCTGTCTGGTGCGAAAAATATACAATAAAGAATACCGGTAAGAAAGCTGTAACTATTGAGATTCCCGGGATTAATACGAGATATTCAACATTAAAGGAGTCCGGAGTAGAAGGGAGCTATTATCCTACAGTAACGTTTACGAATTCCGGGGCCCACAAATTAGAACCGGGCAGCGAACTCTCTTTCTCTCTCTTCTTTACAGGAAATAAGGAAGGGGAAAATATTACCACAGATATAGAAAAGGAAATTAAAGAGAGGCTTGAACTCCTTAGCATCCTTAAAGAGAAACTTATACTTGACACTCCGGATAAAGTGCTTAACACGGCTTTCGCATTCGCAAAGATAAGAGGTTCTGAGAGTATTTATGAAACAAAAGGGGGATTTATGCACGGCCCCGGCGGTGAGTCCTATTACGCCGCAATATGGGCAAACGACCAGGCTGAGTATATCGGGCCATTTTTCCCATATCTTGGATATGATATTGGGAATAATGCCTCGCTTAACGCATACCGGCATTTTGCGCGCTTTATGAATCCGGAATACAAGCCAATTCCAAGTTCCATAATAGCCGAAGGGCTCGATATCTGGAATGGCGCAGGGGACCGGGGAGACCAGGCAATGATTGCTTATGGCGCGGCACGCTATGCGCTTGTACGCGGCGACAAAAAAGAAGCAGAGGAATTGTGGCCATTAATCGAATGGTGCCTTGAATACTGCAGGAGAAAAATAAACAAAGCCGGTGTGGTAGCCTCCGATTCGGATGAACTTGAAGGGAGATTCCCGGCGGGGGATGCTAACCTTTGCACTTCTTCTCTCTATTACGATGCTCTCCGCTCGGCAGTTTATCTCGGAAAAGAACTTAAGAAGCCTTCATCGAAGATGAAAGAATATACTAAGGAGGCGGACGAACTTAAGAAAAATATTGAAAAGCATTTCGGATTTAATATGAAGGGGTTTGAAACCTACCGGTATTACGATGGAAACGATAAACTCCGCGCCTGGATATGCATTCCTCTTACTGTTGATATATTTGACCGAAAGGAAGGAACTATTAATGCACTCTTTTCTCCCGCATTATGGACTCAGGACGGACTTGCATCGCAGGAGGGGGATAAGACATTCTGGGACAGGTCAACTCTTTATGCGCTAAGGGGAGTATTGGCCGCAGGAGAGACAGAGAAGGCAATTAGTTATCTTAAATATTATTCGGAAAGGAGACTCCTTGGCGATCACGTTCCGTATCCCGTTGAAGCATATCCGGAAGGCAATCAGAGGCACCTATCCGCCGAGAGCGGATTGTACTGCCGGGTTTATACGGAGGGGCTTTTCGGAATAAGGCCTGCCGGATTGAATTCATTTAATCTGACTCCGCGCCTTCCAATGGAATGGGATTATATGAACCTGAAAAATATAAATGGATTCGGAAGGGAATTCGATATTAATATCAAACGGAGCGGAGAAAAAATTGAGGTCGAGATAGTTCCTAAGGATGGGAAAAGAATAGTAAAAAAGATTAAACCGGGGGAAACTCTGGAAGTTGAACTTTGAATAAAAACCGCCCCGGAAGGGGCGGTTTGGTTTTAAATTACTTTTCGGCGATTACAAGCATTTCATAATCATTCGGTGTAAGAATATCAGAACGGCTGAAAGCACCCAATTTGGCGCCGTAAATATCAATCTTCCTGAATCCGAGAGTTTTTAAATACCAGGTGATTTCGGATGGCGCATAATATCTTTCGGTGCATTTAATTATTCTTTTTTGTCCAAGGTCATCAGGCACTTCAACGGTTGAATTT
>JAEXUB010000133.1 GCA_023453125.1 Bacteroidota bacterium
GCAATACATCTGCCGACCATAGCACTATTATTGCCAACAGCGGACTTAAAGTAGGGGACGAAATTGAAGTCGGCAGCGAAGCCCTTACAAATGCAGTTAAAAGGCTTATGTCCCTCAATATCTTCTCAGACGTTCAGATTTTTATTGATAAGAAAATTGATAACGGCGTTTTCCTTACTATTAAAATTGAAGAATATCCAAGACTCGAAAAAATTGTTCTACGCGGCAACGATGAAATAAGCGAAGATAAAATTCTTAAAATTGCCCCCATAACAACCGGACAGGTGCTTAAATATTTTGAAGTAAACCGTTTTCTGACCAAAGTAAAAAAGCTTTATGAAGACGACGGCTATCTGAATGCAGTTATCTCCCCCGCCTACTATTCGTTTTTAAGAGCAGATACTGCCAAAGGGGAAATTACCGTTACCTGGCGCGATAATAAGGACTTCTCAAAAGAATATCAGACCAAACTTAGCGTTAAAGACGCAGTAGGCTCCCAGAGAGTTGAAAGAATTAAAACCAGAACCCTTTTAATGCTCGATATTAATGAGGGAGATGAAGTAATTGTAAGAAAAATAGAATTTGACGGGAATAATGCCTTTGAAGACGGGGACCTGAGAAGCACTTTCGACGAGACTAAAGAATCCCGCTGGTGGATATTCTGGAAATCGGCCAAGTTCAAAAGAGACGACTTTGAAAAAGATAAAATCCTGCTCGAAAATTTCTACAAGAAAAACGGCTATATGGATTTCAGGGTTTTAAGCGACAGTATGATTTTCTCAAACAATAAAAAAGACCTCACCCTTAAAGTAAATGTATTCGAAGGAAAGCAGTTCAAAGTAAGGAATATGTCTTTCGAAGGGAACCAAAGATTTACGACAGAATTCCTTAATTCACGCATCGGCTTTAAGAAAGGGGATGTTTACGACCAGGAGAAATTTGAAATTGCTCTTAACGCCTCGCCGAAACAGGATGACATCAGAACTTTATATATGGATAACGGCTACCTCGGAATAAGGATTGAACTGAAGGAAGAAATAGTTCAGCCCGATTCTATTGACCTCCATATTCAGATTGTTGAAAACAACCGATTTAAAATTGACAAGATTGATATTACCGGCAACGACAGAACAAAAGATAAAGTTATAAGAAGAGAACTCTTTACCGTACCCGGAGACTATTTCAGCAAGAGCAACATTATGAACTCCATTCAGCAGCTTGCTCAGCTTCAGTATTTCCAGCCTGAGACTCTTCAGCGCGAAGGAGTTACTCCCCAGATGGCTTCGGACAGCACTGTAAATCTGGTATACAAAGTAACCGAAAAATCGAGCGATTACCTGAATGCCTCAATCGGCTATAACGGCACCTGGGGTTTCAGTGGCTCGTTAGGGTTTACTTTCTCCAACTTCTCCCTCGCAGAACCATTCCAGGTCGGCGGCGGACAGGTTCTAAACTTTAACTGGACCTTTGGCGTGGGCAACTATTTCAGGACATTCACACTCGGCTTTACCGAGCCCTGGTTTATGGATACCCCGACATCCCTTGGATTTGAGGTCTTCGATACAAGACAGCGATATTATCTCGACCTGCAGCAGACCGGTATAACGGGACGCTTGGGAAGGCGCCTTACCTGGCCGGACCACTTTTTCTATGTTCAGGCAATGACCCGTTTTCAGCATAACGATATTATTGACGGCGGCGGCTATTACAGAACAGGTGTTTCTGACCAGTACACACTCGGTTTTACAATTATGCGTAACAGCACCGATAACCCAATATTCCCTTCCAGCGGTTCAAGAATTACTTTTAACGCGGAATTATCGGGGGGTTTCCTTCCGGGCAACGTAGATTATAATAAATATGAACTTAAGGCGGAATGGTACAGGCCTTTATTCAATACAAACCGTTTTGTACTCTATACCGCAGCCAATTTCGGCTACATAGATGAACTTGTTAAAGACACGCCAATTCCCTATTTTGATTTATATAATATGGGAGGCAATGGTCTTATGTATAACACTATTCCTCTCAGAGGCTACGACGACCGGACCATCGGTCCTAAACAAGGGGGACGCGCGTATATGAAATATACGGTTGAATTGCGTACTTCGCTTGCACTGGAACCGATTCCGATTTATTTATTGGCTTTTGCTGAAGCAGGAAATGCTACAATGACACTTAGCGAACTTAATTTTACGAATTTAAGAAAATCGGTCGGTATTGGAGCCAGAATTATGCTTCAGCCGGTCGGTTTAATCGGTTTCGATTATGCTTACGGCTTCGACAGGCTTAAAGTTGACGGAACCCAGCCGGAATGGATATTCCATATTCAGTTCGGTAAAGGATTTTAATCTATTAAAATAATTATTAAATATAATGAGGTATAAAGTGAAAAAATTATCCTTACTCTTCTTCCTTTTGGCAGCTACTACAGTAATGTTTGCTCAGAATCAGCCTGCAGTTCAGAAAATCGGTTATGTTGATTCAGGCGTTATTATGCAGCAGTTCCCCGAAGCAGTTAAAGCCAGCAGCGATCTCGAAGCTTTAAGACTTAAATATGGTAAACAGCTCGACAGTATGACAACTGTACTCAAAAACGAAGTTGCCGATTTCCAGAAAAAAGCTCCTTCAATGAAAGCAGACCAGCAGAAAGAAGTTCAGGGCAAATTAGTTCAGAAAGATCAGGCTCTTCAGCAGTTCCAGACCGATAAATCGAACGAACTGAACCAGAAAAGAGAAGCTATGCTTGCTCCTATTAAGGAAAAAGTATTTAAAGCAATCGAAGCAGTTGCAAAGGATGAAGGTTTGAATTTTGTATTTGATAAAGTTGGTGATGTTGTTCTTCTATTCGCAGATGCATCCAGCGATGTTACTTACAAAGTTCTCGACAAATTAAAAAGAGGCAAATAATAATTTTTAGGAATTATTCCTATGAAAAAATTTCTTATTATAGCGGTATTATTCATCCTGGCCAATCCCCTTTCGGCTCAGTTAAAGATCGGTTACGTTGATTCCGATTTTATCAGAAAACAGCTTCCCGATTTCCAGGACATTGACAAGAGAATGGACACCTATGTTAAAGAGTGGAACGATGAAATTGCAAAAATGGAAAGGACCTGGAAAGATAAGTATGACGATTATGACAGAAGAAAGCTCCTTCTGAGCGACCAGAAAAGGGTTGAACTTGAAACAGAACTTCAGTCACTCGAGAAAAAAATGATTGACCTGCGCCAGAGCAAATACGGCCCGGCCGGCGAATTCCAGAAAAAACACGAGGAATTGCTTAAACCGGTACTCGATAAGGTTCAAAAAGCGGTAAAAAAAGTGGCACAGGAGAATAATTTTGATTTTATATTTGACAGAAGCGGAGATATTCTGTTTCTTTACGCTAAGGAAGAATACGATGTAACCAACCTCGTTCTTGAAAAATTGAAATGAGAAATTATGGAAATAAGCTTAAAAGATGCCGCCGATTTTATCGGCGGCAAAATTATTGGAAACGATCAGGTTTCCATATCGAATGTAGCAAAAATTGAAGACGCCTCCCCGGGCGATTTGACGTTTTTATACCTTCCCCAGTATATCAAGTTTTTCCCTGCAACTAAAGCCTCGGCCATTATTGTTAAACCCGACTTTGAAAGAACCAGAGACGATATTACCTACATTATCTGCGATAATCCTAATATCGCTTTCCAGAAAATTGTAATGCATTTCTTTAAGCCGGTTATTAAGCATTTCGGCATTGACCCGGATTCTTTCGTACACCCCACGGCTAAAATAGGCGCAAATGTATCACTCGGCAAGAATGTCGTAATCGGTGAAAACTGTGTAATTGGTGATAATACCATTATTCTGCATAACACTACCCTGCTCGAAGAGGTAACTGTGGGTTCAAATACCCTTATTTACTCCAATGTAGCAGTCAGGGAGAAATGCGTTATAGGGAATAATGTAATTATCCACTCGGGCACTGTAATCGGCTCAGACGGATTCGGATTCCAGCCCGATGCTATGGGGGTCTTTCATAAGATTCCGCAGATTGGAAATGTAGTAATTGAAGACGACGTTGAACTCGGCTCGAATGTTTCTGTTGACAGGGCTGCCCTTGG
>JAEXUB010000184.1 GCA_023453125.1 Bacteroidota bacterium
TTTCATTTAGCTTTCCTTATTGTTCCGATTTACCCTGACGAATAATAATTAAATCAATTCCTAAAAACAGTGCAAAAAATCACCCCCATTGAATAGGGGAATTCCTTTCTTAGGGATAAGGCAGGCATTAATTTCAGATTAAAATAATATTAAAGAGGTTATTTTTTAAATCTGGTGAGGTAGATGGAATCCATTATTTTCTTATTTCTTCTCTTTTCTTTCAGTTCCCTTGAAGCATTTTCTTCCTGAACCCAGTCTCTGGCGCTCATCTTCAGCAGGAAACAGTAGAAGTAGAATCCTACCAGAACCAGGCTAAGTGTTACCAGTGAGATAATTGGAATAGGGAAGAGGAGTATAGCTGCGGCAGGGGGAAGAATGATTGAAATGAGGAAGAAGATAATCCACCCTGTTTTCTTTTCTTTAATAAGCACATATAGGAGATATGGGGTGAAAACGGCGGCGGCTATGGCGCTAAGAAACAGAAAAATGATTGTCATATAACTAAGAATAAAGATAACCCCTGAAGATAGCTCGTAATTAAGGATATAATCGAGTCTTTTCAGCTCAGAGTCCCTAAGGTTCAATTCAAATTCATTTTCCATTTAAATATTATCCCGGCATTTCGGTAACAAACCTAATAAAGATTTGCGGGATTTACAATGAGGCAGGTATAAAAAAAGCGGAGCTTAAAGCTCCGCTTTATAATTAAACTATTTGGCTTCGAGTTTCATCTTAACGGTAACTTCTTTCCCGTCCCTCAGTACCACCACATCAACTTCGTCTCCGGGATTATATTCATTCATTGCGTACATATAATCGTATATATCTTTTACTTCTTTCGGCCCGAACTTAATCATTATATCGCCTGCTTTTAATCCGGCTTTCTGGGCAGGACTATTATCGCTGACACCCGAAAGTTTGAATCCCTTGCCCTGATAGCCGAATTCGGGAACAGTGCCTACGTATACTTTAGAGCCTCCGCTTGGCCTTTTCTGTACCGGTGCTTTTACCTGTACAAATTGAAGTTTATTGGCAATTGAATCTATGGATGTTGATACATCATAAACGTATTTAAGTACTTTCTCTTGCCCTTCGGTATTGATTTTTTCCAGTTTGTCCGAAGGTTTATGGTAATCCTGATGCATTGCGGTAAAGAAGAAGAGAACCGGGACCTGTTTGTTTGTGAAGGCCTGATGGTCGCTGCCACCCATTCCGTCATCGGTAAGGCTGAGCTTGAAATTATAGGAATTGCGGTTGTTCAGGATTTTCTTGAATTCCTGGGCAGTACCGGCACCGATGATATTAAGTACATTATCCTCATTCATTCTTCCAATCATATCCATATTGAGCATTGCAGTAATATTCTCAATTTTGACAGGCGGGTTATTTACAAAATAGGTTGAACCGAGAATGCCGAGCTCTTCTCCGGAGAAAGCTGCAAATATAAGGCTTCTCTTATTAGATTTGGATACGGCAAATTTTTCCGAAATTTCGAGTAATCCTGTTGTGCCCGATGCATTGTCATCGGCACCGTTATGAATCAGTTTATCTGTTCCTCTGTATAAAGAGCCTGCCTGCCCCCACCCCAGATGATCGTAGTGGGCACCGAATACGATAAATTCATTCTTAAGAACAGGATCGGAGCCTTCGAGAATTCCTGCTACGTTATGAGCTGTGCCGTTAACTTCCTTTACTCCGGTTGATATTTCGGCAGAGGCATTCTTAAAAACGAAAGATGCCGGTTTCTTTTCGCCGGTTATCTTATTCTGGTGTGCAGCAAAATCGAGTCCTTCGTTTTTGAATAATTCCTGTATAAACTCCCTTTTTACCTGAACAGCGGCAAAGTCTTTCAATAAGGGGCTCTGTGTATATACAAATTCAATAAGCTTATCCTGGTCGCTGCCTGCAATTATTTCGTTAACCATTATAAGAGCAGCTGCCCCTTTCTCTTTAGCCACCGACGCTTTCTGGCGGAAAGAAGCAAACATTTCAAATTGTGAACCGTTTTTGCCATATTCCGGATGATGATTGAGGACAACTGCTATTTTACCTTTAACATCAATTCCGGCATAATCGTCATAGTTTAATTTTGGTGCCGATATTCCAAAACCTGCAAATACAAGTCCTCCTTTAACTTTGGCACTGCCTGAAAAGGGAGCCGTCATAAAATCGCTTTTCAAAGATAAGTTCTTTGATTTTTCCCCCGCGGCAAGCTTTACTGTATTGTTTTTTGTCAGTTCAACCTTTTCGATGAACTTAAATTTCTGAATATAACTTTTTCCGAATGCAGGCTTTAATCCATATGATTTGAACTGTTTTTCAATATACTGGTATGCAAGTTTTTCCCCTTTGCTTCCGGTGTATCTTCCTTCAAGTTTATCCGAAGCAAGATATTTTATATGGTCGAAAATATCCTTGGATGCAATTTCAGGATTCTTATAGTTTTTCTGCGACAAGAGAGAAATAGGGAGAATTAAGAGAAATAAAAGTACTAAATACTTTCTCATACTGACCTCATTATTTTGGTATATGAACTAAGAAATATTTTTTTGCAAGTTTGCCGATTTCAATGGCTTCATCAATAGTTAGATGCATTTCTGTCGATTCGGTTCCTTCTGCTCCGGCCTCAATAACGGCAATGTCGCTTCCCTTTACATGCTTTACAAGAGAATCGCAATATGCGGTATCACCGCCGTAGCATACTGATATTCCGCCGCCGCTGAATTTAAAACCTAATGAAGGAACAGGAGAGGCAGAATTCCCTTCCCCTTCTTCCTTATGATTTACCTTAAAAGGCTTTACTTTGACTGAATTGCGCGTAAAGCTCTTTTCGTCCGAAATCTCTATCATATTAATTTTATAGAGCAATTCTTTTTTATAAACTTCAAGGAATGCCTTATGAATCGATTTTATTTCGTTGCATCCTTTAGGGTAATAAATATTTAAGTCGCCCCGACGTTTCATCACAGATAAATAAGTAAGCAGGGACCATATTCCGCCTATATGGTCGTGATGTCCGTGGGAAATAAAGATGTCCGAAATACCCAGAATTCCTTTTGGGCCTATTTCAGCATTCAGGTCTCTTAAAATTCCGTCCCCCGGGTCAATTACGAAGGATGATTTTTTTGTATTAAGAAGAATACCTGTTGCAATGGCAGGAATTGAGCAGAATATTTTGAGGAAGAAATCATTTTTCTTCCAGACAAGGGGGTATTCCTGTATATATTTTTTTTTCATCGGTCTCATTTCCTAAATAATAATCTGGGCTACAATGCCCCCTACAAAGAATGCGGTTATCCAGGTTGCAGCCCAGATAGTCATTCCTTCTTTCCATCCCCGTTCTTTAAGCATAACCACAAAAGATGCAATACAGGGGACAAACAGTGTAATGGTAATTATAGCCACAGTAATCTGCATACTTGTAAGATGAAGGTCGAACAGCCCGGCTGCGCCGAAATCGCGTCTTACCATTCCCATAACAAATGCAGTGGCTGCCTCCCTTGGAAGTTTTAACCAGGCAGTAGTTAAAGGCTCAAGAAGCCTTACCCATATTTCCAGCAGTCCGGTAATCTGCATAATACCTATTCCTAAAGCTCCTACAAAGAACCAGAAACCGGCTTCTTTCATAAATCCGGCTGCCCTGAAATATGTTTTCTTAAATACATTGCTCATTCTGGGGAGGCGCATTGCCGGAAGATCGAGTAAAAGGGGAGTGCTCTCGCCGGGAAGGAATTTACTTAAAAGGGTAGATAATATAATAAGTATTGTCCCTATTACCGTGGCGAAAATTAATAATGGAACAAATCCGGCTCCGCTTAAGAGAACTGTAATTACTGCCAGCTGTGCCGAACAGGGAATAACAAACTGTAGAATCGCGGTTACAATTGTTCTTTCTTTCTCGGTACCGAGCAGGCGTGTGGTTATATTTGCCATCGTAATGCATCCGAAGCCGAGAATTATGGGAATAACCGCTTTGCCGTTAAGTCCAATTTTATTAAATGTACGGTCAAGCATAGTTGCCAGACGCGGCAGGTATCCGCTGTCTTCAAGAATTGCCATAAGAAAATAAAATGCCACTACCAGAGGGGTAAGAAGAAAGAGTAGATAGGTGATAGTCATCGTAATCACCCCGAATTCGCCGAAAAACAATTTCAGGAACTGATTCTTAAAATGGAAATCGGTATCGGCATTCGGTAAAGAAGATATTCTTTCAAATTCCGCTTTTGCTTCGGTATCGGCGTTCAATCCGTTCTCGAAGACAAAGGTTTTCTTCTCTATAATATTATCATTACCGTCAATCAGGGCAACATCTATATCCGTAGAGGCATTTTCCGCAATAAGGCTCTTAATGTTATATTCAAAAATTTTCTTGCCGATTTTATTCTCGGTATAATTAACGAACCGCTGCGATACAAGGTCTCCGATTAAAATGTACATTATTCCCAGAACAAGAATCATCATTGGGAAAGCGGTAAAAGGATTGAGGGCAAGTTTACCGATATAATTGAAAAACTCTCCTTTTTTGGAATCCTCCCACTCAACCTGGTCTACAATTTCATTTACCCGTAATCTTCTGCTTATGTAAACTTTTTCCCTGTTTTCGGCTATGTTTTCAACGTTGCCGAATTTATCCACGGCCTCGAAATCCCCTTCAAGAAGAAGCAGGGCAGTACTCTGGTCTTTGGTAATATCGAGAAAATTGTTTATCGAATTCTGGAGTTCGGACGACTTATGGCCTTCTCTGGCTTTACTAATTGCATCGTCAAGGTTCTCAAAACCTTTTTTATCCACGGCGGTAGTTTCAAATACTTCAACTCCCAGCAGGGCCGAGAGTTTTTTTACATCTATTTTAATCTTTCTTTTTTGCAGTTCATCGCAGAAGTTAAGTACAACAGATACTTTTTTTCCCATATCGATAAGCTGCAAAGTGAGGAAAAGGTCCCTTTCGAGGTGAAGAGAATTAACAATATTAATTACTCTGTCAGATTCAAGAATAATATCCCTTGATACCTTTTCCTCTTCATTAAAAGAAGAAACTCCGTAGACGCCGGGGGAGTCATAAATTTCAAATCCCTTATAGTCGCACTTTGAAATTGAAACTGTAGTGCCGGGGAAATTTGAAACATCCACATAGACGCCGCTGAAATGATTAAAGAAACAGGATTTGCCCACATTAGGATTACCGACGAGAGCAATTTTAATTTTCTTAGTATCCTGTCCGGATTTATTTTCGGTATTATTATTTGTCTTGTTTTTCATTTTTCACAAAAGAAACTTTAATTTTTTTTGCCAGATCGAAGCCTATGGCAATTTCCTGCCGGCTTTTCTGGAGAATAATTGTACCCCCCGGAAGCCTTTGAAGGCATTTCAAAATGTCTCCTTCCGAAATACCCATTCTAATCAGCTGGGATTTAAAATTCCCTTCGGGCAGTTTTACAATCTTAATCTGATTTCCTTTCTTCGATTTGTCTAAAGTATCATTTCCCATTTTTCAAGTTCTTGCACCTGGCGCTTTTATTACATTTACCGAATACGTTAAAAGAATATCCTGTGGGCTGGAATCCCAGTTCGGAGGTTATTTCATCTACAAGCTTTTTTACCTTTGGCGAGGAAAATTCCATTATTGTTCCGCAGTCGGTGCATATTAAATGGTCATGCGTCGACCTTTCGAAATTCGATTCGTATTTGGTCTTATTCTCGCCGAAATTCCTTTTAGACAGGAGGGCGCAATTGGTTAGAAGTTCCAGTGTGTTATAAACTGTAGCCCTTGATATAGCGGAATTTTTCTTTTTCATCTCGATGAATAATTCATCGGCTCCGAAATGCCCGTCATATTCAATAACGGCATCTAATATTTCGAATCTTTCCGGGGTAATTCTGAATCCCCCCTCTTTTAGAAAGGTCCGAAATGACTCATGTGCTTTATCCGAATTCAGTTTTCAGCCTATTATTTAGATTTAGTCTATATAAGTATATGCAGATTTCGGCCGATTTACAAATATTTTTTATTTAATAAGAAACTTTTATCCCTCTTTTTGTGGTTTATTAAGTAAATAAATGTTAAATACAATTAAGAAGAGGAGAATATATGTCAAACACATTCGAAATAATTGAAAGAGTTGGAATTTCTTACGAATCGATGGCCGATGCGGTTAAAAAGGTTGTTGAAGAGGCAAATGCCGAAAAGAAAGTTGCCTGGTTCGAGGTTTCTGAACAGAGAGGAAGAGTTACTGAACAGGGGAAAGTCGAATTCCAGATAAAAGTAAAAATTGGCAGAAAACTAAACTAAAAAGGAGATAATATGTCGTTAAAAGTAGGCGATGCAGCACCCGATTTTACACTTAAAAATCATTTATTGGAAGATGTTAAATTAAGCAGCTTTAACGGGAACAAGAATGTTGTTATTCTTTTCTTCCCATTGGTTGGAACAGCAGTTTGCGAAAAAGAACTCTGTTCAACCCGCGACGGTATGAAAGATTATGAACAGCTCGATGCCCAGGTTTTAGCCATTAGCGTTGACAGTCCCTTTGCTCAGAAATTATGGGCCGATAAGCATAAATTCAATTTTATGCTCTTGAGCGATTTTAATAAGGAAGTATCAAAGGCCTACGATTCTTTCTTTGATGTATTTGTGCCGGGCAAATTCGACTACAACGGCGTAGCAAAGCGCAGCGCGTTTGTTGTTGACAAAAAAGGGGTTATTCAGTATGCAGAAGTTCTTGATAATCCCGGACTTGAACCTGATTACAGCGCAATTCAGGCTTGTCTGGCTAAATTATAATTGAATATTTAAAGTAATGGCTGTCTTGAATTATTTAGATTTGGGACAGCCATTTTTTTATGGAGGAAATGATGGAAGGGAAAAAAGCTCCGGCTTTCAACCTCCCCAATGCAGAGGGGAAAAAAGTTTCATTAAAGGATTTTTTAGGAAAAAAAGTTGTTTTATATTTCTATCCTAAAGATATGACTTCAGGGTGTACAGCGGAAGCTTGCGATTTCAGGGATTCATTCCCCGATTTCGGTAAGCTTAAAACGGTAATTATCGGCGTTAGCGCAGATAAACCTGAAATGCACAAAAAATTTGTTCTTAAATATGACCTCCCTTTTGAACTCCTGAGCGACGAGAATAAAGAAGTTCTCGAAAAATACGGGGTCTGGAAGGAAAAAAGCATGTACGGTAAAAAGTATATGGGTATTGAAAGAACTACTTTTATTATTGATGAAAAGGGGACTATCAGGAAAGTCTTCCCTAAGGTAAAAGTTGCCGGTCATATTGACGAAGTTAAAAAAGCACTTAAAGAGATTGAATAATGATATACGTTTCGAGGAGAGAGACTTTCAGCGCCTCCCACAGGCTTCATAATCCGCTCCTTTCGGATGATGAAAACCTTAAATGTTTCGGCAAATGCAATTCGCCTAACGGACACGGACATAATTACATCCTGGAAGTTGTTGTAGCAGGGGAAATCAATCCTATAACAGGTTACCTTATCGATCTGAAAAAACTGAAGGAAATTATACGCGAGAACATAATTGATAGGGTAGACCATAAAAATCTAAACCTGGATGTGGATTTCCTAAAGGGGGATATTACAACAACGGAAAATCTTGCGGTCCGATTCTGGGAGCAGTTAAAGGATAAAATTACTGACGGCAGGCTTTATGCTATAAGAATTGCGGAGACGGAGAATAATTTTTTTGAGTATAGAGGAGAATAAGTTGAATAACGAGGAAGTTGCAAAAAATATATTGAATCTGTTGGTTGAATTAGGAGAGGATCCGGAACGGCAGGGTCTGAAAAGGACTCCCGAAAGAGTAGCCAAGGCATATGAATTCCTTACTCAGGGATACCATCAGAATGTAGAAGAGATTCTTAATAAAGCCATCTTTGAGGAAAAATATGACGAGATGGTAATTGTTAAGGATATAGATTTCTATAGTATGTGCGAACACCATCTCCTTCCTTTTTTCGGCAAGGTTCATGTTGCTTATATTCCGAATAAAAAAATTGTAGGACTAAGTAAGATACCACGTATTGTTGAGGTATTTTCCAGAAGGCTCCAGGTTCAGGAAAGAATGACTCAGGAAATCTGCGATACAATAGAAAAGTATCTTAATCCCCGCGGTGTAGCCGTAGTTTGCGAAGGGTACCATATGTGTATGATGATGAGAGGCGTGCAAAAACAGAATTCCATAACAACCACCAGCGCGATGCACGGAATTTTTAAGGAAGATTCAAGAACCAGGACTGAATTTCTCAATCTGATTTCACAAAAGAGAATTTAAAATGAAAAATGAGATTATTTGGGTAACAGGAGCCAGTTCGGGTATAGGAAGGGAACTTGCCCTTTTGCTTATCAATTCGGGTAAAACCGTTGCAGCCAGTTCCCGCAATACTGAGCTTCTTGAAAAACTTAAAGAAGGGCTCGAAGATAAGAAGAATCTTCTCAGAATTTTCCCCTGCGATATATCAATTCCGGAACAGGCTGCTGAAACAGGAGAAAGAATTGCTTCTGAATTCAGGGTAGCAGGTTTATTCAATAATGCCGGCATTACTTCATTTAAGCCCGCTGCAGATGATTCTATTGATGATATAAAAAAGATAATCAATACAAATCTTTTAGGTCCTATCTGCGCAATTAAGAGTATTCTTCCTTCAATGATTAAGGCCAACAGGGGAGTAATAGTAAACACGGTTTCGGTGGTGGCTAAAAAAGTATTCACAAACAGCAGCGCTTATTCTGCCTCAAAAAGCGGACTGGCAGCCTATACAGACGTTCTGAGGGAGGAAGTGAGAAAAAATAATATAAGAATAATTAATGTTTATCCAGGCGCTACAAAAACGCCGATATGGCCTAACCACGTGCTGGAGAAATTCAGCGAGAGAATGATGGCGCCGGCCGACGTAGCCTCGGTTATTATTAGTCTTTTTGAAAATGAAGGGAGTGCATATCCCGAAGAAATAACCTTACGCCCTCTTAAAGGGGATTTATAAGAGAAAGGAAAACAGAGAATAATAATCAATGGCCGATAATTTTACCCTCGATGAAAACGCAATAAACGAGATTCGCGATTATGACCTGCTGGTCATAAAACAGAAATTGGGCGAAATTGAGCGGGTTGAGGATAAAATCTCCTTTATAGAACAGAAATTAAAGGAATTAAAGGGAAAGCTGGACCAGATTGCTAAAGATATTGAATCGCTCGACGGCAAGATTGATTTAAATAATCTGGAGTTCAATAAGAAGATTTCAATTATTAATTATAAGCAGATGATCTTCCGAAATTCAAAATTCGGGCTTCTTGAAGAACTCGTATTCTGGAAAGACCGGTTTATAGTGAAAATATTGAGCGAAAAGGCTAAAATTTTAACGGATTTGAAGGTTTTAAAGCAGGAAAAAAATTCTTAGTTTTTTTTATTAATCGGCTAAACATTCATACTTAAGTTACGATAATCCTAGTACCCCTTAGAAATACAATCTTTCCCCTCGAGGCTGGTTGAGAAACCAGCCTTGCCTTTTTAAACGAGGGGTAATAAGGGGTTGGGGTGGGTAAACTTTACTTCTTTTCAATAATTACTTCTTTTTCCACCTGAGGCTGAGCCATTTTCATTCGCATCTGCATTCCTCTTCCGGCTCCCGGCGCCATCGCTTCTCTCCGGTTCATCATTCTGTTTCCCATTTGTCTAACTGCAGGACGGTTCATCATTCCATTTCCCATCATTCCCTTTCCCATCATACCTTCTCTGCCGACCTGTTTCTTCCAGATTTCCTTCTGTTCATCATTTAGAATAGAATATATCTTAAGCCAATTGTCGGTTCTAATTTTCTTTAACTCTCCTTCAAGTTTCACATTGGCATCGGATAAGGAAGAGAATTTCTGTGTATTGAGGCCTTTTTCGTTTAGAAGCTTTTTAATCTCCACTTTATTCAGGGCAATTTCACTATTAATTTTAATTGCTTCTTTCTGAATATCGAGACGGAATTGTTCAATTTTCTGCTTCTGTTCCTCGGTTAGTTTTAATGCCGGCATCATACGTCCCTGCATACGGGGCGCCATAGGCTGGCCTTTAACAACAGTTGGCTGATTAGCAGCCGGTTTATCCTGAGCAGAAATTAGCGCCGGGCTAAAGAGAGCGGCTACCAATAGAGCGGTTAATAATTGTCTGGTTTTCATAGTGTACCTCTTTTGTTAGTTTCATCTTTTTGACAACATCAATTTGCCGGGGGTTTAATACCCTCTAAAGAGGATATGATGTAGGTCATATAAGGGGAAAAACATAATTTTCTCTAATTTTTACATTAAACCTGCCATTCGTTATCTTTGTCTAAGGAGTAAATAAGAAAATGGCCGAACTGCAGGATTTTGATTTAGTAAAGGATTTTATAGCGGGCAGCGAACAGGCTTTTAATAAAATTGTTCAAAAGTACCAGAGCAAGATTTACTGGCACGCCCGGAGGCTCCTTGGAAATCACATGGATGCGGATGAGGTTACGCAGGAAGTTCTTATTGTTCTTTATAATAAATTGCATACGTTCAATTTCCAGTCCTCCTTATTTACCTGGATTTTCCGTATCGTCTCTACCCGAAGCCTTAATCACATAAGGAAGGGAAAAGTTAAGAAAATTCTCTTTTTTGAGGATGATGACGATGAAAGGAAGTTTAAGAATAATGAGGATATTGTAAGGGATCTTGAAAACAAGGAAAAGCTCGAAAAACTTGATAAAGTTCTTAATAAACTCGCTTTGAAGCAAAAGGAAGTTTTTATTTTAAGAAACTTTGAAGGTTTATCCTACGAGGAAATATCCCAGATTACAGGGAGAAGCGTAGGGGGGCTAAAGGCAAATTATTTCCATGCAATTAAAAAAGTTTCGGAGATGATGAATGAAAAGGAATGATGAAATATTAAGATATCTGTCAGATTTAATGTCTGAAGGGGAGAAGAATAAGTTTGAATCGGAATTATCTTCTTCTGAAGAATTGCGCGCAGAATTTGAATTACTGAAATCCCGTCTTGACGGATTAAAGAATGATTCGGAAATAAGTTCAGATTCCCCTTATTTCCAGAACCTGCTTCCGAGAGTAAGAGTAAGAATTGAAAAGAAGAAGAAACTCAAATGGGTTCCGAGGCTTGCATACATAGTTCCCACTGCCACTGCGGTTATATTGCTTGCAATAAACACTGGCAAATTTTTACCCGATGGGAGCAAAGCAGCTGCTGATACAAATATAACAGCTTCGAAAACAGAGGTTAAGACAGAGGGAAGCCACTACTATCCCGATTATAATCTTTCAACAAACTGGGAATATGCCGAATCGGTTAAAGGAAGCAGCGTTTCATTTGAAGTTGGAATAAGTGAAATATCAAATAAAGAAAGTTTAAAAAACATTGCCAAAGAAAGAATTGCTTATCCGGTTGAAGACTATTTACTGGCACTAAGATAAAAGGATAATAAAGGAGTCGAAATGAAAAGCCTGAGATATGCTGTTATTTTATCACTATTGTTCACTGTAGCCCTGCGCGCCCAGAATAACAGGCCGAGAGGGGACAAGGACCAGATGGAAAAGGACAGAATTAGGATTGAGAGACTTGAGAAGATTAAACTCATAGAAGTATTGGATCTGAGCGAAGATGCGGTAATGAAATTCTTTGCGCGCAGGAATGAATATTTTAACAATGCAAGAAAATACGGCGAAGAAAAGAAAAGAATAAGCGACCAGCTTGAAGCCGATATGAAAGCGGGAAAGAAATTCTCTAACCGCTATTATAAGGGGCTGATTGATAAAATGGTTCAGATTGACCGGGAAAGGTTAAGCAAAAGAGAGGCTTTCTACCGTTCTTTAAGTGATATTCTTTCAACCGAGCAGATTGCGAAACTTATGGTTTTTGCCAATAAGTTCAACGAAGAAATTATGAACGAAATGATGAAAGGGAATCGTCCGCAAAAATAATTTCTGATTTCTCTTGATTTTATGCTTTCTGAGTTCTATTTTTCTAACCTGTTTTTTGCGGAAGTGGTGAAATTGGTATACACGCTACTTTGAGGGGGTAGTGCCCGGTTGGGCGTAGGGGTTCGAGTCCCCTCTTCCGCACCAAATTTTTCTCAAAATCCTTAAAATTCTAACCTTTTTTCCCCTTTTTTTTAAATATATTTCGAATGTGAATTTCCCATTTCGGGCACTCCTGTTTTTGTTGTTAAAGAGGAACAATTGTGCTGTTCACTTCGTATAAATTATGAAATAAAAGGCGTACCTTAATGAAAAAACTCAATTTAGCTTTTTACTTCTTTTTTATTCTCTCTGCATCCCTATTCGCTCAAAGCGTATCAGATCAGTTAGCTGCCGGTGTGGAGCTATTTAAAAAGAAAGAATTCCTTCAGTCCTATGAAAAACTTAAGTCGGTTATTTCCGATGAAAATCTGGATAAAAACAGTGCCGCGGCGGCCAATTTCTATATTGCCGAATGTATGATTAATCTCAACCAGGTTGACGGAGCCGCTTCGGAATTTGAACGCTTTGCAGAAAATTTCCGCTTCTCCAACTTTAGAGACCTTGCATTATACCGCCTGGGTACAATTTATTTCTCTAAAAAAGAATATTACAAATCAAGAGAAAAAATGATGGTGCTCATCAATGAGTACCCGGCAAGCGAATATACGGCACAGGCAAATTATTTCATCGGGGAATCATATGTTGCTGAAAAAAGGTTCCTAGAAGCGGAGGACTTTTATAAAACAGCCATTTCGCAGCAGAGAACAAACCCATATATAGACCAGACAATTTTTGCCCTGGCTAACCTTTATGAAAGAATCTCCAAATACAGCCTTGCAGTTACTTACTATGATGAATTATTAACTTATTACCGGGAGAGCAAACTTGTCCCCGCAGCTCAGCTCAGAATAGGAATCTGTTATTTTGAACTTAAGAATTATGATAATACAATACTTGAACTCTCGGAACCGGCTATAAAACAACTTAATGCCGATAAGCAGCTGGAAGCCCAGTATTATATCGCCAATGCGAATTACAGGCTTAAAGAGTATGGCAATGCCAAAAATATATATAAGAAAATTTTGGATGTTAATCCTTCCGAAGAACTTAGAAGGCAGGTCCTCTTTGGAATGGCCTGGGCGCATTTCCAGTCGGAGGAGTTTAAGGAATCATTCTCCATATTTGAAAATCTCTCAAAAACCGGGGCAGATACAATTGCGGTTAGCTCTTATTTCTGGAGCGGTGAATCGAAACGCTATCAGAACGATCTAAAGGCTGCACGCGCAATTATTGAAGATTTTATCGATAAATATCCGGACCATTATCTTATTCCCAAAGCAAAATTTGCACTCGGCTCAATGGATTACGGTAAAGGGGAAAGCGTTAATGCGGAGCTGAATCTTAAATCAATTCTCAAGACAAATGATGAGTCAACTAAGGCTAAAGCTTATACTCTTCTGGGAGAAATAAGCCTGAATAAGAAAGATTTCAATAACGCCCGAATAAATTTCGGCTATGCGCTTGCAAACGACAAAATTTCGGAGGATTTGAAGCAGCGTTCCCTTCTTGGAATAGGAATTACGGACTTCTACCTTAACCGGTATGATGAATCAATACGGAGTTTAACATCTGTGGCATCCGCCTCGGAGAAATTCGAAAAGAATAAGGTTAATTTTTACCTTGCAGAGGCCTGGTTTGCAAAAGGGGACTTTTCCAAGGCGCTTAGACATTATAATACGATAGTTGTTTCAAACGACGACCTCGGAAGGCAGGCCCTTTACGGCAAGGCTTATTCCTATCTTAACCTGAGGGATTTTGCAAATGCATCCTTCTACTTTAGAGAATATACAACGAAGTTCAAGAACAGCGAAGATTATCTCGATGCCCGCTTAAGGCTTGCCGACAGCTACTTCGGTATGAAGGATTTTGAAAAGGCAAGTTCAATTTACAACGATATTTTCGACAAGCAGAAAATTGATGTAAATGACGATGCCTCTTATTATCAGTATGTAAGGGCGCTTTATATGTCCGATAAAAAGAACAAAGCGCTGGATGAACTTGAAAATTTTAAACGCAAATTCCCCGGTTCCAAATTTACCGATAATGTTCAGTATCTTATCGGATGGATTCATTTCCAGAAAAACGAATTTCAGACGGCTATTGCGGATTATAAAAAAATCTATTCCAATAATCCGTCTTCATCACTGCGCCCGGTGGCTTATACGGCAATAGGGGACTGTTATTATAATCTTGCCGAATATGATTCATCCCTTGTTTATTACAGAAAGATATTCACCTCATTCCCCAACAGCCAGTATGTATTTGATGCAATAAGGGGGATACAGGACAGTTATATTATGAAGGACCAGCCGGAGACAGCGATTTCTGAAATTGATAAATTCCTTTCGGTAAATTCCAAATCGAAATATGCAGACCAGATTGCATTTAAAAAAGGGGAGGTCTATTACGGAATAGGGAACTATCAGCCGGCAATTGATGCCTATTCGGCTTTTATTAGAACATATCCTCAGAGTGCGCTGGTGCCTGATGCTCATTACTGGATTGGTAAGAGCTATTTAAACAGCAGCCGTCCCGCTGAGGCAAAAAACAGTTTTAAAACAGTAAGCGACTCTTATTTAACTTCCGAAGTAGGTATTGATGCCGTTATTGAACTGGGAAATATCTTCATTTCGGAAGAGGATTATAAATCCGCCGAATCTATTTTTGACAGGGCGGTTAAAACTCTCCCCGATTCAAGGAGAATTCCTGAAATTTTATTCCTTAAGGCAGGTATTTACCTTAAGACCAACAATATCTCCAAGGCTTATGATGCATACAATGATATAATAAGCTATCACGATAACTCTGTATTCTCCGCTAAAGCCAAGATTGAATTGGGACTTCTTGAACTTGCCGGAGGAAGGCCCGAAAGCGCCGAAGAGATATTCCGGAGCCAGGCCGAAAGCAAAGTTGATGACCTTGCGGCAAAGGCTCAGTATTATCTTGGCACCGCGCTTTATGACCAGAATAAAATTGAAGAAGCAATAACGGCTCTTGTAAGAATCCGTTCCGTTTTCAGCATGTATGACGAATGGCTTACAAAATCCCTGCTAAAACTCGGCGATTGTTATGTTAAGCTTAACGATAAGAAAAAAGCAAGGGAAATGTATCAGGCAGTTCTCATAAGACATAAAAATGACTCATACTCAAACGAAGCTAATAATAAACTGAATAAATTATGAAAAAATTATTAATTATCTTTTTATTCCCGGTCCTTCTTTCGGCACAGGCCGATAAACAGCAGGCACTGGAACTTCCTGATTTCATTATAACGGGTACCAGGGGTATTGACGTGCCGATTCTACAGAAGAAAAAGCCTAAACTCATACCTGTTCTTGCAAATGATTTTTTTATGCCGGTCTTTTCCCCCGAGGACTTTGCCCCGGCCGTTCTCTCCAGTCCTTATGAAAAAGAACTTAAATTAGTATTGCCTCAGACTAAATATGAAGGGAAGGCTGTAATTGGAATAGGGCGCTATACAATGCCGGCAGGTGAATTCAGCCTTATGAAAAACTATTCCGGCTTTATTCTTAACCTTAATGCTATGGGCTCAAATATCTCCAACTATGAACCTAATTCCGGTTATAATAATTCCCTTATTTCATTAGGAGGAGATTATTTTATTAAAGGCGGTGGGGATTTCTTTAACGGCACTAAGTTGAGTTTCAACGCCAGGTATTTCAGGAATTCATACAAAATGTTCGCATCCCTACTTCCGGATGATGAACGGAACGGTCATTTATTCGGCGGCTCTGCATCTATAAGCAACAATGCCTTTAAGTACTTAAGCTACGGAATTGAATTTGACGCCCATCATTTCATTTTCAATTATCTCGATACCAAGGAAACATCATTCAGTCTGGGGGGCAATGCAGAATATAAATCCAGCGCTTTCAATCTTGCCGGAAAGATTATGTTCAGAAACGAGAGCGTAAGCAATTCCCGTGTTGCAGGGGATAATTACTCAATGCTTACAACCGAAGGGCTTCTTAAAGTTAAGCCCGTAAGCGGTGTGGAAGCCGGTGTAGGCTTATATATGGCCAATTACAATAAAAACGATTTTCTGATGCTGAAGGGGAGCCTGCAGATGATTCTTAATGATAATGTAACTCTCTTTGCAGACTTTTCACCCGAGGTGGAATTCCTATCATTTTATAATATTGTATCGATTAACCGTTACTCCGATTTTGTACCGGTCCTCTTCCAAAAGAAGGAGGCCGATCTTAAAATATCTCTCCGTTACGAGTATGGAAAATATTTTGATATAACGGGCGGTATCGGATATGCGTCTTATGATAAATTCGTCTACTTTCAGGATTTAATATGGCCCGGAACTTTCAATCCTCTTACAACCGGGGCTAAAAGATTTTATTCATACCTAAAAATGTATTTCCACCCGGGCCCCTTCGGACGTTTCTACGGAGAGGTCAATTTTCAGGATCTTAAAGACGATAACAGCCGTTATATACCTCATCAGCCGGCAGTTGACGCAAGTCTGACTTACGGTTTCGATTTTGATAACGGGCTTGGATTTATAGCAATGTACGATATTCAATTCTCCGCATATACAGACGGTTTAAATACAGATAAACTTCCCGCAATGCATAACATTTCCGTTGGTCTTTCATATAAAGTTCAAGAGAATTTTCTGCTTAAGCTTGACCTCCAGAACATAACAAACAACAGGAATTATTATTTTAAAGGGTATCTGGAAAAACCATTTGATATTGTCGCCGGAGTTGAGTATCGTTGGTAATTATGAATAAAGAATTTCTCATAGATAAAATATCCCGGCTATTAGGCGTTTCTGCATCGGAGAAAGAATTCGCTTTTCAGATTTTCATTGAGAAAACGGCAGATGTACTTTCCAAAAACGAAGCACTAAAATATCCCGGCATCGGTTTCTTCTATTTCAAGGAAGACGCATCAAAACCGGAGTCGCTCAATTCCCTTTTATTTGTCCCGATTATGAGCGAATTAGATCCACTTGCGGACAGTTTTTTCCTGAGTTTTGATGTTAAAAAGAAGAATTGGAATAAAGAGGAATTTGATCCTTCGGTATTCAGCCTAAGCATAGATAAATCCACTCTCCCATTTGAATCTGATACTCAAAACAGCTCCGATATCTCATATCACCTTTTAAAAAAGACTATTGAAGAAAGGGTGGAAGAGCTTATTAGCTCTGCAATGCATCTTGAGAATTTTAATATTTCCGACTCGTTTGCAGCGGGCAATATGGAAAATGTTGAACTTTCGCAGTTCAATATGGAAAAGGGGGCGGAGCCTGATAACGGACAATCTTACGAGGAAATGGTTTTCAGCAGAATGAATTTTGAGGATTCGCTTTCCGGTTTTGATCTTAACGAATCGGAAACGGGGGGACGGACATTTGATCTGGATCAGGTTAATAATTCCTCTATCCTAACGTCGGATGAGGAAAATCTGCATCAGATATTCTATGAAGAGAATAAAATTGAATTTGAAACGGATACATCTGCAGTATCTGAAGAAATTATGGAAAAGCCTCCGGTACAAGAACCGGATTTGCCCTTTGAAGATGAGAGAGGGGAAATAAACCTCATCCCCGAAATAGGGAAAGATTATGAATTTGTTGTTGATAGGGGAGATGAAAAGGAAAATCTTGAATGGTCCTGGAGCCAGGAGCCAAACAAAGAAGAACCTGTATTAGAGAACTTTCCCGAAATTATCTCTGAAAAAGATTTATTAAGTTCCGAAAATCCTTCACCGGCGGCGGATAAAAATGAAACAGAATCTGATACAGATCCTTTTGCTGAACTTGAAGAGGTATTCAGTCTTGAAAATATTGTACCCCGGGAAGAACACGTAAAAGAGGATCCTGTAATAATAAATAATATGGAAGAAGAATTATCCGCTGCCGCCAGTGCAGAAATCCGGACATCGGAAATACCGGCTGTAAAAAATGATACATCATCACTTAAGATGGAGCAGGCAATGAACGAGGAAAAAGAAAATAATACTCCCGAGGAAACCAACCCTTATTCTGAAGAGGACAACAGCAAAAGAAATATGCTTCTTATAGGAGCACTTGTTGTTATAGGGCTTGTTGCAGTATATATAATATTTTTTGAAGGCTTTGGGCTGATAAAAAAGAAAACGGCATCTCCTCCCAAAGTTCAGACAGAGAATCAGCAGACTCAGCAGGCAGTAGTTCCTGATTCCTCAAAACAGCCGTCAGCCGAAGAGGCAAAACCGGTTACCAATACATCTCTCGGGGCAAAAGAAGATAAATACCAAAAGGTTAAAGAATCGCAGGCCGGTAATATTTTAAGGGAAATGAAATCCGAAAGCAAAGTGGGAAGCAATATTTATGCTGAAGGGGGCAAATTCTATGTGCAGGTTTCATCCTGGAAGAATCTGGCTAAGGCAGAACAGGAAGCTCAGAAATTAAAAGCTAAAGGAAACGATGCGTTTGTCGTTAAGGCTTATATTGAACAGTTCAAGGGTACATGGTACAGGGTAAGAGTCGGTGGTTTCAAATCAAAAGAAGAAGCAGAAGCATTCAGCGCTAAGAACAGATAGGAATATTTTTTACTGTAAATTAAAACGGCGGTCTAAGACCGCCGTTTTTTTTTAATACTCGCTGTTTTTATCGGCAGCAGCAGCCTTTTCTTCGAAATAGTAAACTCGGTAGAATAGATACTCAACTATTGAGAGCAGGGTGAGTGATATCGCATCCCTGTCGAAATAAATCCCGAATCCTTTCTTATTTATAACCAGCTGCGTTACTGATGATGAGACAGCCCATCCAACCGTAAACAGAAGTGTAATAAGTGCGAGATTTATGAAAGAGGAGGATATTGATTCATCCTGCCACTTCTTAGTGAATATATATAGCACAAAAATAAAATGAAGAAAAAATATAAATGCGTTTATCATAATCTGAACTTCTAATTATTTGTATTTCTGTCTTTGCTTGAATTTATAATCTTAACTCCTATAAGTCCGCCGATTGAGCCGAAGATGGAATTAATAAAGAGCTGGTCTATAGTAAGAGAGAATGTATAGAACAGCGAGAATCCGTATTGGGAAATATCATCCTTTGCTTTAAGCAGAATATCCGCCACATCCTTTTTCATCTTTGCATCCAAAGGAAAACTTTCTATCGAGCGGATAAAATCGTTTATCATCATAGTGAAGCTGTTGCTTTTGAAAATGAGTGTAAGAATTACATCTATAAATGTACCGAACAGAGCAGCAAACACCCCCGTTAAAAAACCGAAGAGGAGTCCTTTTGTATAAGGGATATAATCAAAGTTCCGGGTAGCTTTCTGGTCCAGTATTAGAGAATAATAAGCAGCCAGGGGGAGGAGGATACAGCAGGAGAAACTGCCGAAAATGGGTACATTCTGAACGACGCCAATAGCAAAACCGCAGATTATGGGAGCAAGTATCTTTTTCAATTTCTTTTTTCTCTCAATTCGTTAATTAATTCCTTAAATGCGCTGTAAAAATATAAAAAAGAAACTATACCGAAAAGGAATCCGGTTAAAAATGCAATGGTTTTTGAGTATTTATACAGCCCTATAGAATAGCCTGCCACATCAATTATCATCGGAAATGATGAAAAAAGAAAGATTTTAAGCTTAATTTCAATTTCTTTCTTCGAAAACAGGTTAAATATAGATGCCAACAACGCCCCGATGTAGATTCCCGCGCACCTTGAACAAACCAGGCTTTCATAGCCGCAGCAGCTTAACAGCTTCCATTTTTCCTGATGGCAAACAAAAGAATAGTTTTCTTTTAATATGGGAAGGGCATAAACAACGCCTCCATATAACTGAATTAGATACTCGGAAAAAATTCCGAGGCACCAGACAAGAAGGAGCGCAAAAAAAACGATTTTATATTTTTTATTCAAATATGGTCTTTGGAATTATCACAATTGAATTTTCGGTTAAAAAGTAAGTCTTATCTCCGGCCGGAATTATATCAATAACTTTTTTCCCTTCCAGAGAGTCATATTGTGCAAATGGGATCCTTTTTCCGGTTGAACCTGATAAATCAATAATGCTGAAGCTTTCTCCGTAGATAATCAGAAGCAGGTTATTAAATGTGCGGATATTTATAACATTTTCTCCCGTTTCAATAATCTCCTTTCCATTTCCGAACTGGTCAAATTGTATAATCCGTTTTCCGTCAAGCAGAAAGACATTGCTCTTGCCGTCCACAGCAATTTTGGCAGGTGCTGCAGCGGCAAACCTGCCGTATTCATTTCCTCCGAAGGAAGATACGTATTCCCACTTTGAGTTGAATTTAACTATTTGCTTATTGTCGGAATCGGCAATATATAAGTCGCCGTAAGGAGATGACGCAGCGGAAACAGGGTATCTAAAGGCTCCCTTGGCTGCAGAAAGGTTTTTTGAATCGAGTGAAAAGAGAAAATTCAATTCATAATCATAAACCTGAATGCGGCTGTTGTTTCTGTCGGTTATATAGATTCGGAGCATTGAAGCGGAGAGGTCGTTCGGATTATCGAAAGTATAGTCATCCCACCCGGTACCGCCTATTCTTTTTAAAATATTTCCCTCATAATCAATTTTAAGCACTTCACTTGTCCCTTTGTCCAGAACGAAAAAGAAGCCTCCTTCAATATGAGAGAATGAAGCGGCGCTCTGAAAATTCCCTATTTTCTGCGCTTTTTGAAGGGCTGGGAAACATACTATAAATAAAATTATAAGCAGTTTGAATGATATGGAATTTAATAGTTTCATAATGAACCGACTGTTTTATGCAAAGATAAAAAATAACTTGACATAATTAAAAAATAGTTCTTATTTTTGCTTCGGAAAGTGATTTAAGAGCTAATATGAAGTATATAGCTCTCCTCTTTTGTTTAACAATTTCAATTATCCCTTCCTGCAAATCTGATACCGGCAACGATATAAGCGCTCCTAATGCGGGAGAGGGCACATATCTAAGCATCCAATCCCCTAACGGGGGAGAATCTATTACTGTAGGGGAGAATTATACAATTAGATGGAGCACCGACGCATCCAATCCTGTAAATATAAAATATACATCCGATAATGGCTCAGAATGGAAACTGATAAAAGCCGGTGCCGAGAACAGGGGCACCTTTGAATGGAATCCGGTTCCCTCAATTCCATCTGATTACTGCAAAGTAAAAATCTCTACGGCAGATGGGAATCTTTCCGATGAAAGTGACACAAGTTTCAGAATTGTAAGGCTGCAGGAGGAGAGCATTTCCTTATTATCCCCAATAGGAGGGGAAAGGTGGCCTGCAGGGTCAAAACAAACTATCAAATGGGCCAGTTCGGGAATTGAATCGGTTAAAATTGAGTATTCAACTGATTCGGGGATTAACTGGCACCTGGTTCAGCTTGTAAACAATGTTGTTACTTCTTATTTGTGGAATCCTGTTACAGCCTCAGTTTCTTCGAATGCCTTAATCAGAATCAGCGATTCTAGGGACGGATATCCGTCAGCTCAAAGCAGCTCCTGTTTCACTATTTCCCCCGAAGAGAAAATAAGAGTTGTTTATCCGTCCGGAGGTTCTGTTTTAAATGCCGGCTTGGAAGGAATAATCAGATGGGAATCGGAAAACATTGAAGTTGTATCTATCTCCTATTCGTCCGACGGCGGTATAAACTGGAATGTGATTGCTTCGGCGATTCCTTCGAACGGTACTTTTTTCTGGCAGAATATTCCAGATATTAATTCATCCAACTGCCTGTTAAAGATTTGGGATTATTCAGACGGCGATCCGGAGGTCCTCTCGGATGGACTTTTTTCGATAACCCGTGACCAGGTTAAATCCATTCAGGTTATTCAGCCGGGGGATGGAGATAGTTTTTGCAAAGGAGATACTATAAAAACCAGGTGGAATTCGGTCAATGTATCTGCGGTTTCAATTCATCTGACTACAAATAACGGAATCACCTGGAATGAAATAACCAATTCTCTGGCGAATACAGGCAATTATGAATTTATTGCCCCGGAGGCAGTTTCAATTTTATGCAAAATAAGAGTATCTGAATCTTCAAACCCTTCCATTAATGGGGAAAGCGCCGGTTTATTCAAGCTGATGGGGGAAAGAAAAATTATTCTAAACTATCCGACTGAGGGAGAGACTATTTATGCCGGAGATAATACAGCAATATTATGGAATTCCTCTAATGTAAAATATTTCAACATTGATTATTCCTATGAATCAGGGGACGAGGGAAGGCGCTGGATTAGGATTGCAGCTAAACTTGAAACTACGGGTGCATATATAACTGTCTTGAACCATATATCGGATAACTGCAAAATCAGAATAAGCGATTGGGAAAGGAATAGCATCTATTCCGAAAACAAAGGTACTTTTAGGGTTATATCAAGGTAAAATTTAAAATAAAAAACCGGCAGTGCAGAATATTATTAGGAAATAACTGCAAAGCCGGTTTGAAATTTATCTTATTGTGCCGCTTATAGGAGCACTTGAAACGTTTCCTCTTGAAGAGCTTACATTAATCGATATCAGCAGTGAAGACAATTTGTCTTCTTCCGGATTGCCGTCCGCGCAGGTGAATCCAAAGACGGTAGTACCAAGGCCGCTGTAGAGGGCATCGGGCATTGTAAAGTTTGTAGCGCCGTATAATTTGGCGGCCCCTCCGTCAGTTACAACCGAAACGGATGTCCCAGGTGCCATCGGGTTGCCGAGTATATCGGTCATTGTAAATGTAAATGCGGCTGATCCTCCATTGGCAATCGCAAATGTTGTAGGGGATATTGTCAATGTCCCTACTTCACCGCTTAAAAGCCTTATTGTGCTCGTTGAAATAGTTACATTATTTTCATCAACAGTTTTAGCTGTTACTTCAAAATAACCGGGTCCTTTAACGGAATGGTTTGGCCAGGGCTGTGTTAAAAGACTTACAGTGGCAACACCGTTTGCATTTGTTTGTGCAGAGCCGCCTATAATTCCGCTTGTGGTCTCAAAATAAACAGTAGTTCCGGGTTTGACAGGATTTGAGTATTTATCCCCAACATAGGCGCTGAAAATGATTTCCTGCCCTACAATTCCAAGATATGGATAATTGAGTTTGTCGCATGCAACGTGGAAATGTCCTGTATCCGGGAGCCCGCCGTGGATTGCAACCGGAACAGGGGTTGAACTGATAATTTTATTATTAACGGTTGTTTCGGCAATTACCATAACAACACCGGCTTTCTTTCCGGAATTGAGGGTAACCGTCGCCTGGCCGTAAGAATTTGTCTTTACCGATGCCGGGAATAGATATTCTGTAGAGCCGGGGGATGTTCCGATTCTGAAATTAAGAGTAACTGAATGGTCCGGATCAACCGGTTTTCCATTGGCATCCTGAACTTCAAATACAATATTGGCAGCTTCGGGAGAGCCTGCACCCTGAATTCCGATACTGTTAAGTGATTGCGATTTCAGGATAATTGATGCGGCATTTCCCGAAGGGTCAATGGTAGTAACTGCGCGGTATAATCTGCGGGTAGGTATCTCAATTGTCTTATCAATAAGGGCAAATGTAGAAAGGGTATCGGGATAATATCCCTCTTTGGATGTGATGAAAAGATATTCTCCGCTGGTCTGGATACTGGTTGAAAAATTGAATGCGCCCAGGGAATCGGTTACCGAACCCTTGCTTACTCCGTCTACTATTATTCTTACAACAGCCTGATTAATGGGAAGGCCCGATGTATTGTCGTATACCTCTCCCTTAAAAGTAACGCTTCCGCCCGTAGTATTTATGTCCCCTGTATCGGTTCCAAAATCGGCGGAGTCTTTTAATTTACAGCCTGTTAAAAGTGCGGCAATGATTACACTTACGAGTAATAATTTAGATTTCATATGATTACACAGATTAATTTGTAGTAATTTACCTGTTGTTTATTTCTAAGTCAAGAAAAAAACATTTTTATGTGACACCTGTCATTAAACTATTTTGATGGCCTGCCGATAATATGAATAGGAGTGTTATATTTTATCGGAGCAATAATGATATACGTTGAAAAAACCCTGGGGGATATAGTCGTAGTTAAGGTAACCCATTCGGAAGCTACCATAAGATATGCAATGGAATTCCGCAATACTATTTTCGATCTGATGTCGCTGGGGAAGTATAAAATAATTGTCGACTTGTCCGAGACTACATTTATGGACTCGACTTTTTTGGGAGTGCTGGTTTTCAGCCTGAAAAAAACAACTGCAAACGGGGGAGGGATCTCAATTATAAGAGAGAAAGCCGATTTGCCCATCTGGACAATGTTCGAACTTACAAATATGATTAAAGTTTTTAGGATATTTGAAGAATCGCAGGCGGCATTGGCGAGTTTTGAGCTTAAATAATGCTTTTAATTTAAATTTTCTGACTCCGGTTTTGGGCCAGTTTTATTTTTTCAATTATCAGCTTAATGCCGGCATCCGAAGGATAAATCTCAAGAGCCTGTTCAAACCATTTTAGCGATTTATTAATGTCGCAATAGAGCCAGATTATTCCCAATACCATTCTTCTGTCATATGCATCTGAGAGCTGTTCTTCCTGCTTCTCAAGCTTTTCAATTAGTTCGGGGCAGGGGCAGTCGTCTTTTACCGGGTCGGTATCAAGAATCAGGTTTATGTCATTCGAAACGATTTCCATGAAATACTTAATGGCATCTTTAAGCCTGCCGGTCTGTGTATAGCAGACAACAAGTTTTTTCTTAATGGCATTCTGTTCCGGAGTATTTAAAAATGTTTTTTCAAACTCCTCCTGAGCCAGCTTGTAGTTTCTTGCCATAAAATATTGATTGCCGAGCATTTCAGTCATTTCTGCACCATATAGTTAAATGGACTTCTCAAATTATGAGAAGTCCATTTAAATTTCAAATCAAATTAGTTTGTACCGGTTACATAAGGGAACTGCTTAACTTCTGATGATGTAAACTGGGTCATTCCTTTCCCTGCCATCCAGTCATAATTCATAGTATTGACGCCGAACATGAGAGATTTTGCATCGTAACCCATAACACGAAGAATAGCGGCAACCTGAGCTGAAGTCTGTCCTGTGTAGCAATAAACAACAACTGTTTTGTTGGTCGGAAGAGTCTTTAGGCTGGCTGCGAGTTTAAGATCAACTTTCGGTGTATATTGAACAGCACCCTGAATATGCCCTAAATCGTAATGATTTGCAGTCCAGTAATTAACTACGTAGTAGTTTGATAAAGAACTTGTAACTGCACTGTAAGTAATTTTTGCGTCGCCAAAAGGATCTGCTGTGGCGAGGAGTGCATTAATTCTTGCTTCGAGAATTTCTTTGCCTGTGGTCTTGCCTGTTGAAATTGCAGGAAGATTTGTAGCGGCGTTCTTTGCTGCTGCGGTTGTAACAAAGTTTGTATAGTTGTTGCCAACTGCCGGAGTCCATGAGTTTGCAATTGCGGAGTTCCAGGATGACATACCGAACTTTAAGGAATAAACATTGTTGTAGCCGAGAAGTCTTAATAAAGCGGTTGCATAGCCGGAAGTCTGGCCGGAATAGCAGGCAACAACGATATTGTCATAGGATGCAGTGTTGATAGTCTTAATGTAAGTGGCGAGGTTTTTAAGGTCAACGTTAACGGCTCCCTGGATATGCCCTTTTGTTGAGAAATCGGAAGCAGAGCGGATATCGATGATGTGAAGCTTTGTAGGATTTGTCAACTGGAGATCGCGTACTGCCTGTGCAGACATAATTGCAGGTGCAGATGTGTTCAAATAATCGCCGTTGGCTTCGAGGTATTCAACTAATACTTTGGATTCATCAATAGCAGCTGGTTCGGTTGAGCTGTCGCTTTTGCAGCCTGTTAATGTGAAAAGGACTGAAAGCAATAATAACATTAATAAATTGCGCAGTTTCATTTAACTACTCCTTGGTTTTTGTTTTTATTAGTTTGTGATTCATTATCTTACATTCCATGAAGAGGGAAGTTTCCCGTCTACGGTTATGGAGCGGGTAGCGTTCATTTCCCACGCTTCAAGGTCGTTCTGGAATAAGTAAATATTTTTGTTTCTGTAAGTGCCGTCGGCTTCTTTAATAATGTGGCATGCATCGTAGCAGGGTTTGCCGGCGTCTACTTTTGTGCGCGAAGTCCAACGGATAATATTATGCGGAGTTGCATATTTGTATGTCGGTTTTGCGTCGAAATTTGAGAGTGTTGAAACACCGTAATGATCCCAGCTGTCAGGTGCCATTAAGGATCTTCTAAGCACGGCAAATTTATAATTCCTTGTTTCAGGAATAGGATTCATTCCTATCTTAAAGCCCTGATAAGAAGGAATTCGTGCTCCTTCTCCGCCAATATGGCAGCTGCCGCAGTTATTATAATCCTGAGAGTGGCAGGTATTGCAGGAGAATGTGTTCATATGCTTTCTATGGTATTCATTCTGAGTTCCGCCGTTAGGATGACAATTCTGGCATTTTGGCATTAAACCCATTTTATAGCGCTGGTCGTAGACAACTCCATCACCGTGAATTTCATTCTGTGTATGGCATCTAACGCAGGTAAATTGGGCATTGGTAAGGTGAACGTCGGGAACTGTTCCGGTTGCCTGACCGAAATAAGCGTGCCCGCCTCTTGAAACGTGGCAGGTAACACATTTTTCTCTCATATCCGGAGTTCTAACGAACTGATGTCCGTTTGCCAATCCGCCCCCTCCGGCTGATGGTCTGTTTACGTGGCAGTCGCCGCAGGTAGCATGGCATTTACCGCAATTCTTATCATAACCTTCTTTCATCTGTTCTGAAAGCTGGCTGAATGTTGATAGTCCTGAGCGGATTACAACCATTGCTTTCTGTCCCCATCCCTGTTCGTGAAGACTATTTTTGGTTCTTGAAACAATATTGGCGTGACAGGTAGAACATTTCTCTTCGCTTCTTGTTGATGGTTTTTTAATGAAATCTCCCGAATGCGCAATCGCTTTATCCCCTGTATTGTCTGTACCATTATGGCAGGAAACGCACGATTGTCTTCCGTGGACATCTCTTTTAAAAGCCTGATATCCGTTACCGCCGAGATAAACACGATCATACGGCATATAGACCGGAGTTTCGCCTCCGCATCCGTGGCTGTCTCCTTCGGAGGGGGGATCGGGGGTATAGTTGCTTTTAAGTTTTTCGTAGTTTGTATGACATCCTTCGCAGGATGCTGTTGACAATGATGCCTGTTCAACGGTTGTATCGGAAGTAACAGAATCTTCTGTACACCCCTGAACAAAGGCAAACATTGTTACTAAGAGAATTGGAAATAGTAGTTTTTTCATCTTTTTCCCGGTATTTAGTTTGCGCTACATCCGCAAATAAAATGCCAGAAAAAAAATTGGAAAAGAAGCTTTTATTATCCTAATAAGCAACAAAATGTTGCATATCTGATTTATAAGCTATAAATTTTTAAAATTATTGAGTGCAACAAATACAACATAATGCTGCATTGTGCAACATTGTCAATCGGTAAGGTTAAGTCTTTTCATCTTTCGCCAGAGGGTAGTCCTGTCAATATTCAGGTCTTCGGCTGTCTTCTGACGGTTCCATTTGTTCTTTTCAAGAAGAGATAGAATCTCAAATCTCTCTCTGGACTCGGAAACGATTTCGGCCGGTTTATTTCTGTTTACGAATTCAGGGTATTTATTCTGCAGGGCAGGGGGGAGTTTTTCGGCCGAAAGGGGAGAACTTCCATTGGTTCTTACAAATGCGAATTCGATTACATTTTCCAGCTCCCTTATATTTCCCGGCCAGGAATAGCTCAGAAGCAGCTCAACAGTACTGCTTTCTATTTCGGAGATTTGCTTCTTATAATAAACAGAAAATTTCCTTAAAAAATGGCGGACCAGAGGAACTATATCTTCTTTTCTATCCCGTAGCGGGGGGATTGAAATAGGTATAACATTAAGGCGGTAATAAAGATCTTCCCTGAATAACCCTTTCTTCAGGGCATTTTGAATATCAATATTAGTAGCGGCAATTACTCTTACATTTGTACGCCTTACAACAGATTCTCCAACCCGTTCAAATGTTCCCTCCTGAAGAACCCTTAAAAGCTGCACCTGCATCTGAAGAGGCATCTCAGCTACTTCATCAAGGAAAATTGTACCTTTATCTGCAATTTCAAATCTTCCGGGGCGGTCTTTTATTGCATCCGTAAAAGCCCCTTTAACGTGACCGAACAGCTCACTCGAAAGAAGATTGGCAGGGAATACCGAACAATTAATTTTTACAAAGGGGAATTGATTCCTGGGGGAAATTTTCTGAATGGCATTTGCTACAAGTTCTTTTCCGGTTCCCGATTCGCCCAGAATTAGTACGGGGGCATCGGTCCCGGCTATCTCCTCAATAAGCCTGAAAATCTCTTTCATCTGTTTGCTGTGCCCTATCATTCCCTGAAATTGTTCCTCTTCCTCAAGGGTTATTCCAATTTTCTCGTATAGGTTTAACTCTCTGAATGTTACTATTCCCCCTGTAGGAATATTATCCTCATTATATAATACGGATGCGCTTAATTTAATCGGGACATTGCTTCCGCCGGCGCATTGAATATCTGATTTAAAATCATATATGTTCTCTCTGGTTCTAAGAACCAGAGAAATTGGGCAGTTTGCGAAACAGGATTCAGATCGGAATACAGTTTTACAGATATTGCCAATTACTTCTTCCGATTTTAAGCCGGTTATTCTTTCGGCCGATTTATTAAAGAAGTTAACACGGAAGTCCTTATCTACGGTAAAAACTCCTTCTCCTATTGAATCCAGTATATGATCTTTAAGTTTATCTTCAATTTTCATCAGTCAGTTCTTGCGGGAAAGGTTTCCCGTATTTTCTCAATTTAATCAGATACAAATATAAAATATCTCATTTGAATAAAAAATCAGGCCCCTGGTTCCCCCTAAAATCCGGAATTTATTTGTGAAAATAATTTTTTTTAGTAAATTTACAGCCTAAAGTTTTTTGGAAACTGAAAATTTTATATATTTGAATATTGCCCTGTGGTGTAATTGGCAACACGTCTGACTCTGGATCAGAAGAGTCTAGGTTCGAGCCCTAGCGGGGCAGCTAAAAAGAAAACCTCTGCATAAAGCAGGGGTTTTTTGTTTTAAATGATTCTCAATTTGGGAGAGAAGTTTATCCCGATATATCGGGAGCAGCAAAGAAGAGCCTGAATGTTCTCATTCAGGCTTTATTACTTTCCGGTAATCCAAAGTATTCCTCTTCTTTATTAAAGGGTCCAGGTTCGAGCCCTATCGTGGCCCGACAGAGTGGGATAAACAGCAAAGAGAAAACATCTGCATTAAAGCAGGGGTATTTTTTTTAAAGATTTTGAGTGAATTAAAGCCCCCGTAAATATTAGGGGGCTTTTTGTATTTAATATATAATGTATGACTTAATTAAGAAAACCCTTTTTACCTTGAAGCAGGGCGCTGCTGTTCATATTATTTTTGTCAGTTTCAATCTTAAACCTTGAAACCAGCGTTAAAAGATTTTCAGTAAGCCTGTTAAGGTCCTCTGCAGCTCTGGCAATCTGCTGTATACCGGAGGCTGTTTCTAGTGAGACATTTGTAATGCCTTCAATATTCTGACTGATTTCTTCAGCGGCAGTGGACTGTTCTTCGCTGGCAGCAGCAACCTGATTAACCATATCGACAACTTTTTTAGAGCCTGAGATTATCTCATTTAGTGAATTACCTGCTTTAGCCGCTAGCCCCTTGCCGGTTTCAACTTCTTTAGTGCCTGCTTCAATTGCTCCGACTGCATTCTCGGTATTTTTCTGAATTGATTTAATCATACCCGCAATTTCGTGTGTTGCCTTAGAGGTTCGCTCAGCAAGTTTTCTTACTTCATCGGCAACAACAGCAAAACCTCGCCCCTGTTCTCCGGCGCGGGCCGCTTCAATTGCCGCGTTCAAGGCAAGCAAATTTGTCTGGTCTGCTATATCGTTAATAACCTGAATAATTTCTCCAATCTGCTGACTGCTTCTTCCTAGATCCTTAATAATCGATGCGGCATCATTAACCACAGTGGCAATTTTATCCATTCCATTAACAGTCTGAATTACAACTGCGCCCCCTGCATCAGCTATCTGTCCGGAGGACTTCGCGGTATCGGCTGCAATTGTAATATTCTGGGTATTCTCAATAATAGTTTTTGTCATTTCTTCAACAGCGCCGGCAACTTCAGTGACCTTGGATGATTGCTCTTCTGCTCCGGCTGCCATTTCTTCGGTTGATGAGGAAATCTGGGCACTTGCGCTTGCCGTAGCCTGAATAGCTTCGGCTATATCGCTGATCAGCTGATTAAGAGTTGTGCTCAAATTGTTAACATAGTTCTGCAGGTTTGCGTATTTCCCCTCATAATTCCCATCGAGCTTTACAGTCAGGTTACCAGAAGCGAGTTCCTGAAGAATCTTTTCGGTTTCATTAATCGGTTCAACAATTGCAGCAATGGTATTATTGAATCCTTCTATAATTTCCTTAAAACCGCCGTTAAATTTTTCAGTATTCCCCCTTACATCAAGTTCCCCCTTAACAGCAGCTTTGGTAAGGAAGGCTGTTTCCATCTTAACGTCACGCAGAATATCGGTAATGTTATTAAGGGATTTGGCGAGAATATCCTTTTCAGACTTTTCCTGGATTTTATCGTTCAGGTTTCCCGAAGAGAGTTTGTTCAAATGATCTGCTTTCTCTTTTATTCCGGAAATCATTTCTCTAAATGATCTGAAAAGTTCACCGATTTCATCGTTTCCGGATGCTTTAATTTCCAAATTCACATCTCCCTGAGCTATTGCTCTTGCCGCCTTAACCAGCTTGTTTAATGGCTTGGTTATTTTTTTTGCTACAAAAAGAGACAGGAATATTAGAATGACAGCTACAACCGCAACGACTGCAGCGGTTGAATATATAAAATTCGAATAGGAGGATTCAATAACATCCCTGTTCTTGCCGATGAAGTACATTCCTACAATTTTCCCGTTTGTATCTTTTACCGGCCAGTAATAGGTTTGAAATGGCTTGCCGAGAATAACATTCTGGTTGACGAATTCCTCTCCGTTTTGAAGAACCGTCTTTAGAACTACCGGATTATCCATTTTGGTGCCAACGGCGCGCTTTCCATCCACCGAGATTGAGGTGGAGACTCTTTCATCGTTATAGAAAATTGTGCATTCAATTCCGCACATTTTCTTTATCCGGTCAACAAACTTATTATTGCCCGAAAGATCAAAACCGGTTGCGACCGCGCCTATTATTGCTCCTTCGTCATAGATGGGAACAGCTGAGCGGAGCGAGAGTTTAACTACAGTGCCAATATCAATGCCCGAGATTGAATTGCCTCTTACTGCCCAGGGAAGAATTATCTGGTTATTCACAAAATCGCCGAATTTATCTGAATGCCCTCTGGCAATTACTTTCATATCCTTATTGATTATGGTAATAACATCAATTCCGGAGCCCTTCAGAAATTTTTTGCTTAAAGCCGCCAGCAAGGGAGAATTCTCTTCCTTAAGGAGTTTTTTTACTTCTTGGTTTGATGCTATGAAAAAAGAGGCCTGTTCTAGCAGTTTCAAATCGGAAGCTATTGTTTCTGATACTACATTTTTGTACGATTTTATCTCTTCGATTGCAGCTGTTTCAAAACCATCCGAGATAAAGTAGTTATTGGTTATTATTATTGCTATTGAAACAAACAGCAGTATGGAAACGGAGATTGACAAAATCTTACTCTTCATTTTCCAATAAATCCAGTTCTTCATATTATCTCCATATTAAAATTACACCTGATTATCGGATTAAATATATTAATGTTTAACTAATTTAAATTGAATAAAATTATATCGGAATAATGTCTCTGATTATATTCTTTAGCCTTAATATTTAATTAAAATTCCAGCGTAAAAAGAGTATATTTAACACCTGGATTTAGACAATTAGTAATTTAAAGGGAAAGATGAATATACTTTTTATAGGAGATATAGTAGGGAAACCGGGACTGGATATGGTTGAGACCTGGCTTCAGAATATTTCAAAGAAATACCGAACGGATTTTATAATTGCCAACGGAGAAAACCTTTCGGACGGCAAGGGATGCACAGAAAAAGAGGGAAAAGCTCTCTTTAATCTGGGGGTAAATGTTATTACCGGGGGCAACCATACGTGGGACAAACCGCAATCGCAGGATTACCTTAAGAATGAAACACGCTACATAAGGCCATTTAATTACCCTAAAGGGACATACGGCAACGGTTATGTAATTACCGATTTAAAAGAAAAAGGGAAGATTGCCGTAGTAAATCTTCAGGGAAGGGCATTTATGGCACCTATTGACTGCCCTTTCAGGCAGCTTGAATTTCTTTTAAACAAAATAAAGAGTGAAGCAAAAGTAATTATTGTTGATTTCCACGCCGAGGCAACTGCAGAGAAACAGGCATTAGCATTTCATTTTGACGGCAAGGTAAGCGCTGTTATAGGCACTCATACGCACGTTCAGACCGGCGACGAGAGAATTTTACCTCAGGGTACAGGATATAAAACCGATGCGGGAATGACCGGCCCATACGATTCTGTAATTGGAATGAAGACAGACGCCGCGATTAACAGGTTTATATATCAGACTCCGCAGAAATACCAGACCGCAACCGACAATGTTCATATGTCAGGTGTTTTTCTGAGAGTTGATCCTGCAACCGGAAAGACAATTGAAATTGAGAGAGTATTTTTCCCTGAATTTGACAAAACAACATCGGCAGAATGATAAATTTCCAGCTTCCCCGAATAGACAAGGAACCTCGCTTACGAGAACTTCTGGTAAAGTACTGCAGGCTTAAAAGCGGCGAAATATGGAGTGATCCGGAAGGGGACCACAAAATCGGATGTCTTGATGCCTCGGACAGGGAACAGATTGGCAGACTATTCGGCAGGGAGAAGGGAAAACTCGCAATTCAGGATCCCCCCTATAATCTGGTAGCATTTAAAATTTCTGAAATTGATTCATTTATTGACTGGTGCCGAAAGTGGATTACTGTTACGGATATTTATCTTAAGGATGATTCAGCTCTTTATGTTTGGCTCGGCGCCGACCAGAAGAATCATTTTCAGCCGTTTGCCGAATTTATAATAATGATGAAAGAGACCGGATTTACCTCCAAAAGCTTTATTACAATGAGGAATCAGAGAGGATACGGTACTCAGAAAAACTGGATGTCCGTAAGGCAGGAACTGTTATATTATACAAAAGGAGAGCCGGTTTTTAATATTGAACACGTATATACCGATATTCCGAAAATACTTAAGGGATATTACAAGGAAGTCAGGGGGGTGCGTACAGAGAATCTCGAAAGGAGTAAATCGGAATTTATCAGGGCCGGAAATGTATGGGTGGATATTCAGCAGGTATTCCACCTTATGGAGGAAAATGTAAACGGCTGCTACGCACAGAAGCCCCTCAAATCGATTGAAAGAATCGTAAATGTTTCGAGCTCGAAAAATGATATTGTAATTGACTTCTTTTCGCACGCCGGTACAACAATGATTGCCTGCGAAAGATTAAAAAGAAGATGCCGGACAGTTGATATAGACCCGATTTATTGTGAAATTTCGATACGGCGTTTGGAACGTTTTAGAAAGACGGGCAGTCTCGGATGGCAGAATTCAAATCCTTTTGCCGCCGAGATAATGGAAGATGCCGAACTAAAAAATTATTTGATTGAATCGGGAGTTAAAATTCCCGGCAACATAAATGAGTAGAGAATGGCTGTTATTATTGACGGTAAAAAGGCTGCCGAAGAATTAAAATCGGAATTAAAGATTCAGATTGAAGAATTAAAGAAGAGCACCGGGGATGTACCGGGACTGGTAACAATTCTTGTCGGCTCCAGCGCCGCTTCTCTCAGTTATGTGAATTCGAAAATAAAATCGTGTCACGAACTGGGGATGAGGTCGGAACTCGAGAATCTGGAAGAATCGGTCTCAGAGGAAAAACTCCTTGCTCTGATCGATAAGTATAACAACGACCCGAAATTTCACGGAATTCTTGTCCAACTTCCCCTTCCGAAACATATTTCCGAGGATAAAGTTATTGAAGCTATTAATCCTGCAAAGGATGTAGACGGATTTCATCCGGTAAGCATCGGAAACCTTGTAATAGGAAAAGATACTTTTTATCCCTGCACTCCATACGGTATTCAGGAGCTCCTAATTAGATACAAAATTGAGACCAAGGGAAAGCACGTTGTTGTAGTAGGAAGGAGTAACATTGTAGGCAAACCGATTGCCAATATGATGCTTCAGAAAAAGGAAGGGGCCAATTCAATTGTTACAGTATGCCATTCAGCAGCAAAGGATCTTGCACAATATACTTTAAGTGCCGATATATTGATAGCCGCAATCGGCTCGCCCCTTTTTATTAAAGCCGATATGGTAAAAGAGGGGGCGGCGGTAATTGATGTTGGAATTAATAGGGTGGAAGACTCCTCGGCAAAGAAAGGATACAGGATTGTAGGGGATGTTGACTATGAAAATGTGGAAAAAAAGGCATCATTCATAACTCCGGTTCCGGGAGGGGTTGGACTAATGACTGTTGCAATGTTGATGAAAAACACTATTTTATCATATAAAAAATTAAACAAAATTTTGTAAGGATAATTATGGAAAGCCCTCAGATTGACAAAATTGTATCGCAGGTATTTATAGAGAAAGCATTGCGCGATTTTTACTGTGCGGGGGGAAGCTGCATAGGATGGGAAAGAAACGTTGTAGACCAGCCGGCGGCAGTTAAAAATATTATTGAAAACGGCGCCGATAGAATTGCAGCCGGATTAGGGGTTGGAAATGAACTAGGAGACCTTAATCTTGCCAGAATGATTGACCATACTCTTCTTAAACCGGATGCAACACGACAGGAAATTGAAATTCTCTGTAAAGAAGCCAGGCAGTATAATTTTGCCTCCGTCTGTGTAAATCCGACCTGGGTAAGCCTTTGCAGCAGCCTCTTAAAAGGTTCTCAGGTTAAAGTATGCACCGTTATAGGTTTTCCTCTCGGGGCCAATAAGACGGAAGTAAAAAGGGATGAGGCCGAGCTGGCAATTAAAGAAGGGGCTCAGGAAATTGATATGGTTATAAATATCGGAATGCTTAAAAGCGCCGATTATGAGGGAGTATTTAACGATATTAATCAGGTTGTTCTTGCTGCAAAGAGAAATAATGCCGTATGCAAGGTTATTATTGAAACAGCAATCCTTACCGATGAAGAAAAAATTAAAGCCTGCGTAATTGCAAAAGAAGCAAAAGCCGATTTTGTAAAAACTTCTACCGGTTTCAGCAAAGGGGGAGCTACCGCAGGGGATGTTGCTCTTATGAGAAAAGTTGTCGGCAGTTCGGTTGGCGTTAAGGCTTCGGGCGGAATTAGGACTGTTGAGGACGCCGAAGCTATGATTGCAAGCGGAGCAGACAGAATTGGTGCAAGCGCAAGCGTTAAAATTGTTAACCGGGACAGCCATTCAAAAACATCCGGTTATTAATGGTAATAGATTTATTTATTCATCAAACCGATGACGGCTTCAATGCGGAGGTTCCTTCTATAAAAGGGTGCGAATCCTGGGCACGGAATGAGGATGAAGTGATTGATAAATCGGTTGAGCTTGTAAAGTACTATCTTAAACTTCCCGATAACGCAAAAATTAAAGTGGACAAGGCCCGCAGAGAAAATGACCTGCATATTTATAAACTTATTTTTGATAAGTAATTGAGAAAATTCAAGACAGATAAAAGGGTGGAGAAGATTTCTAAAACTGCCGGCAACAGGCAGTTTTCGCTTCATCTGGTGCTTGAAAATATTCACGATCCCCATAATGCCAGCGCAATTTTCAGGACCTGCGATGCAGTCGGAATTCCCAAAGTATCTCTTCTTTATAATTACGAAAAATTCCCCAAGGTAAGCCGTATCAGTTCCGCTTCGGCGAATAAATGGGTCGAAAAAGAAAAATTTTCTACTGTTGATGAATGTGTTGATAAACTGCGGTCTGAAGGATTTAAAATTTACGCCTCAATGCTTTCTGAAGAAGCAGTGGATTTTTATGACCTCGATCTTACCGAAAAAGTTGCCATTGTGGTAGGGAATGAACACCGGGGAATCAGTTCTGAAATGGCGGAAAAAGCAGATAAGGTCTTTTATATCCCGATGCACGGCATGATTCAAAGCCTGAATGTATCCGTAGCTACTGCCGTTGTCCTTTTCGAGGCTAAAAGACAGCGCCTTCTAAAAGGAATGTACCCTTCTAAGGATTTATCAAAAAAAGAACTTGATGCCCTTATTGATGACTGGTGCTCAAAATGATGCAGGAATTTAAACATACCGGTCTAATCAGAGGCAGATTAACACTGCCGGGGGATAAATCTATCTCGCACAGAGCCGTTATGTTTGCTTCGATGGCTAAAGGGACCTCAATAATCTACAATTGCCTCAATGCAGATGATGTTAATTCTACTATCCGCTGTTTTAAACAGCTCGGATGCAAAATTGAAAAAAAGGGAAACAAACTGGTTATTGAAGGGAAAGGATTTAAGGCATTTAATAAGCCCGATTCTCCACTATATGCCGGCAATTCCGGAACAACCTCACGGCTTATCAGCGGAATTTTGTGCGCGCAGGACTTTGAGACCACTATAACCGGGGATGAATCCCTTTCAAAAAGGCCGATGAAGAGAATTATGGAGCCTCTTAAGTCGATGGGGGCAAATATTACAGCTACGGATGAGTTTACGCTTCCTATGTCAATAAAACCCTCTCCGGGGCTTCATTCTGTGAATTACCGTATGGATGTGGCAAGCGCTCAGGTTAAAAGCGCCGTTCTTCTGGCCGGACTTCATCTTGGAGATGTTACTACTGTAATAGAATCAGCAAGAACCAGAAACCATACTGAGAATATGCTCTCTCTGCCGGTTAGCGAAACCGGGAATGAGAGAATTATTTCAGTATCAAGACAAAACTATCCCCGCAATTTTGAGATGACGGTTCCCTCCGATATTTCTTCTGCAGCATTCCTAATAGTTTTTGCGCTCCTTTCGGAAGACTCGGAATTAATCCTTGAAAATGTTCTTCTGAACGAAACCAGAACCGGTATTTTAGATGTGCTGAAAAAAATGGGGGCAAACATACTGCTGGAGGAAATAAAACTAATTAACGGCGAAAAAACCGGTACTCTGATAATTAAAAGCTCCAAGCTGAAAAACATAGAGATTGATAAAGAGATTGTCCCCAACATAATTGATGAAATTCCGGTACTCTCGGTTGCGGGGGTCTTTGCAGAGGGTACATTCGAGATTAGGAATGCCAATGAGCTCCGCTTTAAAGAATCGGATAGAATAAAGGCGATGTGCGAAAATTTCAAATACCTTGGACTCGAAGTGGAAGAGTATGAAGACGGTTTCAGCGTTGGAGGAGAAATTGGAGTCAGAAATATGGTATTTGAAAGCTATCACGACCACAGGATAGCAATGTCATTCGCGGTACTCTCAATGCTGAGAAAGGAGGGGGGTAAAGTGAATAATTTTGAATGTGTGGAAATTTCTAATCCTGCTTTTCTTGAACAGATAAGAAGAATAAGTTAATCTTCTTTCTCTTCTTCGTAATCGGCCTCGGCAATCTCTTTAAAATCCATGTTTACCTTTCTTATTACCGGTTCGGCATTGTATTCTGCCGGAGCCTGCTGTTTACCGAATGCTCCCCTTAATTTCTTTACAATATAGCCAATAATAATTGCAGCTGCAGTGGCGGCAAGAAGAATGGCAACAAATGTAATAGCCAGAAATCCTAATATTATTAGGAGCGCAATAAGCAGAATTCCCGTAATACCCTTAAAATTCATATGGTATACCTTATTCGGCATTATTACTCCAGCTCAATAATCTGGTGTTCAAATTTTGCAACTGAGAGTTCATTGAAAAGGTCTTTAAGAAAATCGAAACCGTATTTGTTTACGAAATAGAGGAAATTTATTTCTCTTTCCTGCAGGTTCTGGTTCGGATAAAGAATGTTGGATACTTTAGCAAGCTGGCGGAATACAGTATCGTGCTTCCGTTTTTCTGCTTCGGTTGACTTGGTTTTAAGCTGTTCCATATTCTGGGAGACCCGCTCCCTCGTTTTGTTTGCTAAATCTACAAGGGTCTTATCCACATTAAAAAGATATCCCCGGAGATTATCAAAAACAATGTCAATCTCCTTGTTTGCGTCGTTAAATACCTTGTCTGTTTTAATCTCGGCAATTGTATCCATTACCTTTGAAAACACGGAATTCTCTTCGTAGAGAAAATCCTTGAAGGAAAGGGAAAATTTCTCAAAAATATTCTGCACTCCTTTTTCAATTATTGTTACGCTGCCCCTCGGATATATTATCGGGGCGGGTATATTAAAAAGGTCGTATAAGGGCATTAATTGGGCAAAATAGCTAACTTCTCCCGGTCCGGCTACATAAAATGCGGTAGGGAGAAGATAGTCCTGGCAAATCGGGCGGAGCAATACATTCGGGGAGAACTTAGAGGGCTCATTTTCCAGAAGAGTCATAATTTCTTCGTATGTGAATTTTTTCCTTTTTCCTTTCAGCTTAAAGTCATTATCGGAAGGTTCAATTAAGAGCCTTTCTTTTTCTTCTATCATAAAGAGGTTAACAGGTTTTACTTTAACCTGAGCGTGATAGAATTCATCCAGTTCGGCGCTTCTCTCAACCAGAATATTGGTATGTTCCCTGAAATTCTGGATTTCCTTTTTAAATACCGGTTTAAGAAGCTCTTTAATTTCCTTATCGCCGGGATTTAATATTACAAGTCCGTATTCGTCAAAAATTCCGAACATAAGTTCAAAGAATGCATCCAGGAAGTTTTTACCCCCCCTGTAAATATTTTCTATATACCCGGTAACATTTTTTTTGAACTCGGTATCCCTCAAGTTCTCTTTGAGCGAAGCAATAACCTGATCCATATTTTCGTTAAATACATTATTGCTGACCGGTCCCCGGTTTGTTTCTTCCTCAAGCCCGTCAATATATTCGAGTCTTACAATCTGGTTCTCTTTGCCAAGAATATTAGTGGAACTGACCTCATAGAAGTCATGGTCCTCGCTTTCGAGCCAGAAGACAGGAACAAAATTAAAATTAGCGTATTTTTCTTTGAGCAAATGGCAAAGCTTTATGGCAGAAATAGTCTTGTACAGGGTATAAAGGGGGCCTCCCAATATTCCCAGCTGCTGCCCGGTAACAACTGCGAATGTATCGTTTGATTTTAGAAGTTCAATATTATGAATAGTCTTTTTGGAAGGGGAATAGCCGCCATATTGTTTTTTTATTATTTCGGCTGTCTGAGCGTTTATTTGTCTCTCTTTACGGGAAAGGATTCCGAATAGCTCTTTATAATCATTTTCAGAATGGACATTCCTTTTGTAATATTTGCTTACATTCTCAAATTCGCTGATGTAGTCGAGAAACAGATTTGAAAAACCGGGCATTTCGCCATAATGAATATACATCGCTCATCCTTCCATTTTAACTTAATAAAAATACAAAATATTTTTGGGAATGTTAATTTTATAAAAAATATAGGCTAAAAAGTTTCATTTTGTTATTTTAGGGGACAAAATTGGAGAGAGAGAATGCCTGCCTCATGGATAATTTCTATCGATCTCGGCGGAACCAAGATTTTATCCGCTCTTATTAATTCCAAAAACCGGATTGTCGAACGGGTTAAAGTGCCTACGGAAGTTGAAAAAGGGAAAAATTTTATTGTTAAGAATATCGTGGAATCAATTGAACAGCTTAAGATTTCTCGAGGACTAACCGATAGGGATATTAAGGCTATTTGTATGGGGGTTCCGGGAATAGTAAATCCGCATACGGGAATAATAGATCTTGCTCCAAACCTTGGTTTAAAAAAACTGAACATTAAGAAAGAACTGAAAAAATTTACTTCGGCACCTGTGCTTATTGAAAACGATGTTAATCTTGCCGGACTGGGGATTAAGACTTATGAACTGAAGGATAAAATATCCAATATGGCTGTTGTATTCGTAGGCACCGGCATAGGAGGTGCATTTTTCTTTGACGGGAAAATTTACAGAGGCTCTACCTTTTTTGCTGGAGAAATAGGGCACATAAAAATTAATCCAAAGGGAAAGCTCGCAGCCTCGGCCGAAGAACCGACTTTTGAGAAAACAGCAAGCAGAACAGCAATAGTGGAAGGTATAAGGAAGGAATTTAAGAAAAAGAAGAAGGGGGCATTAAAGGGATTTTCGAGTACGAAAAGGATAATCAAAAGCAGGCTCCTGCAATCGGCTCTTAAAAATGGAGACCCGGTAGTAACAAAACACGTAAAGAATGCAAGCGAGACCATCGGTGCCGTATTAGGGAATATTACTACTTTGCTGAATGTTGATACAATTGTACTTGGCGGGGGAGTAATAGAGGCAATGTCGGGCTATATGATGCCAAAGATTAAAAGTTCATTCAAAAAATCTGTTCTTAAAGGGCTCGATAAAAATGTGAAAATAATTGCCACAAAACTGGGGGACGATGCTGCAATTTACGGGGGTATTTCACTTGCCCGCGAATTCTTAAACGGAAAATGATTTCTCTATCTCTTCAAGGTCGTGGTTTAACAGAGTCCACTTTGAATAAAGAACCTCGAGCCTGTTTTTAACATTCTCATATTCCATATTCTTTTCTTTTGCAAGCTCGGGATTACTATAAACATCCTCTCTGGTAAGTTCAACTTCAAGATTACTTTTCAGGTCTTCGCACTTTTCAATATCCTTTTCGATGCCTTCAATTTCCTTTTTAAGGTCTTTAGTATGCAGGTATTTTTTCTGCCTTAATTCCGCCTCAATCCTTTTCTGGTCCTTCTTGTTCAGCTTATCGTCGTTATCCTGTCTTGACTTAACGATAATATCTTCATCTTTTCTTTTGGAGAGATAATAATCAATTCCGCCCGGATAAATATTTGTTTTTCCCTCTTTGAAATAGATTACCTTATCGGCAATAGGGCGCAGGAAATCGATATCGTGGGACACGATAATCAGAGTCCCGGGGAAATTAATAAGAGCCCTCTGCAATATTCCCTTTGAGGAGTAATCGAGATGGTTTGTAGGTTCGTCAAGAACAATCAGATTGGCTTTAGTCAATAGGATCTTTGCGAGCGCAACCCTGCTTTTTTCTCCGCCGGAAAGCACTTTTACCTTCTTAAACACATCATCATCGCTAAAAAGAAACGATCCCAGAAGGGTTCTTAACTGGGGAATAGTAAACTCGCTGTTGGCAGAGGCAACCTCATCTATAACATCATTGTCCAGGTCCAGTTCGGCGGTTACTTCCTGAGCGTAGTATGAAACTGATGTATTATGCCCGTATTTTATTTCTCCCCCATTAATTTCCAGTTTGCCTGCAATTATACGGGATAGGGTTGTTTTTCCCGAACCGTTCGGGCCAAGTAGTGCGATTTTTTCCCCTCTTGTTACCTGAAGGTCAAGATTATTCAATACTTTATTATCCCCGTACCATTTGGAAATGCCAAGCAGTTCAACCGGTACGGCGCCGCTTCTTTCAGGCTCTGGGAATTTGAGGTCAATTTTCTTTTCTTCCTCAATCAGTTCAACTACATCCATCTTTTCAATCAGCTTAATACGGCTTTGCACCTGTTTTGCTTTTGTAGCCTTGTAGCGGAAGCGTTCCACAAATTTCATCGTATCGGCAATCTTCTTCTGCTGGGTTTTCTGGGCCGCCCTCAGCTGAATATCCCTTTCCTCTTTAAAAGTAAGATAGGCATCATAATTACCGCTGAAGAAATTAAGTTTTGCATTAAATATTTCGAGCGTCTTATTTGTAATTTTATTTATGAAATGTCTATCGTGGGATACTACAACAATTGCTCCCTTGAAATCATATAGGAAATCCATAACCCATTCAAGAGAATCAATATCCAGATGGTTTGTAGGTTCGTCAAGAAGAATCAGATCGTTTGAGCCGAGGAGGATTTTAGCAAGTTCAATTCGCATCTGCCAGCCGCCTGAAAACTCATCTGTCTTGCGGAAAAAGTCTTCTTCCATAAATCCGAGTCCGATTAATACTTTTTCAATTTTCGAATCAGTTTCATAGAATCCGATTTCCTCTTTTCTATGCGTCAGATCCCCCAGATCGTGAAGAAGTTCCTGTTTGGCATCATCCGGCAAATCCTTTTTGGAAAGTTCAGAAGTAATTTTTTCTTCTTTAGATATTATCAGGTTTATCTCGGAAAGAGAGGATTTAATCTCGTGAAAGACAGTCTTCCCTTTAACGGCAATAAATTCCTGTGGAAGGAATCCGATTTTAATGCCTCTTTGTTTTTGTATTTCTCCCGATTCCGGCTGCTCGAGTCCGCTTAGGAGTTTCAGGAATGTCGATTTGCCTGTACCGTTAGAACCTACAAGGGCAACTTTGTCGTTTTTTGCAATACGGAGATTAACATTATCAAATAAATATCTGCCGCCGAATTGGATGGATAAATTGATTATATCGATCATTTTTATAGCCGGTTATTAAAGCCGCACCCGAATACCCGGTAACGGACAAAATGGAAAAAATACTTTCTCAAAAATAAACATTAAATCACTTTTTTATAACAACAATCCTTGCCTTGGCAATATTATTTCCCTCCTGGTCGTATGCAATAAGATAATAAACGCCGGTGGAAACAAAATTCCCCTCTTTATCTTTTCCATTCCAGAAACCGATTCTGCCTCCGGAAGTAAGAAACTCATTAACCAGTTCTCCGGTTAAAGAAAGTATTTTAATTGAGGATTCTTTTATCAAGCCGTCGATTTTTAGTAATGTATTCCTGCCGTCTCCGACAATATAAGGGCTCGGGTAGGTTGATAATTCTTCAAAGCTTTGTTTCGGCTCTACAAAGTCGGTTTTAAGAACCGTAAGTCCGTAGTCTGTGCCTATATAAACTATTCCGTTTCTCCTGTCAATTGCAAGGGAAACAATCTCATTCGAGGGGAGAGGAGAGTTGCTGATATCATAATGCTTTATCTGGGTGATGCCGTCAGGTGAGAGGACAAAAAGCCCTGCCTTTGTGCCAATCCATTTCTGGTCAAGCGCGTCTACTTCTATTGCGGTTATATTCTGGTATTTAATACCGGGATTAAAGGGGGCATTAATCCTCGGATTGGATGGATCAGGTATATAATTAATTCCGGAACTGGTGCCTATCCATATATATCCTCTCAGGTCAATTGCAAGCGCGTTTACAAGGTCTGAGTTTAGGCCGTCGACAAAAGAATAGAACTGATTCCTGGGATTCTGTGTGGATTCATTAAAAGCAAGCAGCCCTCTGTTGCCCCCTTCAATAACATTGGCCGAAACCGCAATCCATTTAGTGTTATTCTTGTCAATCACAAGCCTGTTGAATGTCTGCCCGCCCGTAATTGAAGGGAAATTGTATGGGGTCCAGTTACCGCTGCTGCTGATTGAGTAGAGTATATTTTTATCAACCGGCCAGAAGTTAAGAACCCAGGCATCCCCTTTGGAATCATTTTTTATGTCGCTAATTACTACGAATCCCGGATCGTTCTTAATGCCGACCATAATTGAATTTGAAGCGTTGTAATTTGTCTGGATATTGTTAACTAAGGTTGAAAAGCCTCTTCCCCAGTTCATCCAGTAGATTTTCCCGTCTGTGCCTGCATAAACATTATGCATATCATTAAGGTAAGGGGGGGCAGAAATACTGTAAAAATCGCTCCATGTTGATCCGTTGAACTTCATTATGCTTTTGCCGTAACCGTCTTTGCCTGTTGCCGCCCACAAATTCCCCTCGGAATCTACATCAATATTCATGAATGCATTTGTAATAGGGGAGTTGGTATGTATTTTATTTGCCGCAGTGGAGGTAATTTCGATAACCCCTTTATTTGAAGAAATATATGCAGTACCTGAATTGACGGCAATTGAAGAAAGGATTAGACCGTATTCATCTGCTGAATAAACAGTATTAAAATTACCCGAATAGCTGTAAGCTGCCGAGGTTGTTACAAGGTATAAACTGGAACCGGCAACTGTAAGGTCCAGGACTCTTTCTCCCGTAAAATGAAATGGAACAAGCTGAGTGCCGTTGAATTTATATAAGCCGTTACTTGTAGCTGCATAAATCTCATTATTAAACAAGACAGCCTTAAAGAGGACAACTCCTCCAGCCGCTGCATAGGAATCCCAAGCGTCGGGAGCGAAAAGATTTTGGGCTCCCTGCTTTGATACTGCCAGCCCTTCGCTAAGGCAAGCATAAATCCGGTTGAATTTTGAAACGGAAACAACTTTAGATTCAGTCTGCAGATTCCCGAATTTGACTACATTATCCATAAATGAAAAATTGGCAGTATTTATGAGAGACAATCCGAAATCATGCGATACGTATAAAGTATCTCCGCTTATTAGAAAACTGTTAATCCCTTTCTGGGCTCTTGAAGAATTATAAATATCGTATATTTTCCTAACATTCCCATTGGCAGGATTCAATACATTTATATATCCCTCCCGTGAGCCTACCCACACAAGCCCGTTCGCATCAACTGCTATTGCGGTTAAGTCCTGACTGGAAAGATTTTCCGATTTCGAATACTGGTTTATGCTTTTATCGGATAAGTTATAATTAAAGAGTCCGCCCCCGGTAACACCCCACAAAATGCCATCAGAGAGGGCAATTCTTCTGATATCATTAGTATTTGAATGGTTTTTCCATATTTCCAGCTGTTGAGCTGTAATGGCAATAGGGAGGAGAAGGAGCAAAAAGATAATTCTGATAAATTTCATAAAATACCTTTCAAGTTATTAATCCGACGCAAAAGGAGAAAATCCGACAACAAATTTAATATTTTGTCTAAACAGAAAAAGTGTAAAAATAGGGTAACATTTTTCCGATATTATTTTTTCCCCAGCATTTTTTTCATTGCGTCAAAAGAGGATTGGGAGAGGGTAAATTTGCCCAGATTGCCGTCGTCGTATTTCTCGCCGCCGTGGAAATCGGAGCCTCCGCTCTCTAGAAGGCAGTATTGATTAACAATTCCTCTATAGAACCGTACCTGGTTTGAACTGTGCTGAGGATGTGTAACTTCAATACCGTCGATGCCGCTTTTTATGAAATTGAGCAGGATGGATTCATTTATAAAGCCGGGATGAGCGAGAAATGAAAGACCCCCCGCCTCATTAATCAGCTTTAAAGCGCTGTGAGGAGAAACATGAATTTTCCTTTCGTAGGCAGGACCGTAGTCTCCAATATATTTCTCAAAAGCCTCATTAAATGACTTTACCAGCCCCATTTCGGTCATCGTATTAGCAATATGAGGCCTTCCGATGGATGAATTCTTTGCCCTGTCCAGTACATCATCTATGGAAATTTTGAGACCGAGATTTCTAAGCTTATTGATTATTCTTTTAGCTCTGTGGAATCTTTCTTCTCTGAAGAAGCTGAGGTACTTTGTAAGTTCGTCGTTTTCAGGATTAATGAAATAACCTAACAGATGAATCTCTTTATCCTCAAGGTCGGTGCTAATTTCAACGCCGGTTATTACTTCCACCCCCAGCTCCTTACCGTAAACATATGCATCCTGAAAGCCATTAATGCTGTCGTGGTCTGTTATGCTTATAACCGAGAGTCCCGCTTCTTTTGTCTTTTTTATAAGTTCAAACGGAGATAAAGCTCCGTCTGAATGGTATGTATGCATATGGAGATCGATAGCGCCCGGCATTATGAATATTGTTCCTTAAAGTTTTCGTAATTAAGAATTCTTAGTTTAGAACCGTCAAGCTCTATTAGTCCCCGCTTAGCGAAAGTGTGAAGGGTTCTTGAGATAGTTTCGCGGGATGTTCCGGCCATATTGGCCAGATCCTGCTGGAGCGGGAGTTTATCTAATTCAACGACTCCCTGTTTAATTTTTCCCTGATCGTCGGCAAGCTGAAGAATTACAGTGGCAACTTTACCTTCGGCATCTTTGAGAGAGAGGCTCTTAATCTTGGCATCGGCCATTCTGAGTCTCTTGGTAAGTTCCTGCAGAAGCACAATTGAAATTTCGGCATGCTCTTTAAGAAGGTTCAGGAAGTCGAGCCTTTGTATGATAAATAATTCCGTATCTTCAGTTGCAATAACATTAGCGGACCTGTTTTGTCCATCCAGAAGGGCCATTTCGCCAAAGAAGTCGGACTCGGAGAGAATTGAAAGTATAACCTCTTTCTCGTCATGTCCGGAACGCGCCACTTTAACTTTACCGCTAACTATGACAAAAAATGCAGAACCGGCATCTTCTTCGAGTAATATAATCTCATCTTTCCTGAAACTCTTTTTGGCGCCTATGCCTGATATTTTGGCAAGGGTGTCATCATCAAGATCGGCAAAAATCGGTATATCCTGTAAAAAGTTGGAAGCCTCCATTATATCCTCTTTTTTTGAATATTGTCTTAATAATTTATGATTTTTTTCTGACAATTTACAATTTCTTAACTTAAAGTAAATTGAAAAAACTTAATCGTTTATCTATATTTAATACGGAATTATTAACAATATTAAAATGGAGGAATTTATGGCTGTTAAAGTCGGTATTAACGGTTACGGAAGAATCGGACGACAGATAATCAGCGTATTGGCCGAAAGAGGAATGTTAGGCAAAGAGGTTGATGTAGTGGCTGTTGTTGATGTGAGCACTGATGCAAAATATTTTGCTTATCAGCTTAAATATGATTCGGTGCATGGAAAATTTAAAGGCACAATCTCAACTGAAAGAAGCAATCCTACTTTTGAATCAGATGATGTAATGGTTATCAACGGTTCAAAAATCAAATGCATCCTTGCTCAGAAAGATCCTTCTCAGTTGCCTTGGAAAGAACTTGGCGTCGATATCGTAATTGAGGCTACTGGTCTCTTTACCGATTCGGAAAAGGCTAAAGGACATCTAGCCGCAGGAGCCAAAAAAGTATTAATCTCTGCTCCGGGCAAAGGGGATGTTAAAACAATTGTTATGGGTGTTAACGATCAGGAATATGATGCGGCAAAACATCATATAGTATCTAATGCTTCCTGTACAACAAACTGTCTTGCTCCTGTAGTTTATGTTCTTCTTAAGGAAGGCATCGGAATTGAAACAGGGCTTATGACAACCGTTCACTCCTATACAGCAACACAGAAAACTGTAGACGGTCCTTCAAAGAAAGACTGGAGAGGCGGACGCGCGGCGGCAATCAACATTATTCCTTCATCAACAGGCGCTGCAAAGGCGGTTGGCGAAGTGCTCCCGGCTACAAAAGGAAAACTTACGGGAATGTCTTTCCGTGTTCCGACAGCAAATGTGTCTGTAGTTGATCTTACATTCAGATCGGAAAAAGATACATCAATACAGGAAATTGACGAATTGATGAAAAAAGCATCCGAAACTTATCTTAAAGGATATCTTGGATACAGCACCGAAGAAGTTGTTTCGAGCGATTTTATCCACGATGAAAGATCATCAATTTACGATTCTCTTGCCACTCTTCAGAATAACCTGAAAGGAGAAAAGAGATTCTTCAAACTCGTTACCTGGTACGATAACGAATGGGGATATTCAAACAGAGTTGTTGATCTGCTCATTAAAATGGGCAAATAATTAAGATTCGGACAGGACGCAGGTTTTAACTGCGTCCTTCTTTTATAAATGATTTTGGAGGCAGTATGAAAAAATTATCTGTTGACGATTTATCTTTCAAAGGCAAAAGGACACTTATACGCGTTGATTTCAATGTACCCCTTGATGAAAATTTAAATATTACCGACGACATCAGAATAACTGCATCACTCCCGACAATTAAAAAAGTTATGAAGGACGGGGGAAGGGTGATTTTAATGAGTCATCTCGGCAGGCCGAAAGGGGGACCGAATCCTAAGTACAGCCTGAAGCCTGTTGCCGTACATCTGCAGACTCTTTTGGATATGGATGTTAAATTTGCACAGGACTGTATTGGGGAACAGGTTGAAACAATTGTCAACGCAATGAAAGACGGCGAGGTACTCCTTCTTGAGAACCTCCGTTTTCATCCCGAAGAGGAGAAGAACGATCCTGAATTCGCCAAGAGCCTTGCATCTTTGGGGGACGTATATGTAAATGACGCATTTGGAACTGCGCACAGGGCGCATGCCTCTACCGAAGGGGTAACAAAATATATTCAAACCTGCGCCAGCGGTTACCTTATGCAGAAAGAACTTGAATACCTTGGGCAGGCCATTTCCAATCCCGCGCGCCCTTATACTGCAATTTTGGGAGGCGCTAAGATATCGGGTAAGATTGACGTAATCCAGAATCTGCTGCCGAAAGTAGATAATCTTATAATCGGCGGAGGAATGGTGTTTACATTCTTCAAGGCAATGGGATACGAAATTGGAACAAGCCTTTTAGAAGAAGAAAAGGTTGAACTTGCAAAGCAAACCCTTGAGGCTGCTAAGGCACAGAACAAGAATATTTATCTCCCGGTTGATATAGTGGCCGCTCCGGAATTCAAGAATGAGGCTCCGGCTACTATTGTTAAAGCATCACAGATGCCTAAAGACCAGATGGGGCTCGATATCGGTCCTGATACCATTAAACAGTTCAAGGATATTATCCTTAACAGTAAAACGGTTGTATGGAACGGACCGATGGGAGTATTTGAATTTGACAATTACTCAAAAGGAACCGACGAAATTGCCGCTGCTTTGGCAGATGCTACAGTTAAAGGAGCCGTTACAGTGGTAGGTGGAGGCGATTCTGCCGCCGCAATTAAAAAAGCGGGGCTGGATGAGAAAGTTTCCCACGTATCTACAGGTGGAGGCGCTTCTCTCGAATTCCTCGAAGGAAAGGTCCTTCCGGGGGTAATTGCCCTTTCTGACGCTAAATAGCATTTTTTCAGAAACTTTTATTCAAAGAGGCAGTCTAATTAATTAGATTGCTTCTTTGTTTTAAATAAATAGTTTTATTTTATTGTATTGAAAAATTAAAGGTTTACACATGGGTTTAGATTCAAGAGATTACTACCGTCCCTCCGGGATGAGCGGATTTTCCTTTTTCCCCCCGGTTTTGAAGACTCTCATAATAATAAATGTAATAGTGTATTTTTTCCAGATTCTCGGCTCCCAGATAAATATGCAGTATGAAGGAATGCTCGTTCCTCTGGATATAATGCTCAGGAAATATTTTGCGCTTATTCCGATAGGAGGCTTTTCACTGCAGGGACTTCTTGATATGAGTTTTTACCCGTGGCAGCTAATTACATACCAGTTTATGCACGGTGGATTTTACCATATTCTTATGAATATGTTCATTCTTTGGATGTTCGGAATGGAAATTGAGCATATAATCGGCTCAAAGAAATTCCTGGTTTTTTATCTTCTCTGCGGAATTGGGGGAGGGATAGCACAGCTTGTATTCACTTATTTAATGGGGGATCCGGGCGCACCTACAATTGGCGCTTCGGGGGCCGTATACGGAATTATGGTTGCTTTCGCGATGTTTTTCCCCGACAGATATATATTTATCAGCTTCCTGATTCCGGTAAAGGCAAAATATGTTATAGCCTTTTATGTTGTTATTGAATTCCTTTCTGTCGGAGAGGCCTCGTTAACCGCGCATCTGGCTCATATAGGAGGCGCTGTAACAGGATTTATTTTTGTTCTCCTTGACCGGACTCATAATTTTAATTTCGAACGGCTTTTTTCTTCAAGAAAAAAATATGGTGCTTCAGATAATTATTCATTCAGAAAGAGACCATCGTATAAGAGTTCGCAGGATGTTCAGGATGCAGAATTTTACGACATCAATTCGCCAAAGCAGGATGACGTTGCAGTAACCCAGGAGGAAATTGACAGGATTCTGGATAAAATAAGCCAGAGCGGATACCAGAACCTGACCGACAGGGAAAAGAAAATTCTCTTTGAGGCAAGCCGGAAAAAATGAAAAGATTAACTGTACTATTGATTATTATTATTGCGGCGGCCTGCTCCCCGGGGGGAGGCGGCAAAATGAAAACTGCTGCAAGAGTCTATATTGATAATATGGCCGTAGACGAAAAATATGCCGGTAAATCCGATTCGATAAAGTTCTACAGGGAAAAAGTCTTTGCTAAATATAAAATGTCCGAAGAGGAGTATAAAAAGTTATTAAATGAGTTTTCCACGGATAAGAGTAAATGGGATGTTTTTTTTGCGGAATCGGAAAAATATCTCGATTCTCTAAAGTCCTCTTATAAATCTAAATAGTCTTTAAAGCCAGCACAATTCTTATCTTAGCATAGCTGATGGCTGAAGGAAGACTTTCTTTTAATTCTTTCAGCGATATAAGCCCTTCCGCAATTTTATCATTGATTAGCCTAAACTCGGCAGGGGAGAGAAGAGTAGTATAATTTAATGTTTTATCGAATTTAATTAGCGTTTCTATCTGAATGGATACCACGGCCTCGGACTGTTTTGTAAGAGATGCTATTTCTTCAAGCTTGTATCCTTTTGATATTAGTGATTTCAGGTCCAACCGGCTGTTTTGGTTATCTTCTATTTTTTCAACCCCGGAGGAATTAAAATCAATAATTATGTTTAGGAAATCATCCCCAATTTTATTGAACATTCTCTGATTAAAGCCTTCTATTGCCATTAAGGCTGCCGGAGTTGAAGGCTTAATATCTGCAATTACCCTTAGAAGCTCGTCGGAGCAAATTAGATTTACCGGCTGTGAAAATTTCTGCGATGCCTCCTTTCTTGCATTCCTCAGAAGATTAAATAATTTGAGTTTTTCTTCATAGCTGTCCTGCTTTTCTGGAGAGGTTCCTGTGTCAGCGGCAAAATAAGCTTTTCCTTTTTCGGTTAAAGCGAGCATTCCGTTTATTTCGGTTACGGCATTCTGCGATATAAGATATCCGACAGAATCCTCAATCAGTTCTTTGCCGAAATGCCGGGCACATCCAAAATTGGAATAAACTGAATAATCTCTTTTGGAATCCTTTCCTTTAAGAATGTCGACTAATACTTTAAGCCTTATTCTTCCCTCGTTTTCGTGAATGGTTTCGAGAACTTTTTCCTGGAAGAATTCAAGATTAATTTTATCTGTGAGATTGTCGTTTCTGCAAATATCGCATTTGCCGCATTTAAAGCCTGATGCGTCTTCGCCGAAATATTTAAGAATTACCCTGAATCTGCATTCTTCGGCATTAACATAGTCTATTATGGCATTAAGCTTTCTGTTCTGGTTCTCTGTAAGAGCGCTGAATTTTTGTGTATCGAGATTAAGTTCGTCACTCTTAATTCGCGCTCCTTTAAGCTTTACCGTTTGGAATCCGGAGGGCTTCTCATAATGGAGTATCCCCATATTACCCAGTTCATCAAGCAGCTGCGAGACGCTGTTCTTGTCAAGATCCATCTCCTCGGCAATTTTAAGAGTATTGATTCTAACTTTTTCAGATAAAATTAATGCACCGTGAGTCCTCATTAGGATAGCGAGCAGATCCCTGAATCTGTTATCGGCAAAAGATTTCGTATAAGATTCCAATCTCTGCATCGGAAGCAGAATCCGGGCAAAATGCCCCCTTTCAAAATCGGAATTTCTTTCAAGGTAACCCGACGCTTCGAGAACTGCCAGAATATTGTCTATCTGTCCCTTTGTAATGCCGTTTCTAAGGAGCAGGGCATAAAAATTCTGGTCCAGATTTATGCTTGGACCGAAAATACTTCCTACGGCAAGCTTAACCGAATCGCACAGCGCATTGTAGGCAATTTTAACGGCTTCTACGGTAGGGAAAGAATTATCAATAAAATAGCGCTGAATCGATTCGTCTCTCCGGTCATACAACAGGTAAACATCCGATTCCAGCCCGTCTCTCCCGGCACGTCCGAATTCCTGATAATAATTCTCAATTGAGCCGGGCATGTTGAGATGAATGATAAGCCTGATATTCTGTTTGTCAATTCCCATGCCGAATGCATTTGTAGCGCATATAATATCAACCCGGTTCTCAAGGAAATCATCCTGAATTATTTTACGCAATTCGGTAGTAATGCCTGCATGATAATATGCGGAATTAAGTCCGCTGCTGTTAAGGTAATAAGAAACCTCCTCGCATCCCTCTCTTGTTGAGGCGTAAATAATTGCAGGAGTCCCTTTCATCCCTATTAATTCAAGGGCTTTCTCTTTTTTCCTTGTAGTTCTTATAACATTCAGGCCAATATTGTTTCTTTCAAATCCCTTCACAAAGACTTCGGCATTTTTAAGTTCAAGCTGCCTGATTATATCGTTTCGAACCTCTTCAGTTGCGGTTGCCGTAAATGCCGATACTTTATCTACTCCGGTAAGCTTAAGGAAATTTATTATTTTCCGGTAGCTCGGCCTGAAGTTGTGCCCCCATTCGCTTATGCAGTGGGCTTCGTCAATAAAAACATATTCCGGCGGAAAATTTTTGATTCTCTCAACAAAGTAATTATTCTCAAGTTTCTCCGGAGAAACGTAGAGCAGCTTTATTTTATTTTGATAAATGCCCGTCAGAACTTTTTCGGTTGAGGCATAGTCTAAAGAGCTGTTGATAAAAGAAGCAGGAACTCCTGACCGGTTTAGGGAATCAACCTGGTCTTTCATTAAGGCAATTAAAGGAGAAATTACTATTGAATAGCGGTCCGATTGAAGCGCGGGAATCTGGTAGCAGAGAGACTTACCCCCTCCGGTAGGGAGTATTGCAAGAGCATTCTTTCCTGCAATAATGGAGTTAATTATTTCTTCCTGCCCCGGCCTGAAAGTATCGTACCCGAAATATTTTTTCAATAGGGAATATATGTCCATCTGATTCTTTATTAAGTATAAAACGATTATCTTCAATAATAAAAATAAATATAGTTAGCATAATATGCCTAATATTATGTGCAATTAGTAAAGTATAATCTTTACTAGGTCCGGTCATAAAACATAAAGGATAGATAAATGGAGCCGATTGCAGTAAAAAATCTAACAAAAGTGTACAAAACCACACTTAAAAGCAGAAACATAACAGCACTGCAGAATTTTACGCTTGCAGTGCCCGAAGGGAAGATATTCGGGCTTCTTGGGCCTAACGGCGCAGGAAAGACAACTCTGATTAAGATACTTCTCAATATTGTAAACCCCACTTCAGGGGAGGCGAGGATTTTCGGGCAGGACGTTACCGATTACCGGATAAGGACGAGAATAGGATATCTCCCCGAAAACCACAAATTTCCTCTTTATTTAACCGGAGAGGGACTGATGAAATTTGTAGCCCGTATCAGCGGGTATGAAAATCCCGATTTGAACAGCCGGATTGATGAACTCCTTTCACTTGTTAAAATGACAAAATGGAAGAAAACCAAGATTAAAAAATATTCCAAAGGTATGATGCAGAGGCTTGGACTTGCTCAGGCAATGATAAACAATCCCGATCTCATTTTCCTTGATGAACCAACCGACGGAGTGGATCCGATTGGAAGGAAGGAGATTAGGGATATCCTTATCGATCTAAAGAATTCCGGAAAGACTATTTTCCTGAACAGCCATCTTTTAAGCGAAGTTGAACTGATTACTGACCGGGTGGCAATACTTAATAAAGGAGAATTAATCCAGCAGGGAACCGTTGAAGAATTAACCTCGGCAAAGGAGATTTATGAAATCTCTCTTGAAACTCTTATTGATGAAGCTTTATTAAGTGCTGATTTCTCCTCGTTTACACTTACAAGCAGCGAGAAAAAGATTTATTCTGCAAAAGTTGAAGACATCGAATCCCTAAACAGGACTATTGATAAACTTAGAAGCAGCAGATTAAACATCATCTCAATACTCCCGAAGAAAGTTACTCTTGAAGAAATGTTCATTAATTTAATCAATGAATCGGAGAAGAAGAATTAATATGAAGAATATAATAACAATGACCCGTCTTACAATTCAGGAAGCTTTTGCCCGCAAAGTCTTTATTGCCTTCTTCCTGATTTCTTCAATAGTGCTTCTCTGCTGTCTCGGAATATTCCTCTCTTTCTCGGTCGAAAGTTTCCTGGGACCGGTTCAAGAGATGATAAAACAGTCAAAAGGGAAAATTGTACAGGATGCCCTTACAATGTTCGTAAATGGAATTAAAGCGACAATAGCTATGCCATTATTCGGATTGGGTTTATTTCTCTCAATTTTTTCTGTCTCCTCCTTTATACCTAATATGCTTGAGAAAGGGCACGTAGACGTTATTCTTTCAAAGCCGGTTTCCCGTATCCAGGTGCTCTTCGGAAAATTCTTCGGCGGATTAGCAGTCGTTTTTTTAAATGTTGCATATCTGATAGCAGGCATTTGGCTCTTATTAGGAATTAAATTCGGTGTGTGGGATACCCAGTTCCTTTATACAATAATCACCATTACCTTTACTTTTGCTCTCTTTTATTCTCTCATTATTCTGCTCGGGGTTACCTCGCAAAACTCCATTCTTTCTATGATGGTCTGTTATTTCATCTTCATAATAATCTCTCCGCTTCTCGCAAGCCGGGAAACAATATTTGAATTTATCCGGAGCGGATTCATAAAAACAATATTGGACGTGTTGTATTATATTGTACCCCAGACAGATGACCTTGGGGGAATTACTTTGAGCCTGGTAAAAGGGGAAGCTATAAAGAGCCTGAGCCCGATATATACCTCAATTGTGCAGATGATTCTCATATTTGGCCTGTCTATTTTCATTTTTAGAAAAAAAGATTATTAAAGGTTTTTATTTGCCCCTTAAAACAGATATTTTTAATGGTACAATAATTGTCCCTTTTACGGGATTATTAACCCGGTAAAGTAAAATAGAGGAATAAAATGGCAGATGAAAAATTAAAATTAGAGGATCTTCTAGGCGAATTTCAGCGTAACGATGAAGACGGCAGAATTGATACAGTCGCAATTATAGGTGGCGGTATAATGGGGCAGGGAATTGCACAGACAATTTCGGCAGCCGGCCTGGACGTAATTCTGATTGAAAAGGATGAAGAAAAATTAAAAGCGGCAAATGAATCATTGAAAGGTTCCATGGAAAGGGAAATTGCCCGCTGGGCTATGACTTCCAGTGAAATGAAATCGATTCTTGCTCGTATCAAATGGACAATCGATTTAAAGGATATTCCCAATTGCGATCTGATTGTTGAGGCTGTGGATGAAAATTATGACCTAAAAACCGCAATTTTCAAGGAACTTGATAAAATAGCCAAACCTTCTACAATATTTATTTCAAATACATCTACACTTAGTTTAACAAAGATTGCCGAATGCACCGGCAGAAGAGACCACATTATTGGAATGCACTTCCTTAACCCGGTTCCTAAAGTACCCCTCGTTGAACTTATTAGAGGATTGGAAACCTCCGATAAGACAGTTGAAAGAATGAAGGCATTTGCTCAGAGAATAGGCAAGACTGCCGTTGAAGTTTATGAATATCCCGGTTTTGTTACAACAAGAGCAATTGTTCCTCTTTTAAACGAAGCAATGTATATTCTTCTTGAAGGGGTCGCTTCGGCAAAAGATATTGACACAGCTATGAAACTCGGTTATAATTTCAACATTGGTCCTCTTGAAATGGCAGACACTATGGGATTGGATGAAGTATTGACATGGATGGAAAGCCTTTGGACAACATTAGGGGAGCCGCGGTACCGTCCTTGCCCTATTCTTCGCAAGCTTGTCCGCGAAAGAAAACTGGGCAAAAAAACAGGCGAAGGCTTCTTTAAGTATGACGTAAATGGCAAAATTATTTATTAAGGTTTAAGAGGAAATCATGAAAATATTAGTTCTCAATTGCGGCAGTTCATCAATCAAATATCAGTTTGTCGAAACCAAAGATAGAAATCTGCTTGCTAAAGGGCAGGTTGAAAGAATAGGTATGAGCAGCGCTATTCTAACACACCAGCCGGCAGGCAAAGATAAAATTAAAATCGTCGGGGAAATTCTTGACCATTCAATCGCTATTGAATATGTAATCGCAGTTCTTTTGAGTCCCAACCATGGTGTTATTAAGGATAAAAAGGAAATTGATGCCGTTGGGCACCGTGTAATTCACGGCGGCGAAACTTTCTCAGGCTCTGTATTAATTACCGACGCCGTTATGAAGGCTCTTAAAGATAATATCGAACTTGCACCCCTTCATAATCCTCCAAGCATTAAAGGTATTGAGGCTGCTAAATCGCATTTGCCTCACGCTCCTCAGTGCGGTGTTTTTGATACTGCATTCCACGTTAAGATGCCGGCTAAAGCTTATTTGTATGGAATTCCACTTGAATTATATAAGAGATATAAAATCCGCCGTTACGGTTTTCACGGAACTTCTCACAGATATGTATCCGAGAGAGCTGCGGCTTTGTTAAACAAACCGATTGAAGATCTTAAGATAATTACCTGTCATCTTGGAAACGGAAGCAGTATGGCTGCTATTGACGGCGGGCATTCGGTTGATACAACAATGGGATTTACCCCTCTTGAAGGACTTGTAATGGGTACCCGCTGCGGCGATATGGATCCTTCTGTTATTCTTTACATTATGGCTAAAGAAGGCCTTACTCAGGCAGAGGCTAATACTCTTCTTAATAAGCACTCAGGTATGATTGGACTTAGCGGCGTTAGCAGCGATATGAGAGAACTTGAAGACGCTTATATGGCAGGGGACAAGAAAGCAACAGATGCATTCAATGTTTTCTGCTACAGGATTAAAAAATATGTCGGTGCTTACACTGCTGCCCTCGGCGGTCTTGACGCTCTCGTATTTACAGGCGGTATTGGTGAAAATTCTGAACTTGTAAGAGATGCCGTATGCAAGGATATGAAATTTCTCGGAATAGAAATAAATGAAGAATTAAATATGAGCCGCCCGCAGGGAGAAGTTGACCTTTCTCTCCCCGGTTCAAAGGTTAAAGTATTCCGCATTCCGACAAATGAGGAACTGGTTATTGCACTCGATACAGAAGAAATTGTGCAGAATCAGCTGAACGAAGCAAAGTAATTTTATCCGAAAATCCTGTTCAAAATTGGACAGGATTTTTTTTTAGCATTTAGACCGGCTTAAATGGAATTAAACGATAATATAAAAGATCATATTCTCGACTCGATTGCAGAAGGGGTTTTTACCGTCGACGGGGAATTTAAAATTATCTTTTTCAATAAAGCTGCCGAAAGAATTACTGGATTTTCTCAGAAGGATGTTGTTGGAAAGTATTGCAAAGATATTTTTCAGACAAAGAGAAACTGCAGCGATTGTCCCCTCTCAATTGTATTTAAGACAAATAAGAACCTTTTCGATTTCGAAACTACCATAAAGACAAATGAGAATAAGGCTAAGCCAATAAAGCTGAATGCGGCAGTATTATATAATAATGATAAGCCGTCGGGGGGAATAATATCCTTCCGTGATTTCAGTAAATATGAGACTCTCGGGCGCGATCTTCAGAAAGAATCGCAGTTCCATGGAATGATCGGGCGCAGCAAGGCAATGAAAGATGTATTCATTTTGATTACCGAAATTGCAGATTCCGATGCGCCGGTATTCATAAGGGGAGAATCGGGAACAGGGAAGGAGCTTGTTGCCAATGCTATCCAGAAACTGTCGCACAGAAGAGATTATCCTTTCATCAAAATCAATTGTTCCGTATTCCCCCCGAATTTGCTGGCCAGCGAATTGTTCGGGCATGTTAAGGGAGCCTTTACAGACGCAGTAAAAGAGAGGATTGGACGATTTGAAATGGCCGATAAGGGAATTGTATTCCTTGATGAGGTAGCCGAAATGCCCCTTAGTATGCAGGTTCAGCTCCTCAGGATTCTTCAGGAAGGAACTTTTGAAAGAATAGGAGAATCGGTTACAAGGCATACCGATGTTCAGGTTATTGCTGCTACGAATGTGAACATTAAGGAGGCGCTTGCAACCGGGAAATTCCGGGATGACCTTTTCTACAGGCTGAACGTAATCCCCATTGAACTTACTCCGCTAAGAGAAAGAAAGGAGGATATTGTCCCTCTCATTAAGCATTTTTTGAAGAAATTCTCGTTATTCTATAAAAAAGCTATTACGGATATTGAAGGAAAAGCGGTGGATATTCTGCTGGAATACCCATGGCCCGGAAATATAAGAGAACTTGAAAACGCAATTGAATACAGCTTTGTCCGTACAACAAACAGCAATATAATCGAAGCGACGAGACTCCCGCAAAACATTCTTGATTTTAATCCGTTGGCATCTTCGGAGGAAAATACCGCCCAGGCAGAAGGGGAGTATCTTAAAAAGGACGATCTCTTATTTGTCCTTGAAAAACATAAATGGAACAAATCCAAAGTAGCCAAAGAACTCAATATAGGGAGAACTACTCTTTGGCGTAAAATGAAACAGCTTGGGATCGGGCATTAAAGTGTTTCATATGTTCCAAATTATGGAACACATTCATATCAAAATGAAACCATAAAAAGACCTAAAATTTAAATTTTGGCATTTATTTGTCAAATATGTGGAACAATATGTTCCATAAATTAATAAATAAATGCAAAATTTTGCATTTTTTGGATTGGTATTAAAATTGCATATAGATATCGTGTTTTATTAAATCCTGAATTTTTTATTTTTTTGGAAGAATTATATGGAACTGGAAAACTATTTTTCGCGCTTCAGAGAGAATATCATCGGAATTGACCAGGAATTTGAATCCCCCTTTGGAAAGAAAAAAATTGTTTATGCCGATTGGATTGCCAGCGGACGCTTATATTCCCCTATTGAAGAAATCATGATGGATAAATTTTATCCTTTTGTCGGAAATACTCATTCTGAAGCCAGCCAGGTAGGCTGTACTATGACAAAAGCTTATAATGAGGCAAAAAATATTATTAAAAGGCACGTAAATGCGGGTAAGGATGACGTTATTATGTTTGCCGGATTCGGAATGACTTCGGTGGTTAATAAGTTTCAGAGACTGCTGGGGCTCCATTTTCCCGAACAACTCAAGGATAAGGTTGTAATTCCGGAAGAGGAAAAACCGGTGGTATTTATTACCCATATGGAACATCATTCTAATCATACATCATGGCTTGAGACAATTTGCGACGTTGTAATTGTTGGAACCGATGATAAAGGATTAGTGAGCCTTGAAAGGCTTGAAGTCCTGTTATGGCTCTATAAGGAAAGGAAATATAAAATTGGTGCATTTACAGCGGCATCGAATGTTACCGGAATTGAGACGCCATATTATCAAATGGCAAAACTTATACATCAGTTCGGAGGAATCTGCCTTATAGATTTTGCTGCCGCTGCGCCTTATGTTAACATGAATATGCATCCGGCTGATCCTGAAGAGAAACTGGACGGCATTTTCTTTTCGCCTCATAAATTCCTCGGAGGTCCGGCTACATCGGGGGTTATGATTTTCGATAAGAGCCTTTATAACAAGAAAGTGCCCGACAGTCCAGGAGGGGGAACTGTTAACTGGACAAACCCGTGGGGACAGCATAAATATATAGAGGATATTGAAGCGCGTGAGGATGGCGGAACCCCCGGATTTTTACAGGCAATTAAAACCGCCCTGGCAATTAAGCTGAAAGAGGAAATGGGAGTCGATAAAATGATGGCACGCGAAAAGGAATTGCTTAGCGTGGCCTTTAAAAGACTCGAACAGATTCCTACACTTCATATTCTTGCACAGGAACATAAAGAAAGGCTTGGAATAATATCCTTCTATGTTGAGGATATTCATTATAATCTGATGGTACGCCTGTTAAATGACCATTTCGGCATTCAGATGAGAGGGGGATGCTCCTGCGCCGGTACTTATGGGCACTATCTTCTCCATGTAGATCCTACCCGTTCCAAAAGAATTACCGATAAAATTGACCAGGGAGACCTTTCTGAAAAACCGGGATGGATAAGATTCTCTCTTCATCCTACAATGACAAATGATGAACTCGATTTTGTTCTTTCTGCAATTGAAGAAACAATATATAATGTGAAAATCTGGTCTAAAGACTATTTTTATTTAAACAAAACAAACGAATATTATCCAAAAGAGAGCAAATGCGATTCGGACAGTGAGATTCTCAACTGGTTTAATGCGGTAAAAGGGGAAAAAAGAGAAAAAATCTCCGCCTGATATTCAAATCCCTTTCTTAATTGAAAGGGATTTTTTTTTATCCTAAATTAAAGAGAGGAAAAATTAATTTAGGTTAAAATGGATTTACAGATTAAAGGGAAGACGGTACTCGTAACCGCTTCAAGTATGGGTATTGGCAGGGCCGCGGCCGAACTCTTTCTTAAGGAAGGGTGCCGCGTTGTAATATGCTCTACCAATAAGGAAAATCTTATAAATGCATCAAAAGAAATTAAGTCATTATATAATTCTGAACCTTTCTGGGTTGTCTGCGACCTTAATAAACCTGCCGACATTGAAAACCTGTATAATGTTGTAAAAAGTCATTACGGTTCAATAGATATTCTGGTAAATAACTGCGGCGGACCTCCTCCCGGCTTCTTTGAAAATATGGATGACGAGAGCTGGAATAAAGGGTATGAACAGTTATTAATGAGCGCTGTAAGGCTTACAAGGCTTGTGCTTCCCGATATGAAAGAGAAAAAATGGGGGAGAATTATTAATATTACCTCAATCTCGGTTAAACAGCCGGTAGATAACCTTATCCTTTCCAATGCTTTCCGTTCTGCAGTTACCGCATTTGCAAAAACTTTGAGCAATCAGGTTGGTAAACATAACATTACGGTAAATAATGTAGCTCCGGGCTATACTCTTACATCGCGTCTATATGAATTGGCTGTTAGCAGGGGAAAGGCAATTGGGGAATCGCATGAACACGTACTTGCCTCTATGACAACAGATGTGCCAATGAAACGGCTTGCCCGTCCCGATGAAGTGGCTTCTATGATACTTTTTCTGGCTTCGGAACAGGCTTCTTACATAACCGGATTAACTATTCCCGTAGACGGCGGAATTACCCGCGCAACTTATTGAGATCGGGAGATCATTTGATAAAAGAAATTGAATATACCGTAGAGCCTGACTTTGTAAATGACACCGGATACCAGAAGAAAGTAGCGGCCTCAAAACTTAAATGCGCGCCGGAAGAGATTATAGCTCTCAATGTTATTAAAAAATCAATTGATGCCCGCTCTAAACACCCTATTTTCAGGATTAAAGCGTTTATATACCTTAATGAGGAGCCTCCCGAAACCTATCCTGAAATAAAATATAAAAATGCCTCAGGGGAAAGAAAGGTCATAATTGTAGGTTCCGGACCGGCCGGACTTTTTGCCGCTTTACGTCTTCTTGAAGCGGGAATTAAACCGGTAATCTTCGAAAGAGGAAAGGATGTCCGCTCCCGTAGGAGAGACCTTAGGGCTATCCAGCAGGAAAGCGTTGTAAATCCCGATTCCAATTACTGTTTCGGAGAAGGGGGGGCGGGAACATACAGTGACGGCAAACTTTATACCCGTTCAACCAAGAGGGGAGATGTTCATAAAATTCTAAATGTACTCAATAATCATGGAGCTCAGAAAGAAATTCTTGTTGATGCCCACCCCCATATTGGTTCTAATGTGCTTCCGAAGGTAGTTGAAGCAATCCGCGAGACCATTATTAAATTCGGCGGGGAAGTTCACTTCAATTCAAAAGTAACCGGATTATTGATTAATGCCGGCAGGATAAACGGAGTGGTTATAAATAATGCTGCCGAAGAAACTGCTGATGCGGTTATACTTGCAAGCGGGCATTCTGCAAGGGATATATTTTACCTGCTTGATGATAACAGAGTAAAAATTGAGCAGAAACCCTTTGCTGTGGGGGTCAGGATAGAACATCCCCAGCATCTTATAGACAAAATTCAATATCATTCAGAAAACAGGCATCCAAACCTTCCTGCGGCTAGTTATTCTCTAACCTGCCAGATTGGGGAGAAGGGAGTATACTCCTTTTGTATGTGTCCCGGAGGAATTATTATTCCGGCGTCAACAGGGGAAAACGAACTGGTTCTAAACGGAATGTCGGTTTCTAAAAGAAACAGTCCCTTTGCAAACGCCGGTTTTGTAGTCTCGGTTGATGAGAATGACTGGCAGGAATTTGAATGGGCAGGGGTATTTGCCGGATTGGAACTGCAGAAGAGTATTGAATCTTTATCTTTCCGGGCTGCCGGATATACCCAGAAAGCACCGGCGCAAAGAGTAACCGATTTTATTCAGGGGAGAATTTCGCAGACAATTCCGGAAACGTCATACATACCGGGGACAGTATCTGCGGATCTGAATCTGCTTTTTCCGGGGAGGATTTCGGAGAGTCTCAGAAAGGCATTGATACTATTTAACAACAGGATGAAAGGCTATGTTACTGAGGAGGCAAAACTTCTTGCCCCCGAGACCAGAACAAGTTCTCCCATACGGATACCGCGTGACAAGGAAACTCTTATGCACATCGGCATTGAAGGGCTCTATCCATGCGGTGAGGGGGCCGGATATGCAGGGGGAATAGTCTCAGCCGCTATTGACGGAGAAAGGTCTGCAGAAGCAGTAATTTGCAGGTTTAATATTGAATAAATTTCAGTAATGGGAAATAGTAAATGTCATTTTTATCCTTACCAGCTTTCATAATTATTTTGTCAATCCTGGCTCTTGTTGCCTGGGGTATGCTGGTTTCTTACTTTGAGAATGAAAAGAAGGCCTCTCTTAAACTCTTGGCTATAGGCCTTTCAATTATACTCTTATTACTGCCCCTTTCGGCTTCATCTCCCCTAAGTGAAATATATTCTGCCGTAGTGGTTATGCTCTTTTTTTCTTTTTTAATATTATCACTTCTTCCGTTGAAAGGTAAAAAGATTTCAAATCAAAATCCTAAAGGCCGAATTGATGAAAGAGATACTATGTTTTCAAGAAAGGAATTGTCAGAAGGGAGCGAAAATTATGAACGGTATTATCGTGATAATAAGGAAAAATTGGAATTAGATATTAAATTCAGGCAAAAGCCGGGGCTTCTGCAGGAAGGGACCACACAGTGGAACAAGCTTCAATTTACCGCTTCAGATTCCGGGTTTAAAACTATTGGTCTTCTTAAAGATAAGGTAGATGGTGAGGTTTCAAAAATTAAATACTCAATTGATCCGAAAGAAATTTCTGAATTCTTAAAACACTGGGGGAAAAAACTGGGTGCGGCTGATGCCGGAATTGCATTGCTTAAACCCTATCATTTCTATTCTTATGGCGGCAGAGGGGAGAGATATGGAATTGAATATGAACCTGCGCACAAATTTGCTTTGGCGTTTATCGTCGAGATGGATCATAGGATGATGCAGTCTGCTCCTTCGGGAACAGCAGTTATGGAATCATCGCAGCAATATCTTAAATCAGGAATAATTGCCCTTCAGACTGCTCAATTTATAAGGGACTTGGGATATAGTGCGCGAGCTCATATTGACGGAAATTACCAGGTGGTCTGTCCATTGGTAGCCAGAGATGCCGGACTTGGAGAAATTGGTAGAATGGGATTATTAATGACTCCTGCGCTAGGTCCAAGGGTCAGGATTTCAGTTGTCACAACCGATTTGGAGCTAATTCCGGATAAATATGAGCAGGATAAATCAATGCTCGATTTCTGTACGATTTGCAAAAAATGTTCCGATTCATGTCCGGCAAAAGCAATTCCTTCTGGCGATATGGAGTTAATTAATGGCGCGGAAAGATGGCAAATAAACCAGGAAGCTTGTTACACATTATGGTGTACGCTGGGTACCGATTGCGGACGATGTGTTTCTGTATGTCCCTATTCTCATCCCGATAACAAATTTCACAATCTGATAAGATTCGGTTTGAAGAATTCCTTCTTTTTCAGGAGAACAGCTCTTCTAATGGATGATTTAATTTACGGCCGAAGACCGGCTTCAAAACCTCCCGAAGGGTGGCTGGCTAAATAATTTTTCCAATTACCTCGGCAATTTTTTTCATATCCTCCACCAGGTTTAGGTAAACATTTGGAGTAAGGGCCTGCGGTCCGTCCGAAAGCGCCTTTTCCGGCTGGTCATGAATTTCAATCATCACTCCGCTTGCTCCCGCTGCCACCGCTGCTCTTGCCATAGCAAGAACATCGCTGGCGTACATTGCTGCGTGCGAAGGATCTGCAATTACCGGCAGGTGAGTCATCTTTTTGAGCACCGGAAAAGAGGATAAATCAAAAATAAACCGGCTTGAATCATCAAATGATCTAATTCCTCTTTCGCAGAGGAGAACATCTTTGTTGCCGTGCGATAAAAGGTACTCTGCAGACATTAACCATTCTTCTAAGGTAGCGCTCCAATGTCGTTTTAACATAACGGGTTTACTCATTTTGCCTAATTCTTTCAGAAGGGGATAATTCTGCATATTTCTGGCTCCAATCTGGAAAATATCTGTGTATTTTCCCACCAAATCAACTTGCTCCGTCTGCATTACCTCGGTTATAACAAGCAGATTGAACTTGTCTGCTGCTTCCCGGATATGTTTTAATCCCTCTTCACCGAGTCCCTGAAACGAATATGGGGATGTGCGCGGCTTGAATGCTCCCCCCCTTAAAATCCTTCCGCCCGATTCTGCCACCACCTGTGCAAGACGGAAAATCTGATCGTCATTTTCAACGGAGCACGGTCCGGCAATAAGAGTTAATTCCTTGCCCCCAATCTTTGTCCCATTAATTTCAATTACGGTATCTTCCTGCTTAAAGGTTCTGCTGGCAAGTTTATAGGGGTCGAGTATCTTAATAGCGTCGGCAACACCGGGCAATGACTTCATCTTTCTGACGTCAAAATTGGGCTGGATACCAATAGCTCCCAGAACAATCCTTTCCTTGCCGTTCATCCGGTGGACTTCAAGTCCGAATTCGTGCATCTTTTTCGAAATGTACTCTATCTGTTCTTCAGTTATATTTTTTTCTAAAATAACAATCACTTTTTACTCCGGTTTAATCGTGGAATTTTTTCTCGCCTGCTTTTATGGCGAGATCAATATAGTCTTCTTTCAATGGAATGGTACAGGAATAGGAGGATGTATAGGCACAATAGGGATTATAAGCCAGATTGAAATCAATCTGGTAAATATGTTCAGGATCTTCCGATTTCTGAAAATCAAGGTATCTTCCAACTCCGTATGTCTCATTATTTGTAGTTTTATCTGTAAACCAGATGGCAAAATAAGTTTCGCCGCTGTTCTTGCTTGTCATCTGATATACATTGATTTTAAACTCCTTCTTGTCAAAATTAATAGTTACATATCCCCATCTTACCCCTTTTCTTGGGTCACCTTTGGTTCCCTGTGTTACAATACTGTCTTTAACCGGGAACTCATTAAGCCTGCTCTGAAATACGAATGCGGGATCGACATCAAAATAGTTCAAAGGATGGAATTCCACCTTCCCTTTTTTATTAAAGGGGGACTCCTGATTATCCCTCATATAGCCGTCTTTTTCATTCCGCTGCTGCTCAATTTCCTTAATATATTTTTCCTGTTCGGGAGTATATGCAGGCTTGCATCCGTTAAGAAGTATAATCGCAATCAGCACTAAAACTGCGGTAATATTATTTTTCATCGGTAAGCTTCTTTTTTAGTTCGTTTAATTTATTTAACGCATCCAATGGAGTTAATTTGTCAATCGAAATATCGTCAATTTCCTTTCTAAGAGCATCATCTTTAATCTCAAACATGCTTATCTGGAGGTCATCAGTCTGCTTTATTTTAGCTAATTTTGCCTTTTTCATCTCGTATGGGGTAAGTTCCTTGCTTTCCAGGTTCTGCAGAATTTCTTTGGCTCTGCCGGTTACGAAAAGAGGGAGGCCTGCCATTTGCGCTACCTGAATGCCATAGCTGTGGTCTGCGCCTCCTGAAGAAACCTTATGCAGGAATACTACTTTATCCCCGTATTCCCTAACTTCAACTTTATAGTTTTTAATTCTGGGGAAGATTGATGCCATCTCGTTTAATTCATGGTAATGTGTGGCAAAAAGGGTTTTTGCGGCTACGTCGGGATTTTCGTGCAGATACTCTGTAATGGCCCATGCAATAGAGATTCCATCGAATGTGGAAGTGCCTCTTCCTATTTCATCTAAAAGAATCAGGCTTTTACCTGTAGCATTATTAAGAATATTTGCCGCTTCCTGCATTTCGACAAGGAATGTACTCTCGCCTGCAGTTATATTATCGCTTGCCCCGACACGTGTATAGATCCGGTCAACAAGTCCAATGTGTGCGTTTTGAGCGGGCACAAAAGAGCCGATCTGTGCCAGAAGAACTATTAAGCCAATTTGTCTCAAGTAAACCGATTTTCCTGCCATATTCGGGCCGGTGAGAATGATTATCTGTTCTTCGGAATTAGAAAGCTGGCAGTCGTTAGGACTGAATTTTTCTCCGGGAGGAAGAATTTTTTCAACAACCGGATGACGTCCCCCCTTGATTGAGATTATATCTGAATTATCAAGGACAGGTTTAACATAATTATTGGAATCGGCGCATTCGGCAAATGAAAGGTAGCAGTCAAGCATAGCAATCAGCCTTGCATTCTCCTGAATCTGTTCCGTATACGAAGCAGCATTCAGCCTTACCTCATTAAAAAGCTGGTATTCCAGTGAGGCTATGTTCTCCTCAGCATTTAATATCTTATCTTCATATTCCTTCAGTTCGGGAGTAATATATCTTTCGCTGTTTACAAGAGTCTGCTTGCGCATATAATCATCGGGCACTTTCTCCCTGTTCGCGTGGCTTATTTCAATGTAGTACCCGAATACTTTGTTATAACTTACTTTCAGGGAGCTAATTTTCGTTCTTTCCCTCTCGGTTTTCTGAAGGTTTGCAATCCAGGATTTGGCGTTTGTAGAGAGCCCCCTCAATTCATCAAGCTCAGGGCTGTAGCCATCTCTGATAACCCCTCCGTCGGAGATACTGAGAGGAGGGTTATCATCAATTGCCTTCTCGATTTTTTCAACGAGGTCATTAAGACCAAGCAGTTTTTCGTTTATTTTTGAGAGGGTATCCGATTTTACCTGGTCAAGCAGCTGTTTTAAGAGAGGAATTTTCTTCAATGATGTTTTAAGGCTGAGAAGTTCTCTCGGATTAACTTTTCCTGTGCATATTTTGGAAATCAGCCTTTCAAGGTCGCCAATTTCTTTTAATTCACTCAGCAGATTTTTTCTAATGGTTTTATTGCCGAATAATTCTTCAACGCATTCCTGCCTTTTAAGAATAGGTTCCAGTTTCCGCAGGGGAGCCGAGACCCATTTCTTAAGCATTCGTCCCCCCATTGCCGTCTGGGTGTGGTCAAGAATCGAGATCAATGAACCTTCGCGCCCTCCGTCGCTCATTGAAAAGGTAATTTCCAGATTTCTCTTGGTTGAAAAATCGAGAACCATATAATCGGAAGGATTATACCCGGAAATTTTGTTAAGGTGCGATATGTTTTCTTTCTGGGTTTCGCGAAGATAATTGAGATTAGCCCCGGCGGCAATAATACCGCATCTAAGGTTTTCTATGCCGAAACCTTTTAAGGAAAGGGTATTGAACTGTTTGGTTAAAAGTTCCTCTCCGTAATCAAAAGTAAATATCCAATCGTCAACTTTTGTAATAGTAATTGACTGGCTGGTTTTTTGAATAACCGGCTCCAGAATACCTTTCTGTTTCTTTGAAACCAGAATTTCTGAAGGATTTATAAGCCCAATCTGCTGGGGGATATCGTTTTGATGGACTTCATAGGCATGAAACTCCCCGGTAGAAATATCGCTGAAAGAGAGTCCTGCAATTTCATTTTCAAGGTAGATTGCCAGAAGATAATTGTTTTTCTTGTGGTCGAGAATCTTGTCGGAAATTGCCACTCCCGGGGTTACGACCTCAACAACTTCTCTTTTAACAATTCCTTTGGCGAATTTAGGATTTTCCATCTGTTCGCATACCGCAACGCGATAGCCGTTTCTGACCAGTTTGGGGAGGTAGGCATCGAGCGCGTGGTGAGGAAATCCGGCAAGGGGCACATTCTCAGCCGCACCGTTTGCTCGCTTGGTTAAGGTAATTCCCAATACCTTTGAGGCAATTATCGCATCTTCCTCAAAAGTCTCAAAAAAGTCCCCCATTCTGAAGAGAAGTATCGTATCGGGATAACTCGACTTGATCTTCTGGTATTGCGCCATTAATGGAGTAACAGACATAAATTCCTAATAAATTTAACCTAAAAATATACCTTAATGGAATTTGAATATCAAACTGTTTAATTGAGTGAAAACCGGGAATCAATCAATAATAGCCCCGGTAATCTCACCGAAATTGCTATTAACATTTAATGCTGTATCATTAGGGGGGGACAATTGGAATACTCCTAATCATTTGATATAATTGATATTAGAATTGAAAATATTTTGTTTACAGGTAAAAATGACCTCAAAAAAACTTTCCATCCGTAATGCCGTCCGAATAGAAAACCCTTTTTACGAGTTTCACATTGCGCGCCAGATAAGAAAGAAATATGCCCTTGAAGATTCTTTATTTACTCTAAGCGGAAATGTGATTTTTGGAAATTTTGCGCAGGTCAGGAATTTTGTATTTAAATTAAATCAAAACCGCCCTGAATACCTCAAAGTAGGTGCCGGAGAAGTAAATGCGGCAGGTCTTCTGGATGAAATTTACCATTTTGTATTGAAGGAGTATGAAGAGAATCTAAATCCCGGTGTTTGGGAGAGGGCAATAAAGTATCTTAATGTATCTGTAGGGGATGAACTGCTTAGAAAGCTTCTTTTCGATTTTGTGGAGATTTTTCCCCCGTTTGATGTCTACAAAGGACAGGCAAGCAGTTTTGATTATCTGAATTCGTATACGGGCAGCCGCTCAAACTATTCAATTGCCCTTGAAGAAATGCTAACCCTTTATTTCGCTAATTTTAATCCGGCTAACGGCAAAATAATAGAACTATTCGATTCAAATTATCTTAATAATTCGAGAATTTTCGAAAAAGTAATTAATCACCTAGATTTCTTCTTCCAGGGGGAAGAGAAGATTGGGGATGAAAAGCAGGACCTGTTTACATTTCTAATCATTCCGATGTTAAAACATCCCGAAAGCATCGAGGCACAGCTCGATTATATCCGTTCTAAATGGGGAGTGATTCTGGATGAGAACTTCCTCAGCAAAATTCTAAGCGGAAAAGATCTCATTAAAGAGGATTATAAGATAGAATTTACCGGGGGAGGGGCGCCTCCAACCTTTGTACCGCAGTATAAAGAGGCTGTTGAGTTTGCTCAGGAAGCAGCCTTGGGGAAATCGGGTTTCCAATATGGGGCAGACAGTGTTAAGTCCTATGAGGAGCCTGAAAAATTTACGCAGGATCTCGAATGGATGCCAAGACTGATTCTCCTTGCAAAAAATGTGTATGTATGGCTCGACCAGCTTTCGAAGAAATATTCCCGGAATATCCGCCGGCTTGACGAAATACCGGATGAAGAACTTGATCAGCTAGCCGAATGGCACTTTACAGGATTATGGCTTATCGGAATCTGGGAGCGGAGTAATGCCTCTAAGAAAATAAAGCACCAGACAGGAAATATTGATGCCGTTGCCTCGGCATATTCATTATTCGACTACCAGATAGCATTTGACCTCGGCGGAGAGGATGCATACCGCAATCTCGACTGGCGTACAAAGCAGAGGGGAATAAGGCTTGCCTGCGATATGGTTCCGAACCATACCGGAGTCTATTCAAGATGGATGATTGAGCATCCGGAATATTTTATTCAAAGCGATTTTCCCCCTTATCCGAATTACCGGTTCACCGGTCCTAATCTTTCAGAAGATCCGAGAATTCAGATAAGGATTGAGGATGGTTACTGGAGTAAGACAGATGCCGCGGTTGTGTTTCAGAGAATTGAAAACAGTACGGGAAAAGTTACCTATTTCTACCACGGCAACGATGGTACAAATATGCCTTGGAACGACACTTCGCAGCTGGATCTCCTTAAACCGGAAGTAAGAGAAGCGCTTATTGAGAAAATTATCGAGGTTGCCAGAAAATTTTCTGTTATAAGGTTTGATGCGGCAATGACTCTTACAAAACGGCATTTCTCCCGTCTTTGGTATCCCGAACCGGGTAAAGGAGGAGATATTCCTTCAAGGAGCGACTATGCGCTTTCCCCGGCCGAGTTCGACAGACGTTTTCCGGAGGAATTCTGGCGTCTTGTAGTGGACAGAATTAATAACGAACTTCCAAATACTCTTTTGCTTGCTGAGGCTTTCTGGCTTATGGAAGGATATTTTGTAAGAACGCTGGGGATGCACAGGGTTTATAACAGCGCATTTATGAATATGCTGCTGAAAGAGGAAAACTTTAAATATAGAGACCTTATTACCAATACACTGGAATTTGAGCCGGAGATTCTAAAACGGTATGTTAATTTTATGAGCAATCCCGATGAGGAAACCGCAATTAGACAGTTCGGAGCGGATGAAAAATATTTCGGCATCTGCGTGCTGATGGTTACACTTCCCGGGCTTCCTATGTTCGGCCACGGCCAGATTGAGGGATTCCACGAAAAATACGGAATGGAGTACCAGCGTTCATATTACAATGAAGAACCCAATCAATGGCTTATTGACAGGCATAAAAAAGAAATTTTCCCACTTATTAAAAGGAGGGCCCTCTTCAGCCAGGTTTATAATTTCTGGTTCTATGATTATATAAATGACAGAGGGGAGATTGACGAAAATGTTTTCGCTTATACAAACAGCGAAATGGGGGAAAAAGCTCTTGTATTTTATAACAATAAGTACTCAAAAGTATCGGGCGGAATAGATATTTCCGCGCCAAAGCTTGTTCAAAACGGGAATAACGGAAAGAAAGAACTAAAAAAATTAAGGCTGTTTGATGCCCTCGGCATAAAGCCGGCAGATAATGTTTTTTATATCTACAGGGAACATAAATCGGGACTTCAATATATTAAACCCGGAAGCGAATTTGCCCAATCCGGTTTTAATGCGGATTTAAAAGAATTTGAATACAAAGTGTACATCGATTTTATTGAGGTGCCCGAGAGAAAAGGGGAGTGCAGAAAACTTGCAGATAAATTAGCAGGGGCAGGCACCGGAAATATATTCTATTCGCTTGAAGAAATTCATTTCGAGGATTTTCACGCTAAATTCGAGAAATTGTTTAGCAGGGAATCGCTTGACAATTTTATTAAATATTCAATTGAACTTGATGCAGCCGAGAAAGAACTCAACCTTACATTTATGACAGGCAGCCTTAATGAAATGATAGGCGAACTGAAGAATCACTATGATATTGAAATGAATGCGGCTTTATTAATTGAAACATTTGAAAGCGAACTCGAAATAATTAAAACTATTAATGAGCTTATCAAATCAAGAACTGCCAAAAAAGAGCATTACTATTTCCAGATAAGAAACTCGGTAATATATTCGCAGCATCACGATTATTATGAGCATACAGCAGTATTCTTAATATGGTATCTCATTAATAATCTTGCCGAAATAACAAGAAGCAAGCATTCACCGCGCAGTTTTATTGATGATACCTACCTATATAATTCTATAAGGAATGTACTGCGACGCTTTGGCAAAGGAGAAACAGCAGTAGAAAAGGATTTGAATCTTCTGCTCATATTGTCTGAGAACTATAAGCAGTTCGTAAAAATTTCATCCGAAGAAAAGAAATCAGAATTATTTAACAGTTTCTTTGCCGGACTCTTCTCATCGCCTCTAACATCAGCATACCTGAATATAAATGAGTATAAAGGCGCAAAGTATTTTGCCAAAGAAAGCTTCGAAGAAATAGTTGACTGGCTCTTCAGTATAATTACATTTGAATTATTGAAATTAAAACCATCTGAAGAAAATCTTGAAAAAACTGAAAATAAGATTTTGGAAATGTTTAAATTATGCGATGAAATTAAGAGCGCGGCAGTTAAATGCGGTTACAAATTAGACATCTTCCTGGATCTACTGGGAAACTGACAGTACAACTGTTTTTCTGCCCATCATTTTTATTCTGCAGTAATTATTTCAAGGGTGAAATATGAAAAAAACAGCACTTCTTTTTTTATTCGTTTTTATTATCAGCATTTCGGCTCAGGTATCTCCATACCATCAATGGACTCTGATCAACGGAAAATATTTCGATGAAATAGCCGGTGAAGCATCGGGCGATATCGCACTGCATCATACTATTGCAATGGCAGGATGGGAAAGAAACCGGCTTGCAGACGAATTTGCATCGAATTTCTGGGAATCCGATTATGTACTCAAAATGCTTAAATCATACGGATTTGCAAATGCTAAGATTGACAAATTCCCCGCACCGGGTAAGGTATGGGACGGTATTAAAGGATTGCTCTGGGAAGTTTCTCCGAAAAGACAAAAACTCGCGGATTTTGAAGAGATTGGAGCAATGCTCGCAAGCGGCAGCCAGAATGCAAATGTAACTGCCGAAGTTGTTTGGGTAGGCGAAGCACGCGAAAAAGATTTTGAAGGGATTAATGTTACCGGCAAAATTGTGCTCTCTTCTGCACCGGTTGGACAGCTCCATAATATTGCAGTTAAGAAAGGCGCCGTAGGAGTAATTTCTTTCAATTCTCCAAGGCCTCTTGTAGATCCTCTTCAGATTCCCTGGACCGGAATAAGCGGACGGGGCGGTGCTCAGGGGCAGCAGTCAACATTTGGATTTATGCTTCCGCCGAGAGAAGGGTACCGTTTAAGAGACAGGCTCTTGAGAGGTGAAAAAATAACAGTCCATGCTCAGGTTGAAGCGGGAATGGCGGAATATGACCTTGAAGTGCCTAACTGCGTAATTGAAGGAACCGACCCCGAAGCGGGAGAAATCATCTTTTCGGCACACCTGTTTGAAGGATACAACAAGATGGGAGCCAATGATGATATTTCAGGATGCGCTGCAATTCTTGATGTAGCGCGTACTCTTAAGACTCTTTTTGATGAGGGAAGGCTTCCACGTCCTAAAAGGTCAATCCGCTTTATATGGGCTCCGGAATTCTCCGGCACTATTCCCTGGGTTAAGGCTAATAAAAACTTAATGGATAAGACGCTTTGCAACATAAATCTCGATATGGTAGGCCTATGGCTCAGCAAGAGCGGTTCATTCCTCTGCCTTGAAAGAACTACTTACGGCAACCCGCACTATCTTAATGATGTAATGGAAAATTATTATAAATTCGTCGGCGAAACAAATAAGGAAATAATCCAGAACAGAGCTACCGAAGATGAAAAATGGATTATCTCTTCTAACGGTTCAAACGACCCTTTTTATTATGCAATTGAGACCCATTACGGCGCTTCAGACCACGAAGTGTTTAATGATTGGGGAGTGCAGGTGCCCGGAATTATGATGATTACCTGGCCCGATAATTATTATCATACCTCGCATGATAATCCTGATAAACTGGATGCTACCCAGTTAAAGAGGGTAATTGCTATTGCAGCAGCTTCGGCATATACAATTGCATCGGCAGATGATGAATTGATGATGAAAATTGGGGCAGAAGTTGTGTCAAACGCCTCCAGAAGAATCGGCTATCAGCTTTCCAGGGGATTGGATCTTGTGAACAATGCCAACTCAGATAATTTTTTGAATATGGTTAAAAAAGCCGTATCGTTCGTGGAAGCCTGCTATATTAACGAAGCAGCCACACTAAATACTGTCCTTGAACTTGCGTCCGATAAAAAAGCAGGTGACGAGTATATTAAATCAATGAACAAGTCCCTTGAAAAAATAAGGGATGCGAACCTCTCGCTTCTTGAACAGCAGTACAAAACAATCGGTGCCAGATTTGGAATTAAAAAAATCGATTTAAGCCTTTCGGATCTTGAGAAAAAGGGGAAGAAGATAATTCCAAAACAGACTCAGCTTGTAAAAGAAAATGGTTACAGCGGTTATCAGATGGCATTCGCCAAACTGCCTGCCGACCAGGCTCAGAAAGCAATGCAGAGGGGCGGGGCATACTTCGACCGCAGCGAAATGTCGAGACTTTGCGACGGCAAAAACAGCCTTCTGGATATTAAGAAACTTCTCGATGCTCAGAATCAGAAGGAAGCAGACCTCCAGGCAATTATGGATTATGCCGAACTCCTCAAAGCGGCAAAACTGATTGAGTATTAAATCTTGTAAGGCAGCCACTGACGGCTGCCTTTTTTTTTGATCTGAGATAAGTTTTAGTAAAGCAGCACATAATTTTTGAAAAACTTTTTTTATATTCTACGCAATATTTAGCAGGGTATTAAAATGATAAGAAAAAAGCTAATGATTTTGCTTCCGTTCCTTGTCCTTCTGGTATTAATCAAATCAGGCTGTGTGGATATTCCCAAGGACCTTGTTATGCCCAAATGGGACGTTGACCTTAATGTGCCGGTATCAAACCGGACATATACCCTGTGGGACGCAATTAAAAAGGATACTTCGCAGGTGAAAGTATATAACTCAGGTAGCAATCAGGGACTGCTTTATTATTCGGATATTAAGGAAATTGAAAAAATAACTGTCGGGGATAATCTGAAGGTTGATGCATTTACAACCGGCTCATCTGTTCAGATTGGCGCAATCGAAATACCCGATCCGCAGCCGGTTACAGCGAGAATTACTCCAACATTACTTGGACTAACTAGCGGAAATCCTTTCCCAGTCATTCCAAGTGGGGTATTTTTTCAAAATTTTACAATCTCTCAACAATTGAAAAAAGTTAAAATTGATAATGCTCAATTGGATTTAGAATTCTCTAATACTTTTCCAAGTCCTATTCAGATTGTAATTGAAAAAATTGTCATTCGTAATTACGAAGACAATAGCGAAGTAATTACAGATACTCAACCAGATATAGCGTTATCTTCCGGAGGTGTACAATCAAAAGAATATACAATTATAAATAAAACTATATTTGATTCTTTGAAAATAGAGATTACAATATCATCAGCTGGAAGCGGTGGAGTACCAAAGAATTATAATGATGAAACTACAAATCTCAGTATTTCTGCAAGGATTAAAAACTTCACATTTTCTGAAGTATTTGCAAAAATTGCGCAAAATGATTTTAATATCAGCAACTCGGTGGAAATTGATGACAGCACATTTTATCAGTCTGCTGTTATTGAAAGCGGTTCATTAAACATAACTGCAAACAGTAATATAGATCTTAATCTTTCCGCCACATTGACTATACCGGAACTGAAAGATGGAAACGGTAACGTCTTTACTCAAGTGATTAATCTGGGGAGAAAGGAAAAGAATAAGCTTATCCAGATTTCCTCATTAAAGAATTATACCCTTACTGCACCCGGCGGCACTCCGGCCAATAGAATTAACTATACATTAAATGTAACAGCCCCGGCAACGAATGATTTCCGTACCATACTTAAAACAGATGACGTAAGCGCTTCATTAAATATCAGCAACCTGTATTTCCGCTCTTTTATTGGAAGGGTGAAACCCACAAAGCTGAATGTAAATGAAACTGAAATTGATTTAAGCATTGGGGATTTCTCCGATAAATTGACGGTTAATCAGATAGATATGGAAAATCCCAAAATACAGATTAAACTAAAAAAATCTACAAACGTTGAAATCCGTTTCTCGGGACAAATGATTGGAAGAAGCGCAACCCGGACCTCGACGCTTAATATTCCTCAGACAACTTTAAGCGGTAATGAAACAATAATTACCTTAAATACTGCTGACGTCCGGAATTTTATTAAATCATTCAGCGGAAAGCTTCCCGGAACAGTAACTGTTAAAGGAGAAGGGATAGTAAATCCTTCCTATTCAATGGCCAATATTAACAGTGCCGATTCAGTCTATGGCACAGCGGAAATTGAGTTCCCTATGAAAGTGAGTGTTACCGGAGGCAGTATAAGAGATTCCAGTACTGTTGATTTAACCGATAATGACAGGGAGGAAATGAAAAAAGTTCTTGGAGGCAGCCTTGTTCTTGACATTTCGAATGGCGTTGCATTTGATGCTTCCTTCAGCGCAAGAGTCTATGATGCTTCCAACAGATTTCTTATGAATCTTCCTCCAAACAGGACTCCAAACGATACACTGGTTCATATTCAGGGAGCTGTTGTAAATTCTCTCGGTAAAGTTACCGCTCCTTCCAATTCCAAAATTACATTCTCTCTTAATCAGGATGATGTAGATAAAATAACAAGGGGCAAATATATAATCTCTAAAGTAAATTTCTTTACCTCCGGCAATAATGGTGTTCCCGTTGAGTTTAAGACGTCGGATGCCATTCAGATTAAAATGTACGGCGGCCTTAAATATAAAGTAGAAGAAAAGAAGTGAGGATGAAAATGAATAAAATCATAAAAATTACCGCAGTTCTTTTCTTTGCTTCTACAGCATTATTTGCACAGCTTGGTACTGAAGGCACTTTCGATGCCCGCAATTACGGAATGGCAAAAACAGCCAATTCGGTTTCCCGCGGCGTCTTTTCTATTGGTATCAATCCGGCAAACCTAATCTCCTTTCCTTCGCAAAAACTGGAATTCTCCACGGTACTTCCGATCCCTTCCATTTCGATGAAAGCAGGCACGAATTTTATCAGTATCGACGAAATAAACTATTTCTTCGGCAGGGTAAACGGAGAAGGAAGATATCTTAATGATAGCGACAAGCAGCGTTTAATGGATCTCTTTAGTGACGGCGGAGTCGTCGGAATGAATGTATCTCTTAATCTCCTTATGGTCAGCTATATGGTAAGTCCGGAATTCGGCACTATTGCATTTTCGGTTAATGATGTGGGAGCTGTTAAGTGCAACATTCCGAAAGCCCTTCCGGAAATGGCTTTATACGGAAATCCTGCCGGAAAAGTTTTTAACTTCAGCGAATTCGACCTTAAATCATGGTATCTCCGTTCCTACGCTCTATCATATGCCAGAAGAATTTATACCTCTTCGGAATTTCCATATAACATTATATCTGCCGGTATAACATTGAAATATATACAGGGATTTTCATACGCCGGCACAGACAGGGTAAATTCAAGTTTTTCTACAGGAGCAAACAACCAGGTTGAAGGTACTGCCGATTACCGTGGTTATTCTGCATTCTCAAGCAATTTCGGCGTTAAATATGATTTCGACCCGGTTAAAAAAGAATCGGATTTTACACCATTTCCTGAACCTGCAGGTTCAGGCATCGGATTCGATTTAGGGCTCGCTGCATCTTTCGGAGACAGCTGGAAGCTCTCACTTGCGCTTACGGACCTTGGAAGCATTAAATGGGATAAAAATGCCGCGCAATTCTCTGCAACAGGCTCAATATATATTGATGATCTTTCAAATGAAGCTCAGAGGGACAGTCTTAAAGACAAATTCGTCGGTAAGAGCAAGAAGATCGATTCATTTGAAACAGGGCTGCCGTCGGCTCTGCGTCTCGGCATAGCAAAAAACATATCTTATAATCTGCTTCTTACCGCAGATTGCAATCTAGGCTTCAACGATTTGCCGGGGAACAGTACAAAAGGAAGGTTTTCAATAGGTGCCGAATGGAAACCGATGGACTGGATTCCTTATTTAAGAACCGGATTCACTTTCGGAGGCTTGTATGGCTTCGGATGGGCTGCCGGTATCGGATTCGATATTAATGTACTTGAAATAAATATTGCTACTTCCGATTTCAATTCTTTTGTCTCGCCTAATAAGGCTAAATACCTTTCTGTTGCAATCGATACGAGATGGAAATTTTAAAATAAAAACGGCAGGCTGCAAATAACGCCGCAGCCTGCCGCATTGGGAGGCTCTTTTGAGCCGTAAGTATTATAATGCTACTCTTAATCCTAAACTGCTGCTCCAGCCTGCAATTTTGCTTCCGTCATTGTAAAATCCTAAATCTACATTTGCGCTGAGTCTTGGAACTATGGAATAATCAATGCCGCATCCGAATCTTCCGTACATATTTGTTTTCTCACTTTCTAGAGCTGTTGGCAGGTCGAATGTAAATGATTTATGGGAGATTACAAATCCGCCTGATAGATATGGCCTGAATCCTGCAAAAGAAACCGGATGATAGTATGCCGAAGCGTGAGCGCGGTAATCATTTTCTTTTCCGGCTATTCCGTCTATGTCCCCTCTGAAATATTCCAGTGTAATGGCCGCGGTCAGTTCGTCTGTAAAGCTGTAGCCCCCTACAAAGCCGAATCCGATGGGATTGCTGATCTGGGACATACGGCTGTCATCGCCGATGTTTTCAAAGCGGGTTACAACAATTCCGGCTGAAAATTTTGTTTGAGCCTGCATAAATGAAACAGTAGCAAGCAAAAGTACGATTACAAATAATGTCCTTTTTTTCATGGTATTCCTCTTATTTTCTGATTTTTGTTTTAAAGAATGATTTTAATCTAATATGTGCTGCTGAGTATAAAACGAGAGTAAGTAATGATAAATGAATCAATTCCGGCATAACTGCCCCCATTCCGGCATCCATTCTTGTTATTTTAACGAATGCCGATAAATATGGGGTGGAAGGGAGAACTTTGGCTATATATTGAATCCAAACCGGCATAGCATCTGTGGGCCAGCTGTAGCCGGATATAAGAAAAATAGGGTATGTTGATAATGTAAGAAATTGAATTGCTATTATTTTCCTGCTGAAAAATGAACCCAGGAATATTGCGAGATATACTGTTGCCGTGATTAGCAGCAGTGTAAAAAATGACAATGTGAAAATACTCCCCGAGAGGTGCATATTAAATAACCAGTAATTGAAAGTGAAAAAGAAAAATGCAAATGCTGAATAAATTAATGCATAAACAGAGCCTTTACCGTGAATTACTGAAAAAATGCTTCCGCCGGAGCTGCTGTATAATTCACCGGTAAGGTTTTCCTCCTGCTCCTTTGCAACACTTTCAGATAATCCAATTAATAGAGTCTGCTGTATTATAAGTATGAATATTCCCGGGATAAGAAACTCGCCGTAACTTTCGGTAGTATTGAAGAGGGACCTTACATCAAATTTTACAGGTTCAATAAGTTCCTTAGCCTGACTGAAATTATATCCTGCCTGCTCAAAAAACTTAAGTTTAATCCCGGAATTATAATCTATAATGGTTTCGTTAATGGCCATATTTATATCGTTGGAGATTAGGAAGCGGGCCGTATTCAGATATGTTTTAAGTACAGCTCCTCTGCGCAGTTTAAGATTAGCCTCGAAATCAGACGGTATGTAAACCATTCCGTATGCATTATTCTTGTTTATTTCATTAATCCCGGAAGTGAAATCGGGCACCATGCCGGAAATGGTAATCATCTGGTGGGCATCCAGCAGCCGGATTAAAGTCTTTGACGTTTCGCTCCGGTCTTCGTCATAGACAATTACCGGAAGCTCTCTCTCGACTTTGTTTACATATATTGAACCGTAAAAAAGAGAATAAAAAACGGGTGCAAGAATAATGATTGCAATAATATTAATGTCTCTGCAGATTAACCTGAATTCTCTTTTTATTGTTTTTACTATATTATATAACATTATTACACACTTATCTTATAGTATTTCTTTATATGAATTTTTAATGCCGCGATAGTTAGTATAAAACCAACTGCTGTAAAAAGAAAAAGTATCAGAGTTTCATCCATCACATATCCGACGGGTGCATCCATATTATAAATTTTGAAGTAGCCCGATACAAAATGTGTAAAGGGGAGGATGGCAGCAAAAATTCTTTGAATTGCGGGCATAGCCCAGACCGGGAATGTATAGCCGCTGAAAATGAATGCAGGCATATTTATGAAAAGTGCCAGATTTGTCGCAAAAAGCTGATCGTGGAATGCAGCCGAAATAAATAGCCCGAATGCAAGGCACGCCGCTGCAAAAAGAATAAAAAAGAATATCATAAAAATAATTGAGCCGGCGGACTTTATATTGCACAGAGGAAGTATTATACCGGTTATAAATAATATTGTTGAAATATGTATCATAAGGTGGGGAATTGATTTTCCTGCCAGAATTTTATAAATGTTATTCCCCGAAATTTTAAGCAGTTCGCCGAAAGTTTCGTGAGTGAATTCAGAACTTATTACTATTACCGATGAAATCATTATAACAAGTTGTAGAGTGAATGCCAGTAATCCGGGCACCAGATAACCCAGATAACTGTAGTTAGGATTATAGAGTGACTGGGCTTCAATTTTAACAGGATTCGCAACTGCCATTGCCTGGTCATAAAGCATTCCTTTATTACGCAGTTTTTTAATTAGTGCTCCGGCAGATACGGTTTTAACTATTGTCATTCCGTCCCTCATAAGAAGATTACCCACAATAAGATTTGCCGTATTCTTGTAGATGACAATGGTAGAATTCTTTCCGCTTTTAACGTCATTTTCAAAATTATGCGGAATAGCGAATGCCCCCTGAAATTTCCCTGACTGAATACCTGCCTTTATTTCTTCAACCGATGTTACATAACCGGCTATTTTCATCGATCCTGATGCTTCAACAAACTCAGTTACAGTCCTGGATAGGGAAGAGTGGTCCCGGTCTAATATCGCCACGGGCAAATCCCGTACAATTTCCCCCTTATATATAAATGCATAGAGAATTGATACTGCAATAGGGAGCAGAATCATCAGGAGATAAAGAGACTTTCTCTCTGTTATCCGGCGGAATTCTCTTTTAATTATTTCTCTTGTTTCTTTCGACATATCAAATTCAAAATTATAACTGAATATTAACTGTCATACCCGGCCGGAATCCGTCCGCATTGTTTTTGGGGCGAAGGTGAACTTCGAACATTTTCAAGTCGAATTCCCCCTTCTGGTTTGTCGGCTTCCAGGTTGCAAAGTCGGCCATAGATGCAATATAAGTCACCTCGAATTCCATTTCTGAATTTCCGAGTCCAGGTACTTTTCCCTTGAAAACATTTCCAAGTTTTACTTTCGCAAGTTTATCCTCGCGGAGCTGAAGAACGACGTAATAATCGCTAGGGGAGAGGAGGGTAAAAATCGGGTATCCTGCAGAAATAACCTCCCCTTCGTCAACTATGCTGTTGGAAATCTCACCGTCTATTGGAGATTTTATTACCAGTTCCTGATAGTATGCCGAGGCTTCATTAAAAGTATTTACCGCCTGGTTATAGAGTGCCTCAGTCGCGGTAATTTCCTCAGGACGGGCCCCGTTTAATGCCATATCATATTTAGCTTTTGCAGCTTCCATCTGCTCTTTAGCGGCTTTATACTGAAAATCCACGCCGTCCATTTCCTGAGAGGAGATTACTTTTTCAGAGTAAAGTTTTTTGAATCTTTCCCAGGTTTTGCCAACATATTCAAACTGATATCTGGCCTGGTCATATAATTTCTGGGCACCTCTTTTTTCTTCTTCGCGGGCTCCCTTTCTTACAAGAGAGAGTTTTGCCTTTGCGGCTTCCATAACACTGCGGGCCTGTTCAACTTTTGCAATCATTTCCTTGCTTTCAAGAAGTGCAAGAGTATCTCCTTTTTTTACCCGGGTTCCTTCATTAAAAAATATTCGTTCAACTCTGCCGGGTATTTTAGAAGCTACATCAACACTCTTCCCTTCAACAATCCCGGTAACAACATAATCATCGGGGGAGAGTGAGTTCTTTGCAATAATAATTGCACCAAGAATAATTGCCAGAACAGGCACTGCTATAATCAATTTAGATTTATCTATCTTCATTTTAAGCTCCTAATTATTCCAAATCTTTAATATTGATTCAGGTTCTCCGACGGCTAACATTAAATCCGCCGCGCTCCTATAGTAATCGAAAAGAGACAAATAGCTTTCCAATCTTGCTTTTTCGAGCATAAGATGTGCATCAATCACTTCAAGCGAAATTCCCATTCCTGTTTCAAACCTTTTTTCATTCTGTCTTACATTTTCAATTGCCAATTCAATAGTAGAATTAAGCTTTTCATATTTAATCCTGTTTTTCTCGATTTCGCTGTATGCTTTGCTAACCCACAATTCGATTTTTTTCCTGGTATCGGACTGAAGCAATGACACTTCATTTTCTAAATGCTTTGCTTCCTGTACTTTTATATGGTCTTTAAATCCGTTAAATACACTTAAATTCATTTGTAATCCAACTGCCCATCTTGGCTCGAGACTCGATAAATATTCCGGATAAAGTTCGAATTTCCCAAACGCAGCTACCGTTGGGAGGAACGATGAGATTGAAAGGTTATAGTTCTGTTCTGCGCCTATTTTTTTCTTATCGAGCAGCCTGAGAATAGGCTGATTTTTTGATGCCGATGCGAGGGATTCTTCAAGAGTAACTGCAATTGGGAAAAATTTAATAGAATCAGCCGGTTCAATTTCTGTTTCTGTACCAATACTGTTTTTTAATGCCAGAAGAGAAAGCCTGTAATTGCTTTCATCTTCCGAAAGTTTATTCTCTGCCTCGGATAATGCCACATTTGCTCTTAGGACATGATAGTTGGCAATTACCCCTTCATCATAAAGTTTCTGAGCTCTTTTTTTATGCTCCTGAATCCCTGTCAGAACCTCTTTTCTTACTTTAACAACCTCTTTAAGGAGGGCAGAACGGAGGTAATTGGCAACAGTTTCCGAAACAGCTTCATTCTCAATCTTAACAAGTTCAATTTCGGAAGCTTCCTTTTCTGCTTTTGCATAATTTTTTGCGGCAAGGAGTTTTCCTCCCGTAAAGAGGGGCTGAACTCCCTGAAACGTCGCGGTAAGGTAATCCTGTTTTTTGAATGTCTGCTTAAACTCGGGGAGCAGAGTATTTAGAAGAGCAGCCGACTGATTCTTAACGGCTAGTTTCTGTGCTGGACTTAAAGCTCCCAATCCGCTTAGTATATTTGATAAGTTCATAAATTCAGCCTGATTGCCTGACTGAAGAGTAATCATTGCATCTCTAATCGGATTAAGATTGATATCCATATTCTGGTTCAAGTGTGTATAGCTTGCTTTGAACTCAATAGAAGGGAGAAAATTGCCCCAGGAACTCTTTTCCTGATACTCCTTTTGAATAACTCTCTCTTTATACTGTGCTATTCTTTCGTTTCTCTGGAGGGTGGTTTCAATTGCCTCTTTTAGACTCACTTTTTGAGCCACGAGAAAGGTAGGAACAAAAACCAATAGGAGGAATATTTTTATTTTTTCTTTCATACTGCCTCTATAATGAATCAATATTCAATAATAGATTAAAAAAAATTACTTAATTATACCTTTTTTAGCCAGGTATTTAACGTTCTGGCGGATTTTGTTAAGAGGAAAATTATTCTGATCTACTGACCACTGCTGAAGGAGGTTTCTTATTGCGCCGAACACAAAGTATCTGAAAATATCTATATCAACATTGTCTGCAAAAATATTCTTATCAACACCTTCCTGAACTATTGCTTTGGCCTGTGATAAAAACTTTTCATAATATTCTGTAAAACGGAACTGGCCGTTTTCCATTAGCTGTGTCTGTTCGTTCACATAAACTGCTGCCAGGGCAGGGTTTTCTGTGAATATGTCGAAGAAAATATCAATCATGCTGTCTAATTTCTCTGAAGGAGAGAGGAAAGTATTTTCTGACAGGTTCTTAAAATCGGTATATAACCTTTCCCAGAGATTTTCAAAAATTCTAAAAAGGAGATCCTCTTTATTCTTGTAGTAAACATATACGCTGCCGATTGCTACATTTGCAACTTCGGCAATCTTTGAAATTTTTGCCTTGTGGTATCCATTCTCGGCAAAAACCTTAATCGAAGCTTCGATTATGTCTTTTTCCTTGTTGCCTTCTTTTAGTCTCATAACCAACCTTTAATGAATGATGATTCAAAAATACTGCTTTTTTTAATTTCTGTCAACAAGATAAGGAAAATATTTTTGAATTCAAGCCGGGATGACTCATAATTCACCATAAATTTATATAAAATTGCGATTATGACTCATTTTTAGGGGCTGACAAACTATTTTGAATATTCATTTATATAAACTGAGCCGTATTTATTATACATTCATTTTTACCTTGACTTATAAGTAATACTCATTTAATTTTTACTTATAGAATAGAATTCTAGTATTAGGGGAAAGAAGGATTTAATAAGTTTATTAATTGCGGTTTTTAATAAATGTTATTATCTATAAATGCAGGGGAGTTATGAGAATCAAATCACTATTAATTTGTTTCATCATCCTATTGATTTCCATTCAATTACACGCACAGAAAGAATTTGGTAATTCTATTAAAGGTAAAATAGTTGATAATGCGACTAATAAACCACTTGAGGGGATTCACGTGTTCTTGTCGCAGACTGAATACTTTGCCAAGACTGACGCAGAAGGAAATTATGAGATTAAAAACATAGTACCCGGCAGCTATCAGTATGTCGCAGCTGCTAAAAATTATGAACCGATAATCAGCAATATGTATATCGAAAAGGGGAATACTTATCCGACAAACGGCGCGATGATTCCCTTTTCTCCTGAAAAGATTGCGCAGTTCGGTGCTCCAAAAGGATCTAATTTTGAAAGCGACTATATGAAATTTGAACGCCATTTTATCGGTCAGACTGCCTATATGGGAAGCTGTAAAGTCGAAAATCAGGACGGAATGAATTTCAGCTGGAGCGGGGATGTGATTGAAGGGAGTTCCAATGGAATAATTACATATAATCATTCCAAATTCGGCTATAAGCTGCATTGCATTGTATTCGGTTTTAAATACGATACCAAGCAGCTAACAAGGGGAATGGATTATGCCCTTTATTTTGAAGAGATGAAACCGAAAGACGATGATGAAAAGGAAACCTGGGAGGATTATAGAAAAGAATCTTACGAAGGGTCTCTTAATCATTTCCTCTGGGCATTCCGTAATGACAGGCTGGAAAAAGAGGATTATGAAGTTTATACTCTCCGTTCACTCGGACCGGCAGCAATGATGAGCGACGGTATGGATGAAGCAAGCAATGCGGACAGTCAGTTTCAAAACCGGATCTGGAAATTTGAAGAAGTAAGCCTTGGCCAGGTTGACGGCACCCAGATGATGTTTACCATAAACGGATTCCTAAAAGTAGTATTTAAGCCGCGCAGCTACAGCCGTACAACATCATTCCTTCAGGTCAATACACAGGGAACTCTTACATTAGATCAGGAAGGGTTTACCGACGTCGATATGCCATTTACCTGCTTCGGATTTTGGGGAAAGAACGGCATTTCGAATATGATTCCTAAAGAATACCGTGCTAAACTGTAAAATTTCAGGGCTAATTGTTTATGTTTAAACCATTAGCCCTTTTTATTCGGAAGTTATTTTTTCAATTCCGGATTATGCTTAATTTTAACCCGCCAATTTCAATTTAAGTAATGAGGTTTTTATGAAAAAGTATTTTCTACCAGTTTTTGTTTTTTTATTCAGTGTTTCTTTATTAGCTCAGAATGATGAAGGCTATAAGTTTACTATGGTTAAACAGCTCCCGGCTACGTCAGTTAAAAACCAGTCGGCTACCAATACCTGTTATACTTTCGCTCCTGTTTCTATGCTCGAATCGGAACTTATAAGAATGGGTAAAGGGGAATTTGATTTAAGTGAAATGCAGATGGTATATAATTTTTACATCGGCAAAGCTGACAAGTATATTAGAATGCACGGAGGCTTTAATTTCCCCGAAGGAGGAGCAGCCGATAATGTTATTAATTATATCAGCAAAGCCGGCCTGGTACCGGAAGAAGTTTATCACGGAATAAACTATGGCAGCGAGAACCATAACCATATGGAACTCTACCAGGTTATTAATAATTATATCCAGACAATATCAAATAAAGGGCAGAAAGTTTCTTCAATGTGGAAAAAAGGACTTGAAGCAATCCTTGAAGCCTGGCTCGGCAAATATCCCGCTTCATTTACCTATAAAGGGAAAAATTATACCCCGCAAAGCTTTGCAAAGGAATTAGGTATTAATCCTGATGATTATGTAATACTGGGTTCTTATACACATCACGATTACTATTCAAAATTTGTTCTCGAAGTGCCCGATAACTGGGAAGCCGGTTCTGTTTACAATGTTCCCCTTGATGATATGGAAAAGATTATTGATAACGCTATTATGCAGGGTTATACTGTTGTCTGGTCTACCGATATGGGAGGGGGACAGGCAGTTTCCAATAACGGCGTCTATGTAGTTCCGGAACAGGATTTAACCAAAATGAAAAGAGAAGAAATACCGGCACTGTTTAAGAAACCTATTCCTGAAAAGATTATTACCCCTGAAATCCGTCAGACTGCATTCGACAATTTCCAGACTACAGACGACCACGCAATGCATTTAATAGGAATTGCTAAAGATCAGGATGGAAAGAAATTTTATTATGTAAAAAATTCCTGGGGTACCGGAGGAAAATATCAGGGTTATTTATACGCATCAGCTCCATTCGTCCGTCTCTCTACAACAACGATTCTCCTGAATAAAAAAGGAATTCCAGAAGATATTTTAAAAAAGCTTAATATTAAATAACAATAGGGGAATAGTATTCCCCTTATTTAACAAATCTATTTGAAACGAGGAATAAATGAGATTCAGAAAACACTTATTACCGGTTTTTATGTTTTTCTTCCTTATTGCTGCCATTACTCCGGCACAGGAAACAAAACAGGAATCGGAACTGGCGAAAAAACTGAAGGCTTTACCCGGTATTACCGAAGTAAAGGAAATTAGATTCGACCAGAAATCATTTACCGAAGCTTATGAAGTGATGATTGAACAGCCGGTAGACCATAAAAATCCTAACGGTGAAAAATTCCAGCAGAGATTTGTTTTATCACATAAGGATTTTACAAGTCCTCTTATGGTGGAAACTGAAGGATATCTCTTCAGGGCTAATTTTACAATGGAACTAACCAGAATTCTCGGCGGAAGCCAGGTTATTGTTGAACACCGTTACTTTGGACGTTCCTGGCCGAAGGAAATAAATTGGAAATACTGCACAATTGAAAACTCGGCTAACGATTTACACAGGATTGTTACCGCTCTAAAACAGATTTATAAAGGCAAGTTTGTCAGTTCCGGTACAAGCAAGGGAGGGCAGACAACCTGCTATTATAAGACTTTCTTTCCTAATGACGTAGATGCCAGTGTACCTTATGTAGCGCCCATAAATGTTTCTCTTGAAGACCCCAGAATTTATATTCATCTTGATACCGTTGGAACTGCCGCGGACAGGAAGAAAATACTCGATTTCCAGATTGATATGCTTAAGAGAAGCGATGAAATGATTCCCCTGCTGAAGGAGGAGATTGCCAGGAAGAAAATGACATTCTCCAGAGTCACAATTGAGGAAGCATATGAACTTGGCCTAATGGAATATGAATTTACAATATGGCAATATGGTGCTGCAAAGCCGGCCGATATACCCGCCCCCGGATCGCCAACAGATGTGATGTTTAATCATTATAAAAAAGTAGGCGGTTTCGATTTCTTTTCTGACGAAGGAATTAAAGGAACCGAGGCATTTTTCTACCAGGCTTTTGCTGAAATCGGATTCTACAATTATGATATCAAGCAGTTGAAACCTTATCTGAAATACGCAAAAGATCCTGACCTTTCTTTTATGATGCCTCCCGGCGAAAAAGTCGCTTATAATTCTGCGACTCTGCAAAAAGTATATCATTTCCTGCAGCATGAGGCAGAAAACATGATATTTATCTATGGCCAATACGATACCTGGTCTGCTACGGGAATTGAGCTTATCGGAAGAACAAATTCAATCAAGGTGGTTGGAAAGGAAGCTTTTCACGGTGTAAGGATTAAACAGCTTGCCCCGGAACAGAAAGAACTTATTTACAACAAGCTCGATGAATGGCTCGGGATAAAGGTTAATAGAATTTAAACATTTAATTAAATCAATAAGTAATGAAAAGCCGGGTTATGCCCGGCTTTTTTATAAACAAAAAAGGCGGCATTTAGCCGCCTTTTTAATTTGAACTGAAATCTATTAATACATTCCGTCCATACCGCCCATACCCGGAGCAGGCATAGCAGGAGCTTTTTCTTCTTCTTTCTTTTCGTAAACAACTGCTTCGGTTGTGATGAGGAGAGAAGCAACCGATGCTGCGTTTTCGAGAGCTGTTCTTGTAACTTTGGTAGGATCGATAACGCCTGCTTTGAAGAGGTTTTCATAAACTTCTGTAGCAGCGTTAAATCCGAAATCATCCTTTCCTTCGAGAACTTTGTTGAGAACAACAGCGCCTTCGAGTCCGGCATTGTTTACGATCTGTTTCAAAGGTTCTTCGAGAGCTTTCTGGATAAGTTTGATACCGGTTGTCTGGTCGAGGTTGTCCCCTTTAACCTTATCAAGAACTTTAATTGCGCGTACTAAAGCAACACCGCCGCCGGGTACAATACCTTCTTCAACTGCAGCTCTTGTTGCATGGAGAGCATCTTCAACACGTGCTTTCTTTTCTTTCATTTCAACTTCTGTTGCTGCGCCAATTTTCAATACAGCTACGCCGCCTGAAAGTTTAGCGAGTCTTTCCTGAAGTTTCTCTTTATCATAATCAGATGTTGTCTTTTCAATCTGCGATTTGATTTCGTTGATTCTTTTCTTGATTTCTTCAGCGCTTCCGGAACCTTCAACGATTGTAGTGTTATCCTTGTCGATAACAACTTTCTTTGCTGTACCAAGGAAATCAACGGTTGCGTTTTCGAGTTTGTATCCTCTTTCTTCAGAAATTACTGTACCGTTTGTAAGTACTGCAATATCTTCGAGCATTGCTTTTCTTCTGTCGCCGAAGCCCGGAGCTTTTACAGCGCATACTTTCAATGTTCCGCGGAGTTTATTTACTACCAATGTAGCAAGTGCTTCTCCTTCGAGATCTTCTGCAATTATAAGAAGGGCTGCACCGGCCTGAGCTACTTTTTCAAGAACCGGGAGAAGATCTTTCATTGCGGAGATTTTCTTATCGTGGATAAGGATATAAGGATTTTCAAGAATTGCTTCCATTGATTCTGAGTTTGTTACAAAGTAAGGGGAGAGGTAACCGCGGTCGAACTGCATACCTTCAACTATATCAAGAGTTGTATCAGCCGATTTACTCTCTTCAACGGTAATAACGCCGTCTTTGCCTACTTTTTCCATAGCGTCAGCAATCAAATCGCCGATGGTTCTGTCGTTGTTGGCTGAAATAGAGCCGACCTGTGCAATTTCGTCTTTTCCGCCCACTTCTTTGCTTAATGTCTTAAGATATTCAACTACTTTTGTAACAGCAAGGTCAACGCCGCGTTTCAAATCCATAGGATTTGCGCCGGCGGTAACGTTTTTTAAACCTTCGCGGTATATAGCCTGAGCCAAAACTGTTGCTGTAGTTGTACCGTCGCCTGCAACGTCGCTGGTTTTTGAAGCTACTTCGCGAACCATCTGAGCGCCCATATTTTCAACAGGATGAGCGAGTTCAATTTCTTTAGCAACGGAAACACCGTCTTTAGTTACAAGGGGAGCGCCGAATTTCTTTTCGATGATTACGTTTCTTCCTTTTGGGCCTAAAGTAACCTTAACGGCGTTAGCAAGTTTATCAACGCCTGCTTTAAGCGATGTTCTTGCGTCGCTGCTGTATTCTACTAATTTTGATGCCATAATTATATCTCCGTTTTTATTATAAACTTAATTAACCGATGATGCCGTAAATATCGCTTTCGCGCATAATTAAATAATCTTCGCCTTCAATTTTGATTTCTGTGCCTGAGTATTTACCGTAGAGCACTTTATCGCCGGCTTTAACGTTCATTGGCACGTTTTTGCCATCTTCGGTAACGCGTCCTGCGCCAACAGCTACTATTGTACCTTCAATCGGTTTTTCTTTTGCTGTATCAGGTAAGAATAATCCCCCCTTTGTTGTTTCTTCTGCAGGATTAGGTTTAATAATTACTCTGTCAGCCAAAGGTTTAATTTTGAAATTTGCCATTTGAACCTCCATTATTTTATTAGTTTTGTATTAGCACTCAATATTAACGAGTGCTAATATAATAATTGCATATCATTTCGTCAAGAGGGAAATAGTAGAAATAGATATTATATCGTATATAAAAAGGGTTAAATTGAGATAAAAACGAGGATTTAGGCTCTATAAATGAAAGGGTAAAGGAGGCTTAAAGCCTCCTTAATGAAGAATTAAAATCGCGAAATTGCAACTTTGAAAAGGAAAAATGAATCTTTCAGGTAAGGATTATGAATCAATCCAAAAGTAACAGGTATATGGATTCTGTCAGAAAACCTGATATTTCTGGTTCCTTTAATACCGATATTGCATACTTCAAATTTATCTGAATTTATCAGGTACCAGGCACTTTTACCTGCAGCGCCCCCGATAAATGCATTCATTTCAAAATCTGCAATATGGAACGGATGGCTTAATTCGATATAGAATGAATTATCCCCCGGCAGGTCGTTGTGTATATTATTTGCCGCAAAAATAGAAATCGGGAAATATTCCGGGGCTGTATAAGTAATTCCCGCCTCTATTGTGTGCGCTCCCTTTCCCTGGCCGCTGAAATTTGAAAAAGGAATTTTCATAAAGGGGAAATAATAGTCAATTACAGAGAAGCTAAAGTGTCCTATGGAGGTAGATTTTGTATAAGTGAGAATGAAATTATACTCATTATAGTTGCCTTTTATGCCGAATGAGCCCCATAAAGTAAAATCAATATAGTCTTCCTGATTAAAATTATACTTTATTGCGGCAGATGGCTGAATCTGCGGCGCGGCCCCGCTCGTTGGAGTACTCCCGGATTCAAGTCCGCGCCATACTGCTTTTGAGACGAAAGACATCCCGTAATTGAACGAAACAGTACTCTTAACGCTATCTGCTATAACATTTTGTCCGGCATGGGAATTTTGAAGGGGGAGCAGGAGTATAATCAATAGTATACTTATGTAATTAAGGTTTTTCATATTCATTCAGTCCTTTTTTCTTATATCGTTATCGTGAATCTTATAGGCATTCAATCCTATGGATTAAACGCTTTAATATATATCCATTATCGGTAATGTACTTTAGGAATTTGAGGTAAATATGTATGAGGCAGAAATTCCAATCCAAATTCCTGCAGGGGGAGGGTAGTAGCTCCCCCGCAAAAATCAATTATTTTTCAACCGATCTGGCAAAAATGTAATCAACATTCTTCAACAATTTCGAATTATCAAATATCGATTCAATCTCTTCTTTTTTCATAAATTTATAAATGGAATCAGACTTAAGGAGCTCGTCTTTAAGATTTTTCGCCTTGTTCGCCCAGACATCCATAGCCGATGACTGAACAATTGCATATGCATCTTCGCGTGTTGCCCCTTTTTCTGTCAACTTCAAGAGAACTGTCTGCGAAAAAATGAGACCTCTTGTTAATTCAAGATTTTTTATCATATTCTCGGGATATATGATAAGGTTCTCAATCAGCCTGTTCATCAGGTGCATCATATAATTAAGCGCTATGCAGCTATCGGGCAGAATAACTCTTTCTACCGACGAATGGGAAATATCTCTTTCGTGCCATAAAGCTACATTTTCCAGTGCAGCTAAAGCATTGCCTCTTAAAATTCTTGCAAGTCCTGCCACTCTTTCTGAAATTATAGGATTTCTCTTGTGCGGCATAGCCGATGAGCCCTTTTGTCCTTTTGAGAAATACTCTTCTGCTTCAAGAACTTCAGTTCTTTGCAGATGCCTTATTTCAACTGCAATTTTTTCTAAAGAAGCGCCTACAATTGCAATAACAGAGAGGAACTCTGCGTGCCGGTCTCTTTGAACGACCTGAGTAGCAACCGGTTCCGGTACAAGCCCGAGTTTTTCACAAACATACTCTTCAACTTTGGGGGAGATATGCTCAAATGTTCCAACAGCGCCCGAAATTTTTCCGGCGCTAACTCTTTTAACCGCACTTTCAAGCCGTTCAATATTGCGCGAGCATTCTTCGAACCATAATGCGAATTTCAGCCCCATTGAGTATGCTTCAGCGTGAATACCGTGACTTCTGCCTACACAAATGGTCTTTTTATGTTCAATGGCTCTTTTACGCAAAATCTCCTTAAAAGTATAGAGATCTTTTAAGAGAAGCTCTCCAGCGCATTTAATCTGATATGCCAGAGCGGTATCAAGTACGTCCGATGAAGTCATGCCATAATGAATATGCCGGGAGACAGGACCTACATATTCAGCAACGTTTGTAAGAAACGCAATAACATCGTGCTTAGTTGTTTCTTCAATTTCAAGGACCCGTTTAATATCAAAAGAAGCCTTATTCTTAATAATATCCAGGTCTTCTTTAGGAATATCTCCCATCAGGCATCTTGCTTCGCATGCAAGAATTTCAACCTTAAGCCAGCTTTCAAATTTGAACTGGTCGGTCCATATTTTTCCCATTTCCGGGCGTGTATAACGCTCAATCATTCTTTATTCTCTCCAGTTTCATATTTTTTGTTAACGTTTCTTTGCCGCGTAAAATTTTAATAGGCACTATGTCTCCGGTTCTGTATTCCAGGAATACGGCATTACAGTATTCAACATTTGAAGTTTTGTACTTGCCGACCTGTACTATTATATCAAATCTCTGCAGTCCGGCTTTGGCAGCAGGGGAGTTCTTTTCAACATCGGTAATAATTGCACCTTTAGTGGTAGGCAGCTTATAATAGCGCATTACGTCGTCGGTAATATTCTGATAATAGATTCCGGTGTAATAATTCCTGTCAATCTCACCCTTTTCCTTAAGTTCGGTAATAATCTTTTTTATCTTATCAACTGGAATTGCAAAACCAAGCCCTATATTAGCCTGTACTCCTTCGTTTGATCCTCTTATAAGAGAGTTGAGGCCTATAAGTTCTCCATTTATATTTACCAGCGGCCCTCCGCTATTACCCGGATTGATGGCGGCATCGGTTTGAATCATATCAACATAAGCGCGTCCGTCAATTCGCCCCATATTCATTCCTGTTGAGCTGATAACCCCGACAGTTACTGTGGGTTTATCATTTATATCGAATAATCCGAAAGGATTTCCTAATGCAACAACCCATTCTCCAATCAGCAGGTCTGCAGAGGTCCCAAGTTCAACATAGGGGAGAGGTTTGCCTGCATTTATTTTCAATAGGCAGATGTCGCTGAATTTATCGGCGCCTATTATATTTGCCTTATGGTGTGTTCCGTCTGTCAAAGTAACTGTAATTTCCGCCTGTGTTGTCGTTTCTTTATTGGCCACGTGGTCGTTCGTTAAGATGAATCCATCGGGGCTGATTATTACCCCTGAGCCGAGCTCCTGAACCACCTGGTCTCCGAAGAAATAGCGGTAGTATGGATTATTAAAGCGCTGGACTCCAGATACGTTTATACCAACAACTGCAGGACTAACTTTTTCAACGGCTTTTGTAACTGCATTTCTCCTGTCGGCCGATAATTTGTCATTTGCCGCACCTCTATCCTGTGCGAACATGGAGGAAAAAAACATTATTCCGCTTACGAGCATTAAAAGTTTCTTTCTATTCATATTCATTCCTCAAATTTTTTATTTTCTATTATACACCGCAATGGGGCAAAATGTTTGCTTAAAATGATAAAAAACAGGATCGAGACAAGAATTATAAATTCGCTGTTTCCCGGCGGATTGGAGAAAATGAATACGGGAAAATGCTCTGCAAAAATAACACAAAAAAACCATAAAATTAGGGTAGCGAGGACATTAGATTTATTAATATTTTTTAAAAAAGAGTAGAAAATGCTCCAAAAGAGGGCCCATCCTGCCAAAACCAGAGGGGAAATCAGCAAAGCGCCCCCGGCTGCCGTCGCAAGTCCTTTACCCCCCTTAAAATTTATCCAGGGGGAATGGCAGTGTGAGAATACCGCCGAGACAAGAGATATTCCGCATAAGAGAACACTTTTTTCTATAAAAAAATATACTATGACAACGGATAAAATTCCTTTAAGAAAGTCGATTAAAAAAACCAGAAAACCGTATTTTTTCGAACCTGTAGCGCTAAAGTAATTCATAGCTCCAACATTTCCGCTTCCTTCATTTCGTATATCGGCGCCATGAGTAATTTTAAGCAATAAATACGCGGTCGGCAGAGAACCTGTAATATATCCTGCTATTAAAGAAAAAAAGAGATTCATACGATTTTTCCCTTTGATATTTCAGTGGAATATTATTTATTGCATTTCTTTAAAATATAGTTTAAATATTACAGGTTTTTTTCCATATTAGAAACAACGATACAGCGGAGTAAAAAATGGTAAACTTTATTGGTCATTTCAACGTAGTACCTTCACTGCCTAAAAACCTTGAACCCCTAAGGGAGATTGCATATAATTTATATTGGACCTGGAATCATGAGGCGGTTGAGCTATTCCGCCGTATCGATAGAAAATTATGGGAGGAAGCCCAGCATAATCCTGTTATTATGCTCGGAAAAACGGACCAGAAACGGCTCACTGAAATCTCGCAGGATGACGGATTTCTATCTCATATGAACCGTGTATACACCACTCTTAATAATTATATGAGTGAAAAAACCTGGTATCAGAGAAATCATAAGAGAGAAGAAAATCAATGTATTGCCTACTTTTCGGCCGAATTCGGTTTGACTGAATGTCTGCAGATTTATTCGGGGGGTTTAGGTGTTCTAAGCGGAGACCATCTTAAAGCGGCAAGCGATTTGGGACTCCCTCTGGTTGGCGTTGGCTTATGCTACAAAGAGGGATATTTCCAGCAGTATTTGACTTCCGACGGCTGGCAGCAGGAAAGATATGACCTTGTTGATTTTTATAATCAGCCGATGCAGCTTATGACCGATAAAGATCATAAGGCAATTAAACTTTCTCTCAACTTTCCCGGCAGACAGCTCTATTTCCAGATTTGGAAAATTCAGGTAGGTAGAATTCCCCTTTATCTGCTCGATACAAACGTTCCTGAAAATTCTGAACAGGATAAGAAAATTACTCATACATTATACGGCGGACTGATAGAGACAAGGATTGAGCAGGAAATACTTCTCGGCATTGGGGGATTGCGTGCATTGCAGGTAATTGGGATAGAACCCCTTGTCTGCCATATGAATGAAGGGCATTCTGCATTCCTTTCGTTGGAAAGAATAAGGTTGATGATGCATAACCATAATCTCTCTTTTTATGAGGCAAAAGATGTAGGATTCTTTTCGAATGTATTTACTACTCATACTCCGGTTCCGGCAGGCATTGATATTTTCCCGAATGAATTAATAGAAAAATATTTTGGGCAGTATTACAGAAATGATCTAAGAATCAGCGATAATGAATTTTACCGGCTTGGTACACTGAACGAAAATAATACCGGACAGTTTAATATGGCTCATCTGGCAATGAATATGGCCGGATATGTAAACGGAGTAAGCAAACTTCACGGAAAAGTATCAAAGAAAATGTGGGCATCGGGATTCCGGGATGTCCCGTTCGATGAAATTCCAATTGATTACGTTACAAACGGAATACATACACATTCCCACCTTTCGAACGAGATGCAGCAGCTGTTAATCCGATATCTTGGCGAGCGCTTTCTGGCCGATCCTTCCGATACGGAAATATGGAAGAGAGTCGATGAAATTCCCGATGAGGAATTATGGAGGACTCACGAACGTAGAAGAGAACGTCTGGTTGCATTTGCACGTGCAAGGCTTCAGAAACAGATTATTCAAAGAGGCGGGGGAACTACTGAAATTGCGGTAGCAAAGGAAATTCTGGATGCCTCGGCCTTAACAATTGGTTTTGCAAGAAGATTTGCCACTTATAAAAGAGCAACGTTATTCCTTAGCGATATGGAGAGACTGGCAGCCCTGCTCTGCAACACAAATTATCCCGTTCAGATAATCATTGCCGGTAAAGCACATCCACGGGATGAAGAGGGGAAGAGGTTAATTCAGGAAATTGTTAGCATGTCTAAAGAAGCACATTTAAGAAAAAGAATTGTGTTTATTGAAAATTATGATATGAATGTTGCCCGTTATATGGTTGAAGGATGCGATATCTGGCTTAATAATCCAAGGCGTCCTCTGGAAGCCAGCGGTACCTCGGGAATGAAAATAATTGCCAACGGCGGATTGAATCTCAGCGTTCTTGACGGATGGTGGGACGAGGCATATACCCCCGAGGTAGGGTGGAGAATAGGTAACGGGGAAGAATACGACGACCTCGATTATCAGGATGAAGTGGAATCGAGAATGATATATGAAACCCTCGAAAAGGAAATAATACCATTATTCTATTCGCGCGGAGAGAACAACCTTCCCCGAAATTGGATTTCCATGATGAAAAATTCAATGAAAACCCTTGGGCCTGTATTTAACACTCACAGGATGGTTGAAGAATATTTTGATAAATATTACAACCAGGCATATCAGAAGAGGATAATGCTGAGCGAAAGGGAATGGAAGAAAGCGAAGGAATTTAGCGCCTGGAAGAATAAAGTTGCGGCAAATTGGAGTAAAATCAAGTTTGTCGGACAATCCGAAGTTAGTAAAAACGGGGGACTGAAGGTAGGTGCTAAATATGCAATACAGGCTGACGTGGAATTAGGCGGATTAATCCCTGATGATGTTGAAGTACAAATTTATTTCGGTAAAGTTGAAGATAGAAACAGAATAAGCTCTAACAATTATGTTAATATGAAATGCCAGCCTTCCAAGGGAACGGGTACGGTTTATCAGTATAAAGGGGAAATAAACTGCGATGATACCGGGCATTTTGGATTTACATTGAGAATTCTTCCAAAGAATCCTATGCTAATTAACCAGTTCGAACTTGGACTTATAAAATGGGCATAGTATAATGTTTCTCGAGATGACAGATCAAAATAAGCATGAAATGATCATCTATTCTCAGAATACGTTTAACCCTGATGAGAATTTCATGCTTCTTTACAAGGATTTGATGGGACTTAAACAAAAGAAAATCTCTTATTCCGAGGCTTTTGAATTTATGTCCTATCCCCTCGAGAAAAACCTTATTCTTTACCGCCTTATGACGAATTACGATGCAATAAATGCCACGGACAGTAAATTAGGATTTGTTCTTTCACTGGAAGGAAAAGACGAACTGTTTTATTTCGACCCGGTATATGCCCTTAAAGATCTGCAAAATCTTGTTAAGGATTTTAATCTTGATACCTTCCGTTTCCGGATTCAGCAGACCGGTTTGAAGACTATCTCTTTTATTGGAGACAGGGAAAACTTTAGGGAGGTATACAGTTACGACTTGCATGCCAACGAAGCCCAGTATCAGAATGACAAGGTATTTGTCGAGGCTCTTCTTGATAATGAAGAAGAAGGCGCACCTCCTGTTGATGTCCAAAAAATAGAATCCGAGTTCAATACTGCCCCTTCTATTGCATTTGATCCACTGCTGGAAGACAACACTGTTCCGGAAACCGTACATATTCAAGAGGATTCAGCCCCGCCGGAAACTCCTGTTAACAAACCGGAAACAATAAACTCACCAAAACAGCCGCTTGACAAAATTGAGCAAAAGGAATTGCTAAAAAAAGTGCTGGGAATTGAATCTATTTCTTCATCTGCTGAACCTATTAATGAATTGAATACAGACGAAATTAGTTTCGACGGACACAATAAGTATTCAAATTTATTCAAATCTGCCCGGAAAAAAGATGAAATTACGGAAAGGGAAAAGGATTCTATCACTCTTAGATTTACAATTTCGTAAATAATCACCCCTATTTGTCCAAATATTTTAAATTAAATTTTATATTAAATCCAGATAAATTGTCGTTTTATTTTTCAAAATTATTTATATATTAGATTTGGTATTGTTCTTTAAAATGAATTTAATTAATTAAGATTCAATTTATTATTCTTACCGGAAAACATTTTAGGTTAAAAATAGTTTTAAGCAGGTAATCTTCCCCAATGTAATGCACGGGGCGGAGCTGTGTTAGCGTGCACTGAAAATCCATTATTTGTACACTAAAGGAGCTGCGGCTATGAACAAAATCCTAAATCCGGAATGTAAATTCGCCTTCCTATTCTCTTTTCTTTTAACTCTCTTTTTCATTACTCCTCTATCAGCCCAGGAAAATCTTGAACTTGGTTCTATAAGCGGAATAAGGAATTACCAGGGTTCATTCTACGATTTTTCGGAACCGGGAAAAATTAATATGAGAGTGGCTGTCTGGGGGTTTGTCCGTAATCCGGGCAAGTACATTATCCCTGCTTCCTCAAATGCAGCCGATCTTATTTCATACGCGGGGGGACTGACTCCGGACGCATATTTCGACGACCTGAGGATTTACCGCATGAACAGGGATTCCTCTTATTCTCTCCTTAAATTCAGCATTGAAGATGTCTTTTTTAAGGATGAATTGTCTAAAGACAATCGAATTCGAATTCCGGCGCTTAACGCCGGCGATATAATTGCCGTGCCCGGACAGCCGAAAATGTACTTTAGAGATTGGTTTTCACTTACATTGGCTCTGGTCTCAACTCTTATCTCCTTATCCATTCTGATTTTCAAATAATTAATCTGACTTTACATTACAATCTAATGGTGCAGAAATGTCAAACAAGACGGGTTTTGAGTCTTATAACTATTTAAATGTGAAGGAAAACTATACATTTAAAGATTATCTTAATCTTTCCCTGAATAATATCTTCCTTATGGCAGTTATTATTGTTATTTGCGGGGCTGTTGGTTTCTTTTATGCCTTTTACCAAACGGACCTGTATAAATCAACAACCTCAATGAAATTAGCACCTCCAAAAGGAAATATTCTCGATGCTCCCCTTGCTGCGGAAATAAATAACTTTGCCAATGACCGTTTTATAGCCAATGAAATTGAAATAATGAAGAGCTATACCGTTAGAGAAAATGTAGCCTATTCTCTAAGAAAGGAATTTCAGGTCGGCGCTAAGGATAGTTTCTATTTAATTCTAAAACCCGATTTGAGAAATCCGAACAGGTTTGCATTTTTTAAGAGGGAGACTGCTGCTTCCTTTAATAAAATAAGTGAAGTCCCATACCGCCCGGATACACTCCTTAGAAATCCTGAAATAGCTACTCTTCTCTCAAGATCTATTTCGATTGATCAGAAAAGAGGGCTGGACATTGTAGAAATTTCTGCTGAATCTCCTTCGCCATATGAAGCGGCAAAAATGGCAAATAGTTATGCTGAGGCATACATAAATCTCAATTTAATGATGAACCGTACCAAAGTTAATGTTACCCGCCGTTTTCTGGAACAGCAGAGGAAAGAGAAATATAACGACCTGAGAAGAGCAGAAGATACTCTTAAAATTTTCCAGCAGAGCCGTGGAATTGTTGAGCTTAGTGAACAATCTAAACAGCTCGTTAATCAAATGGGGGATTTTGACGCTCAGAAAAATGTTAAAGATCTTGAAGTCTCAATGTATGAAAAAACAATTACCGAACTTAAAAGTCAGCTGATTGCTCAGGAACCTAAAATTGCAGATGCTCTTGAAACGAGCAAACTGGAGGCGTATCTGAAGGAAATTCAGGGACAAATTGCCAAGCTTGAGGTAAACAGGGATTTCGCTTTGTCCGGCGTAAGAAATGAGGAGGACAAAAGAAGGATTGCCGAAAAGTATAATTATGAAGTAAAGGAATTAAAAAAACAGGAATCTGAAAAAATAAATTCCTTAAAGGAATTAATTACAAGTAAATCTGCTATGCAGGATGCAGCCAAGCTGGGATTGGATATTATTGAGAATCAGATTAAGCTGCAGGCGGCTAAGAGCTCACTCGAAAAATTAAAGTTAATAATTAGTTCTTATGAATCGAAATTCAATCTTTTGCCGAGGAATATTATTGAACTTGCTCAACTACAGAGACAAAGCTCTGCTTATGAAAAACTGTATCAGATGGTTGAGGAAAAATACCAGGAAGCCCTTGTTAATGAACAGTCAACTATTGGTAACGTGCAATTAATTGATATTGCGCGTAAACCCGGGGCGCCGATAGGACCCAACAGGCAATTGATTACATTATTAGGGTTTTTAATCGGATTTGGAGTAAGCTTCGGATTTGTTGTAATAAAAAATCAGTTGACGAACACAGTTAAGACTCCAGAAGAAGTGCAAAGGATGAATATACCGGTTATCGGTTGGCTTCCTTTGTGGTATAGAAGCAGAAACGGCAGCGATGAGTCTTCGGCTATGATAGCAACCAGAGATCCTTTTTCGAAATCGGCAGAAGCATTCAGAGCTATAAGAACCAGAATACATTTTGCCCGCCAGAAAAATGAAAAAATAAAAACCCTGCTTATTACTTCATCTTCCCCTTCAGAAGGGAAATCGACTACGGCAATAAACCTGGCGGAAATATTTGCGCAGTCCGATAAAAAGACTCTTCTGGTTGACTGCGACCTGAGGAAACCAACAACCCATAAAGTATTCGGTGTAGAAAAAATTCCTGGACTGGTAGATTATTTAACAGAATCGGCACCTCTGGAAAAGGTAATTACAGTAACGGGAATTAAAAATCTGGATTTGATTACAGCAGGATCTCATTCTCAGAATCCTGCGGAAGTTCTTGATTCCACCGAGATGGAATCTTTTGTCACTATGATTAAAACTAAATATGATTATATAATTTTTGATTCTCCTCCCATATTGGCGGTTACAGATTCTGAAATTCTTTCACGTATGATGGATGCAAGCATTCTTGTTGCCGCTTCAAACGAAGCGAACAGGGAAATGCTTAGAAAAGCCGCTCAGCTGTTATCGGATGATAAAAATTCATTCCTGGGAGTCGTATTGAACAAATTCAAATTCAATATCGGGTATGGATATTACTACCGCAATTACTATTACTATTATTCCGACGGCAGAAAGAACGGTTTTATAGCGCGTTTATTTAACCGAAAGCCAAACTAAAACAGGATATATTTTATGGAAACCAAATCTGTTCTATTAAAAAAAATAGAGAACGGAAGTGCGGTTATAGGAATTATCGGTTTGGGTTACGTTGGGCTTCCTCTTGCTCTGGCATTTGCCGGTAAAAAATTCAAGGTTATCGGTTTTGATACGGATGAGAAAAAAATTCCGAAAATAATGAACGGGTTATCATATATTAAGCATATTCCCTCCGCGCGGATAAAGGCAAATGTTGATTCCGGATATTTTAAAGCGACGAGTGATTTTTCAAACCTGCCCGAATGTGATTGCATAATTATCTGCGTCCCTACACCATTGGATAATCACAGGCAGCCCGATATCTCATTCATATCTAATTCGGGAAAAGCGGTTGCCAAATACCTCCGCAAAGGCCAGCTCATTTCTCTTGAATCTTCCACTTATCCCGGTACAACAGAAGAAGTTCTTCTGCCGTTATTCGAAAAGGTGAAAGAAAACAACGGGCATGAATCAAAAAACGGGAAATTAAAGGCGGGAATTGATTTTTATCTGGCCTTTTCTCCCGAAAGGGAAGATCCGAACAATCCCGATTATTCAACGGAGATTATTCCTAAAGTTGTTGGGGGAGTTACCCCCGACTGTCTTGAAATTGCATGCAAACTGTATGAAAAAGTTATAATCAAAGCAGTTCCCGTTTCTTCGACGAAGGCAGCAGAAGCTGCAAAACTCCTCGAAAATATATACAGATCGGTAAATATTGCTCTCGTAAATGAACTTAAGATAGTTTTTGACAGGATGGGTATTGATATTTGGGAAGTAATTGAAGCCGCAAAGACAAAGCCCTTCGGCTTTCAGGCATTTTATCCGGGGCCGGGCCTTGGCGGGCATTGTATACCGGTAGACCCTTTCTATTTAACATGGAAGGCGAGAGAATATGATTTGTCCACTAAATTCATTGAATTGGCGGGGGAGATAAATTCCTATCAGCCCTATTATGTTGTAAAAAAAACTATTGAGGCCGTTAATAGGCGGAACAAGTCTCTAAATGGATTGAAAGTTTTAATCCTTGGTGTGTCATATAAAAAGAATATTGACGACCTGCGAGAATCCCAGTCATTAAAACTTATTGAATTATTTAAAAAAGAGGGGGCAATTGTAGACTATTCCGATCCTTTCGTTCCTGTCCTTCCTTCTACAAGAAAATATAAATACAATATGCGTTCAGTAGATTTAACAAAAGAAAATATTGCTTCCTATGATATTCTTCTTTTGAGCACAGATCACGATGACTTTAATTATTTCCAGATATCCGAATGTGCCGAAGCTGGAAATATCCTAATAATTGATACCAGAAATGCCTTCGAAAGAAAGGGTATTAAATCAGGGCTGGTTGTAAAAGCCTAATAGACAATCTGATACAATCCGGAGCTGACGAAGTGATTAAAAAAATGCTTTCAAGAATATTTTCTATTGCCGGTTATAGAATAATCCGCATAGGCAGGGAGCGGGAAAGGCTTATGTCTGAATTCTCTCAGGAAGGGGCTCTTTTCAGGGCTTCAGGAATGGATATTAAAATTAGTTCGGTTATAGATGTTGGAGCATCCGATGGCAGATGGAGCAGGATGTGCCGTAATTATTTCCCGAATGCAGATTATCTACTTATTGAAGCTCAGGCTAAGCATGAACCGGGGTTAATTGAATATTGCCGCAAAAATGATAACGCATCATTTGTATTATGCGCTGCGGGGGATAGAGACGGAGAATTAAATTTTGATTCTACCGCTTTGTTCGGCGGTCTGGCATCAGAAAAACCGTTTAAGGATAATAATATTGTTGTTAAATCATTCAGATTGGATACATTGATTGAGAATAATAATCTATCATCTCCGTATTTTATTAAGCTTGATACACATGGATTTGAAATCCCAATATTAAACGGGGCTGAGAATATACTTAAAAATACAAATATGCTTCTTATTGAATCTTACAATTTTAAAATATCCGAAAACAGTCTCCGTTTTTATGAATTATGTTCTTTTCTCGAAAAGAAAGGATTTTTACCGATCGACCTCGCAGATTTGACGAGGAGAAAAAAGGATAATTCATTCTGGCAGGTGGATATACTCTTTATTAAGAAAGACAATAGTGTGTTTTCTTCCAACACATATAACTGAGACAGAAATTTATAACGGCTCAATATGATTATAGGGCAAAAACTGATAGAACAATTATTGACCGGAAGAGTCAAGTCTAACTGTATTTTTATGCTGCATATGAAATTAGACACCTTATCTGTTCAATGGTTGTTGTTGATAGAAGCGGATTTAAATCAGCATAATTGTAATTACCGATAATTATCCGGAATAATGGTGACCAAGGACCTCCAGCCGGCTTTAAGGAAAATTATTCCTGCCTTAATTGCAGATTTCTTCTCTAAGGGGGAAAAAAGGACTATCCTCCTTAAGAGAAATGTGCTTGGCGCATTTATGCTCAGGGGCGTTGATACTCTTCTAGGTTTTGTTAGAGTGCCTCTCATTATCAGTTTTCTCAGTGTATCTGAATATGGTATCTGGCTCACATTAAGTTCAGTTATTGGCTGGTTTGTTTTCTTTGATGTAGGGCTTAGCAGCGGTCTGAAGACTAAGCTTGGAATAGCTCTGGGGAAAAAAGAATATCAATTGGCAAAAACTTATGTAAGTACAACATATGCTACGATAGCAATTATTATCGGTTTGGTATTCCTGATCTTCATTTTAATATATCCGTTCCTCGACTGGGGTAAAATACTGAATGTGCCAAGTAATCTTTCCTCAAGCGCCCCGCTGTTTGTCCTTGTATTTACCTCCTTGTTTGCGTTCCAGTTTATAGCAAATATTATCGGTACAATTCTAACTGCCGATCAGAGACCCACTGCGGCTTCTGCAATAAGCACTTTAACAAGCATTATTTATTTGCTTCTTCTCATTCTGTTAAAAACCTTCACAAAGGGGACACTTCTTTCGCTTACACTTATATGTAACGGTACTTCGGTTATAATATACCTTGCTGCGTCCATTTACCTATTCAGAGGGAGATACTTTCATATAAGCCCTTCATTTAAGGCAGTTGATTTCAGCCATTTTAAGGAACTGGCCACACTTGGTATAAAATTCTTTTTCATCCAAATTTCATCGATAATTCTCTTTTCGACCGATAATATGATTATAACCCAGTTATATACACCTGCCGATGTAGCCCCCTACAGTGTCTCGATGAAATATATGACAATACCTCTTATGCTATTCTCGATGGTTACCTGGCCATTGTGGGCGGCCTTTTCAGAGGCATATGCAATAAAGGATTATGAATGGATAAGGAAAACTGTGAATAAACTTGTTCTAATCTGGTTTGGAATGATACTTCTAGTGCTAATATGTCTTTTGTTCGCCGAATTGTTTTACCAAATTTGGCTCAAGGGAGAGATTATTGTCCCGTTTCTGCTCTCTGCATTTATGGGGCTCTATGCTTTGCTTGTCGGCTGGAATCAGATATTCGTTTTTTTTCTGAACGGTGTTGGAAAAATCAAGCTTCAGCTGTATATGAGTTTTATTACAATATTTATAAATATCCCCATGTCGGTTTACTTTGCAAAAGGATTAGGGCTTGGGCCGGCAGGAGTAATTCTCGCAACAAATGTGTGCATTTTTATCGGGTCGGTTTGGGCTCCTATTCAGTACAGAAAGATAATAAACGGAGAAGCACGGGGAATATGGGACCAATAGATAAGATTGCCCGATTCTTTTGGAAATTATCTCTCCAGAAAATATACCACTTAATTAAAACTCCTTCCTATAAAAGGAAGGAATCGAGAGAACTTAATAGAATTGCAGGATATCCGCGTTATAAAAGAGGGAAAGCCGAATTGCCCGGAATGTCGATAATTTTTAATGACTCAGCATCCTTTCTCTACCAATACAGGGAGATTTTTACCAAATGCAATTATAAATTTGCTGCTTCAGGACCTGAGCCAATAATATATGACTGCGGTGCCAATATCGGCTTAAGCGTATTATACTTCAAGAGTATTTACCCTGCATCTGTAATCAGGGCGTTCGAAGCCGACCCTGAAATTGCTCAATTGTTAATCGGGAATATTAATGAAAATAAAATACAAAAAGTTGATGTGGTTAATAAGGCCGTTTGGATTGAAGAAGGAGAAATCCGTTTTCGAAAGGATGGGAGTGACGGGGGGGCAATTTCAGAATCGGATGGTTCCATTACCGTCTCTTCTGTAAAGTTGAAATCACTGTTGGAAAGAGAATCAGAAATAGCTCTCCTTAAACTGGATATTGAAGGAGCGGAAACTGATGTATTAGTAGACTGCCGCAATTCCATTGGTCATATTGAGAAAATATTCATAGAATACCATTCAATCCCGGGTAAGGAGCAGTCGCTTCATCTAATCTTGGAAATTCTTAAAAATGCCGGATTCAGGTACTTCATACAGCCCATTTCAGAGAGCAAAACTCCATTCCTTCATTTTAATGAGGGAAAAGGGATGGACCTTCAGCTTAATATTTACTCATCGAACGGTTCCTTTAAAAGGCAAAATGAAGATTCTATTCATTAATCAGATCGATACTTCGGGAGGAGCTGCTATTGCAGCATGGCGCATTGCGGAATCCCTTTCCAAATTTAAGAATACAGAGAACTATTTTATTACATCCTCTAAGAAATCAGATTCCGAGTTTGTTTATGACTGCACTCCGGGAAACAAACTGGCGCGCATTGCCGATGAATATTTAGTAAAATTTACTTCGGCTGTCGGCCTTCAATATATATATATTCCCTTTCATAAAATGCAAATTATCAAAAGAGCGAGAAAAATAAAACCCGATATAATAAACATCCATAATATTCACGGAAGCTATTTCCAAACCGGCCTGATTAAAGAATTGTCCAATTATGCACCGGTAGCCTGGACACTCCACGATATGTGGGCTATCACAAGAAACGCGTCTTATACGTATGGAAACAGTGAATGGAAGAATTTGAAGAGTTTTCCCGGAGAAAAAGATATTTATCCTTCAATGGGCTTCGATTCAGGGAATTATCTACTAAATCGAAAGAAAAGAATATATTCTAAAAGCAGGCTTTCCGTTGTTGCCCCTTCAAAATGGCTTTTTGATTGTGCTGCTACGTCACCGGTATTTGAAAACACCGAAGTTGTCAATATACCTTATGCTATAGATACCGTGTACTTTTCTCCGGCTGACAGGAATGAGGCCAAAAATAATCTGGGATTGGACAACAAAGTAAGCAGCCTCTTTTTTAATGCCGATTGGATTTACAAAGAACCGAGAAAAGGGGGGCATTTTATACCGGAGATACTAATTAAGTTGAATAATAATCTCAGTAAAAGAATTTCGGTAATTGTTTCAGGCAGGGATAAGCCGTATAATTTTGAAAATCTGAAAAATCTTCATTTCAGCTTTATCGGAAGTGTGAGCGGAGATAATATGGTAAGAGAGGTCCTTAGAGCCTCAGATGTTATAATGCATCCGTCGCGGGCCGATAATCTGCCCAATATGCTTTTAGAAGCGGGTGCCTGCGGTACAGCGGCAGCGGCTTTTGATGTGGGCGGGTCTTCAGACATAGTGATTGACGGTGTTAACGGAATACTTGAACATCCGTTTGATATAGACTCTTATTCCGCAAGGCTGGCTTCGCTGCTTGAAAATGAGGATATGCTTAAATCTTTTTCACAGAATGCCAGAAATCATGTCTGTTCTGCTTTTTCCTCTGAAAAGACTGCTGAATCATATTACAACTATTTCGAAAGATTAATTAAGAAGCAGTAATGAAGAAAATGCTGAATATAGGGTGCGGTTCCAAATTTCATACTGAATGGATAAATATCGACATCCATTCTTCAAATACATCTGTTATTCAGCATGATATCCGTAAGGGGCTTCCTTTTCCCGACTGCACATTTGATGCAGTTTACAGTTCACATCTGCTTGAACATTTATCTGAAAAAGAAGCTGGATTACTGCTGAAAGAAAAATTCCGGATTCTAAAGCCGGGAGGAATATGCCGAATAGGAGTGCCGGACCTTGAGCAGATTTGTAAAAACTATCTTTTTTACCTGAATGAACTGGTTAAAGGAAGGATCGAAAATGATTTCCGTTACCGCTACAGCAAACTTGAATTGTTCGATCAGATGACACGGAATTCGAGCGGCGGGGAATTGGGAAAAATCTGGATGGATAGAATATATGCAGATGCCGAATTTATTCAAAACAGGCATGGAAAAGAGGTACTAATTCCATATTCAATAGAAGGGATATCCAATGCTCAGGGTAAGACTCTCAGAAATAATATTAAGAATATCCCGAAAGAAATTGCCGTTAAAATATACGGCAAAGTGTTAAAGTTTCTACTCGGGAATGAAAAATACGAAATACTCCAGGAGGGGATATTTAGAAACAGCGGAGAGATTCACAAAGTAATGTATGACAGATACAGCATCAAAAAAATTCTCTCCGACTCCGGTTTTAAGGAAACAGAAATTGTGACAGCATTCATTAGTAAAATACCTGAATTTAGCCGGTATGAGCTTGATGTGCTAGAAGGAGAAGTAAGAAAACCGGATTCCATTTTTGCCGAGGCTATAAAACCATAATTACGGATTTGATATGGATAAACTTGTATCGGTTGTATTAGGAAGCTATAACAGAAAGAAATTCCTAAGGCTCACTATTGACAGTATCAGAAAAGAATTGATGAATTTTAGTATTCCGGGAGAAATTATAGTGGTTGACGGGGGATCTGGGGACGGATCTGTTGAATGGCTTATTAAGCAGAAAGATATAATTACCATAATACAGAATAACCATGGAACCTGGAATGGTGCTCCGGTAAAAAAGAAAAGTTGGGGCGGCTTTATGAACCTGGGCTTCAAATGCGCCAAAGGGAATTATATCTGCATGGTAAGTGACGATTGCCTTATTGTACCCGGCGCAATTAAAAACGGCATTGATCTAGTAGAGGAATATTCCTCAAATGGGGAGAAAATTGGAGGAGCCGCATTTTACTGGAGAGATATTCCGGGAGAAGCAAAATATTGGGCGGGAAGCCTGTTTGATAAAACTTATCTCATTAACCATGGCATTTTCACATCGGAGGCGTTGTCTGAAGCAGGTTATATTGATGAGAATTCTTTCCGGTTTTATTTTGCAGATGCAGACCTTTGTCTGCGGCTAAATGAATTAGGGTATAATATTCTTCTCTCGGAAAAATCTTTTATTGAACACTATTCCCATGCAAACGTTAAGCAGAGAAAAACTAATGCCCGGAGTACCGATACTGACTACAAAGCATATCTGGCCAGGTGGGAGCAAAAGCAAATGCGTACAAACCCCTATTTTTCCAGAGAAAAAGGATTAGTCTACTATTCTGATCCAAACGATACTTATAAACAATTCCGAAAGGCACAGCTTATTAGTTACCATCATTTGCTATCAAATACAAAAAAGATTGTTAAAAAAATGATTGGTAAAGGATGAACAAACAGGAGAAGGCGGTTTTATACATATATGCAGGAGGAGTTAAGGAAGTACTCCTTAATGAGAATGCAAGAGATAACTGCACCGAGCCTTACATCCTTTTGAAAAAGACTTTTGAAGCAGCGGGGTACAGATTTGACTGGGAGCCTTTAATGGATTTGGAGCTGTATGAGAAAATTATTTTTCTTGATGTTGCCAGCTTCGGCAGGACTGAATTCTACAGAGTTTATCCCCGGAGAGTGAAAAATCTCCTGCTTGGAAGAAGTATGCTGAATGTTTATGAAGAGGCCTTAAAGAAAAAATTATATGAAAAAATGGTTCTATTTTTGGTTGAGCCGGCAAGTGTCTGCACTGAGAACTATGACAAAAGAATGCATGTCCCTTTCCCGGTGATCTTTACCTGGAATGACGATTTGGTTGACAACAGAAAATATTTCAAGTTTTATCCCCCTGTGCCGGCAGCTTATCCTGAAATTAGGGAGATTCCATTCTCTGAGAAAAAAATGCTGATAAATGTTTCCCGAAATAAATTTTCCAAACACCCGTTGGAGCTCTACAGCAGCCGGCTCGAAGCTATCCGGTATTTTGAGGAGCATTATCCGGATGATTTTGATTTAGTAGGGAGCGGATGGGGAAAAGGGGATTCGGTCGGGCGTCCGTTTAAAAGCTACCGGGGTGAAGCAGCAAATAAATGGGATGTACTTCCGAAATATAAATTCTGCCTTGCTTATGAGAATATCTATAGCGAAAATGGCTATGTATCCGAAAAGGTTTTTGATGCTTTAAGATGCAAGACTGTTCCGGTTTATTGGGGAGCTCCGAATATTACCCAATATATCCCTGAAGAAGCATTTATTGACAGGAGAAAATTCAGCTCAACTGAAAAGCTTGCTTCCTTTCTAAAAGGCATCAAAGAGGAAGAATACCTGGAATACCGGGATCACGGTGAAAAGTTTCTGCAAAGCGGAGAATTTAAGAAATTTCTGTCTGCCAATTATGTCTCGAATATTATGAAAGTAATAAACATAAAATAAGGGGATGCTAAATGGGAAACATGAAAGTGCTGGTTACCGGAGGAGCAGGTTACAAGGGGACAAAGCTTGCCTCGAGACTGGCGGATGAGGGATGTGATGTGACTATTTTCGACAATTTTATGTATGGTTACGAACCCGTTCTTCACCTTGTCCAGAATAATAACATTAAAATGGTCAAAGGGGACATAAGAAGCGGAATTGATGGATTATCTCAATATGATGCAGTTTTTCATCTTGCCGGTATAAGCGGATATCCTGCCTGCGAGGCAAACCAATCGTCTGCAGAGCAAATAAATGTGCTGGCTACAAGAAAATTAGTAGATACACTCTCTAAGAATCAAATACTGATTAATGCCTCAACGACTTCATTTTACGGTAAAAGCGGGAGCAGATGCACTGAGGATACCCACGTTGATCCGGTAAGCATGTATGGTATAACCAAGCACCTGGCGGAAAAAATTGTTCAGGATAGGGAAAATTCTATTAGCCTCCGGTTTGCGACCGTATTCGGACCAAGTCCCCGGATGAGGATGGATTTAATGGTTAACGACTTTACATATAAGGCCAAGAAGGAAAGAGTACTAATCCTATTTGATGGTTATGCTGTAAGAACCTTTATTCACATTGATGATGCGGTTGAATGTTATCTTTTTACTCTTCGGAATTACGATAAAATGAAGGGAAATGTATTCAATGCGGGTGGAGAAAGACTCAATTATTCTAAAAAAGACATTGCAGACAATATAGCCAGGTATATCAATTATCAAATTATAGATTCTGAGCTAAAGGATAAGGATGTACGCCATTTTATTATTGATTACAGCAGGATAAAAAAATTAGGTTATGAGCCTAAGAAAACGCTTGATGACGGAATTGCTGAACTGCTAAAACTTTTTTCGTTCTATGAATATTTTACCCACTATAAAACAATATAAGCCGGTTTATGAAAGAGATAATTTATAAAGACAAATTATATGGCGTAGTACACAGGGCCGAAGTATGGAAAGAGGAACTCGATTTCCTATCGCGTGATTCCGATTTCGTTCAGGTCGGCACCTGGTGGTATAACAGCGGCAGGATTCTTAAAGCTCATAAGCATATTGAAAACGTGAGAGTAATATCGTTTACACAGGAATGTATTATTGTCATGAACGGTAAAGTGCAGGTTGACCTTTACGATACAGAGAATGCGAAATTTGAAGAGTTTATTCTTTCGAAAGGGGATTTAGCTGTTCTGCTGTGCGGAGGACACGGGTATAAAATTCTTGAAGACAATACAAAAGTAGTTGAAGTAAAAGGGGGGCAATTCATATCCGTTGATAAAGACAAGGAGCTCTTATGAAACTGCACATCGGATGCGGCAAGAGATATTTGAAAGGATATGTGCATATCGATCCGGCAGATTTTCCGCATATTGATTATAAAACCAAAGCTGATAGGCTTGATATGTTTGAAAATGAGAGTGCCGGCCTTATTTATGCATCACATATACTCGAGTATTATGACAGGGAGGAAGTAATTCTGGTTTTAAAAGAATGGAGAAGAGTTCTTAAACCCGGGGGTGTGCTTCGATTAGCAGTGCCTGACTTTGATAAACTTATTCAGGTCTATAAATCAACAGGTGAAATATCGAAAATTCTTGGTCCTCTCTTCGGAAAGTGGCAAATACCCGGTTCGGATGAAATAATCTATCACCGTACTACATACGATTACAGCTCTCTCAAAAAAATATTAGAGGAAAACGGATTCGGCTCAATAAAAACATGGGATTGGAGAGATGTATTCACCGGAGAAAATGAAGGCTATGATGATTATTCTCAGGCTTACTTTCCGCATATGGATAAGGAAAACGGATTATTGATCAGTTTAAATATCGAAGGTACAAAATGTTAAAGTTTATTCCTCAAATGGAGCCCTGGTTTGATGAGAATGAGAAAACGGCAATCTCGGAATATCTCGATTCCGGAGGCTGGATAACTGAATTCCGGAAGACCGAAGAATTCGAGAAGATGATTGCTGATTATACCGGGACAAGGCATTGTATTGCAGTAAATAATGGAACAGTAAGCCTTTCATTAATTGCAATTGCTGCTGGAATAAAACCGGGAGATGAGGTTATTGTACCGAATTTTACAATGATTGCCAGTCCTAATTCCATCAAGATTCTTGGAGCTAAACCGGTATTTGCTGATGTTGAGAAAGAGACATTGTGCCTTGATCTTGAAAATGCAAAATCACTTATAACCGAAAGAACAAAAGGAGTAATGCTTGTTTCAGCCAACGGCAGATATCCAAAGCCGGGAATAGAAGCATTTGTGGAATTGTGCAATGAAAAGGGATTGTTTCTGCTTGAGGATTCGGCGCAGTCGCTCGGTTCCTTTTATCCGGGAGGAAAGCATATCGGCTCAGTTGGAGTTGCAGGGAGCTTTTCTTTTTCGGCACCTAAAATCATTTCAACCGGACAGGGAGGCGCAATTATTACAAATGATGACGCTCTTGACTATAAAATAAGAAGGCTCAAAGATTTTGGAAGGAGCGGGGGCGGGTTAGATGTTCACGATTCCATAGGATGGAATTTCAAATTCACCGATCTCCAGGCTGTTGTTGGAATTGAGCAGATGAAAAAACTTAAATGGCGTGTTAAAAGAAAAAAGGAAATTTATGCCCTTTACAGGCAATTGCTGCAGGAAGTTCAGGAAATATTCCTTTTTAAACAGGACCTTGAATGGACAGCTCCCTGGTTTATTGACGGATTGTTCGAAAAGAGGAATGAATTAATGCTTTATCTGAAGGGAAAGGGAATCGGAAGCAGGTTAATGTATCCCCCTATAAATAAACAGGAAGCTTATAATGAACCCGGTGAATTTCCTGTTTCAAACCTCGTAGGTGAAAAGGGTTTGTGGCTTCCTTCCCAATCCTTTCTCACCGATCAGCAGGTTGATTATATATGCGGAACAATTAAGGAATTCTATAATTCTTTTGCGGAGAAAAAAAATGACAAATAAACTAAACATTTATGGGAAGAATTATACTTCCCAGCATGGGGAAGATGGAATAATAGAATACATCCTTTCAAAATGCGAGGTCCCGAAGGTTTGTGTGGATATTGGCGCCTGGGATGGCAGAAATTTGTCAAATGTTTACACTTTGTGGCACGATAAAGGCTGGCACGGTATTCTGGTTGAAGCTGAAAAATCGAGAGAAGCTAATATTAAAAAAGAATATAACGGATTCAATATAACTTCTTTCAATGCTCTAATTGAGGTAAAAGGAAATAACTCAATTGATGATTTATTTATCAAAAATAACCTTCCACGGGACGTAGGCGTTTTATCAATTGATATCGATTCCTATGATTATTATGTATGGAAATATCTCAATTTTGTCAATCCTTCAATTGTAATAATAGAACATAATCATACAATCCCGGCATATATAGACTATCGCGATCCCGAAGGGGAAGTCTTTCTCCGCTGTTCTGCAAAGGCTCTGGAATTTCTTGCCGCTGAAAAAGGGTACAAACTGGTTTGCTGTACACTCACAAATTCAATCTTTATTAAAAACAATATGTTCAGTCCTGAGGCTTTTCCGGATATGAACGCTGAAGGATTGTTTGACTATAGTTCCTGTGCCGGTTTGAGATTGTCCGGTTTTACAGGAAGATCAATCTCAAACTATGCCGATGTTTATTTCGGGAGTTTAGCAAGGAGGGATAGGATTATTTCAAAAATGAGAAAATTAGTTTTTTTGCTTTTGGGAAGGAAAATTAGAATTCCGGAGAATGTAAAGGAAGCCTGCAGTTCTGCGGGGATAACTATTATCTGAAAGAGCATATGAAAACTTATTGCCTATATGACATTCTGGTTGTGATAATTGAGGATGAAGTATCTTCAAGTGTCGCCAAAGCTATCGATTTTCAGCTGAATCACTTTGCTTTGAAAACGGCAGATGAAAATATGCCAACCGATTATGTTATTAATGTAAAGTCTTACAGTAAACTTAATCGAAAGAATTATCCCGGATTGGTAAATAATTATAATTATAATGGCCAATGGGACGAGTACTGTATTGATTCTTTAGGAAAACTGGCAATTGTAAAGACCCCAAAAGGATATGATATTTACTGTATCCAGCCAAATTTTCTAATAACAATATTTATCCAGTTACTGTTTCTGAATAACGGGATCTATTTTATACACTCGGCAGGAATTGTTAATCGAGATAACAAAGCCATACTTTTAACAGGAGCCGGGGGAGTAGGCAAAACTGCATCCATTAATGGATTCATAAGTGATCTCGGATACAAACTTCTGGGGGATGATATAATTGCAATTAAGAGCAACGGGGATTGCCTCCCTTTTCCCCGCTCTTTTATCATAAAAGAATACCATGAAAATGTCTATCCGGAAATATATATGAATTTCAAAAAGAGTCCTTGGCAGGCTATAATGACTTCAATTAAGGAGTTTATTAGGCTTAATGCACCTTTTAGGGAGGTAATTAGAAATTATCTGATAAAAAAGGGGATAAAGGAAAGTGTGATGTCCGGATGGCACAAGGAGTCCTATGTTGCCGCCGTTCCTGTATCCCATATTTTCGGCAAGGATGCTGTCTGCCAAGCAGCAAAGTCTATTCTCATTATTGATTTGGTTAGATATAAAGGAGATGAATTTAAGTATGTTCAGGTTGAGAAGACTGAAATGCTCTCACGTCTGAATTCTGTAATTGGATTTGAATGGCATACTTCTTTTATGCCCTTAATAATTATGGGATTATTCGGCATGTTTAATATGGAAGATTATAAGTTTAAGACTTCAGAAATAGGAAGAATGTTTTTAAGCGGAATTGATAAATGCCGGCTTTACATCCCTGAAAAGGCCTCGCCCGGGGAACTTGCAGAAAATCTTGCTGATAAAATCGGTAAATGAATATGATAAACCATAAAATACAAAGATATGAGTAATTTGTTTATGGAATATCCGGTACTTCTGCTGCTTAATGAGGAAAGCGACTATTTCGCAGCCCATTTTGCGGATACTCCCGAAAACATCCGCTTTACCAGGCTTAGATTAAATCCCTGGGCTGTTGAGGAAAATGAATCTATAATTGCCGAGGAATTAAATAAGAACCAGTATTCAGCAATATTTATTACAACGGGAAATATACTTCTCTCATTCAGTTTTCTCAGGCAGATTAAAGGTCTCACTAAAATTCTGTTGCTTACTGATGATGATTGGCAGTTTTATGAATTCAGCAGGCATTACGGGTTATCTGTTGACTGGCTAATAACGACATATAAGCAGAATATCGAATTATATACCCGGCACGGATTCACAAATATCATTTTCTCGCAATGGGGGGTTAATACAAATAATTTTAAACCTTTGGAAATAAACAGAAATATTGATGTTTCTCTGATTGGAGCTCCCCACAGCATACGCGAAGAGCTGGCCGGGTATTTATTAGAGCACGATGTCCCGCTTGTTTTATTCGGCAGGGGGTGGGAAAATACTAATTACAGAAGGCATTGGAGGGGGCATCTTTCTAATGATGATTATATAAAATCAATAAACAGGTCAAAAATTAACATTACTACAATGCGTGCGGGGGATAATTCAACACTTCAGATTAAAGGAAGAATATTTGAGGTAGCTGCCTGCCGTGCTTTTCAGCTCGTTGAATACAACCCCGAGCTTGAAGAATATTACAATCCGGGAGAGGAAATAATTTTCTACAACGATTATCACGATTTGAAGGACAAGATAGATTATTACCTGAAGCATGAAACGGAGAGGTATCAGATTGCCGAAATGGCATATCGAAAGACTCTCTTGGAACATAGCTGGTTAAAAAGGTTATCCGGCATTTTTAATGTTGTGGAAAAAAAGCCGAAGATGGAATCTTTTTTGCCTCTTCAACAAGAAAATGTTTGTGTGGTTTTTATAATCAGGCAGGATGAGCTGCTTGTTGAAAAGAGTCTAAGCTCAGTGCTCTCTCAACTTTGCAAAAATATTAAAATTGCAGTCGTAGGTAATACGCCGTTAAAGAAAATTGGGGCGGTAATGCCAATTGAATTTTATCCCGGCGTAGAGGAATTGTTGAATTCATCAGATTATGAATATATCACTTTTATTGAAAACGGAGATATTTGGACTGAAGAAAAAATATTAATTCAGTCGGAGGCATTAAAGCACGATATTTATGACAATATTGAAATAAGTCTTTCAAATTATTACCTATACGAGAATCCGGCAGAGACAAAAATATGCTATTATTCCTTTTCTGAGGGAAGAAGAAAAAAGGCAAATTCCGGACATTATGTAATACCCCCTTCATCAATTATGATTTCCCGTTCTGCCGCTTTGAGATATAAAGATTGGATAGCAAAGATGTTTCAAACAGGACTTTTTTTATTTGAAAATGAGACTCTGGAATATAACATGAATTACAGAGTCATTAATATGCAGCAGAGCCATGTTTTAGTTCCGTTAAAAAGGATGAAAAAGAGACTCGGAAAACTCGCTGAATCCGGAGTTGAAATTGCGGATTTCTGGCATTGGGCAGAATCGGGAAGATTTGCCCTTAAGTTTTATCTATCACGGCTTAATTTGGTATCGGCATATAAGATTCTATCGGCAAAAATTCTTTCAAAAAAAATTATTCAAAATATTCTTAAGGGCGGATAGTGGACAAAGCTCCTTTGGTTAGTGTGGTCCTTTCGGTTTATAATGGTGAAAAATACCTGGCAGAAGCAATTGAAAGCATTTTGGCCCAGACCATGTCTGAATGGGAATTGGTAATTGTTGATGACGGTTCCACCGATTCGAGCCCGGATATAATTAAGTGCTACAAGGATTCAAGGATTAAAGTTACAACGCAGAAAAACCGGGGACTGGCTCCGGCTCTCAACACAGGAATATTTCAGGCACAGGGAAAATATGTTGCAAGAATGGATGCCGATGATATATCCCTTCCGCAGCGGCTTGAAAAGCAGGTTGAGTTTATGGAAAAATACTCTTTTTGTTCTGTGCTTGGTTCGAACGCCCTGATTATTGATATGAAGGGGAAATACCTATATACATCGAATGTGCCGGTAACTGGAGAGGAAATTATTTCTCAATTGCATACGCAGAGTCCATTTTTTCACAGTTCAGTTATTTTCCGGAAGGATGATTTTGTTCAATGCGGCGGTTATTTTGAGAAAATCAGACACCATTTCGAAGATTACATCCTTTGGCAAAAAATGAAACAGGCCGGCCGGCTCTGTAACCTGGAAGAACCTTTAATCAAATACAGAATTGTCCCAACCGCACTTACCAATAGGGATAGCAAAGATGCTTCAATAATGATATCTCTTGCAAAAAAGATTTTATCGGAAGGGGACCTGACGAATGACGAGTATCAGCTGCTGAACAAAATTACAGTAAAAAAAAGTTATAGCAGGCTTAGAAGCGACTATTACTCCAAACTCGGGACTATTTACTTATATAGAAGAAAAAAGCACATTCAGGCTTTTATGTATTTTATGCAATCTTTCGTATTTAATCCCTTTAACCTAAGGACTCCATTTTTTGTCGTTCTATCACTGCTCCCCTTTCGGGTAATAAATATGTGGAAGAAATTCCGCGGGATTGAGCACAATTAATGTATACTCTATCAAGGAAAAAGTAAGAAAATGAACTATTCCGCGTCATTCGAAGAAAACGACCGGTTTAAAACCGGGATTGCACTTAAAATTCTTATTGTACTTTTCTGGATTATACAATTCTGGACTACACCGTATTTAAGGGGAGAAGATTTCTCAAAAATGAATTATAATCCTTTGTTCGGCCGACTGGATATGCTTCTGCAGGAAGAAACTCTTGTAGGGGAGAGATTCGCCCTTATGGAATTCATATTTGCCGCTTTAATGATAGTATTAATTAAAAAATTCGGAATCGGCTGGTTTGCAGAACAGGTTAGCAAAAAACTCTTTTTTGTATCTGCTTTTGTTATAGGTCTTTGTTTTCTTAACCCGAACAATTCCTTTGATCAGTTGAAGTATCTACTGTCTTATTCTCCCAGAATACTTTTCTTTTTTCTTGCATTGCTTTTCATCTTCTTAAGAGTCAGAAAAGAAGCCTTTCTGGAAATTATTCATGATTTTATTTATTATGGTTTCTGGGTGGGACTTTCACAGGCTGTTATATCATCATTATTATTCATATCCGGAAACGGAGTTAAATTCCTTGGATCCGCAACAACAATTCCCCATGCGGAAATTGTGAATGTAATGGTAATTTTCAGTGCAATAGCTCTTTCGTTGTATCTCTCGTCACACCGCAAGGTATTTCTTTTGATTGTCGTGATATTTCACTTTACTATCTTTTTTGCCGACAGAAGAACACCTCTGGCAATCTTGCTAATAATAGACTTAATGATTCTTTATTATTACAGGAAAACAGGAAGCAAGCTCTTTTTCAAAGGGCTCCTTGCAGGAGGAATGTTATTCGGCATCTATTATTTTATAAATAAAGAGACAGCTATAGACGTAGAATATTTCTTTCTAAGAATTTATGCTGTATTCGGGGGGAATATTAAAGATTATGGAGATAATTTTACCGATATGGGGCACTGGGAACAGACAGCATTAACCTTCACAACCCTCTTTTCTAATTTCGAAGTGTTCTGGGGAGGGGGAATGCGCAATTACATGTTTTTTGTACAGGGACAGTCTGCTTATATTCACAATAGTTTTGCGGCTGTATGGGCATATTACGGAATTCCAATGACACTTTTTCTCTTTTATCTCGTTTTTGTCTTTGGTAAAAGAAGTGTTCAATATCTTTTTGAATCAAAAGAGAATTACAGCCGCACTTTAACAGCACCGGTGATGTTTTCATATCTGATGATACTGGTTGGGGACGCGTTTACAGGCGAATATTTCAGCAAGCACTTTGTATATGCAGCGCTTTTTGCCCTCGTTCTTTCCTTTTTCCGACTGGAAAAGGAAGATGAGGAGCTGATTTGTACCCGGCTAATACTGAGGAGAATTTAGTTCTGCATCAAATACTATTACAGGAAAATATGAATATCCTTTTCATTGGACATTTGTTTCCTAACCGCTACGAAAGCAACAGCGGTACTTTTAATATAAGCCGAATTAAAGCTCTTATTGAACGAGGGCATAGAGTCAAGGCCGTTATTCCGGTTTCTGTTATCCCCCCTATTAAGTATTTGGGTGCAAGGCCCGATATAAAGATGATGAAAAAGTACTACGGAAGTTTTAAACCAATTTATGATTTTGATGTTAACTCCGGTTTCGAATGTATTACTGTTTCCTGGTTTCCTGTTCCTTCAGCGATTATGTGGCCGTATCAAAGTCTTGCTTTGAATATCTCGGCAGGCATGAAAATAAAATCGATCTGCCGGAATTTTTCTCCGGATCTTATACTTCTCTCTGTTCTGAATCCCGAGGGTGCATTCAGCAGATATTTAAGAAAGGCAACCGATTCAGTACTATTTTCAATTGCCGAAGGAAGTGAAATTCTTGTCTATCCGGAAATATATAAGGGAATTGAAAAAATATGCAGTATAGCAGATAAATATTGCGATAAGGTAGTATTCGTCTCTGAGTCAATGAATGAATCGGCTCAACGTCTTTACCCATTTAAGAACCATATTGTTATAGCAAACGGATACGACCAGGAGCATTTCAGCTTCTCCGAAGAAAGCGTGAGGCGCGATGGCAGATTCACCATAGTATCGGCAGGCAACTTGGAATACGTTAAGGGGCACGATATTCTAATTGAGGCAGTAAAAGACATTGAAGATGTAAAGCTCGTAATTGCAGGAAGAGGTTTTCTCGAAAGGGAGTATTCTGAGAGAATAAGAAACCTCGGGCTGAAAGACAAAATTGAATTAGCCGGTTATCTTTCTCCGGGGGAATTAAGAAAATACTACGCCAGAGCCGATATATTCTGCCTTCCAAGCCGGTCAGAAGGTTTCGGTATTGCCGCTATTGAAGCGATGGCCTGCGGTCTTCCGGTAATTGCCCCTCCGGTTGGGGAAATGCCCAATGTAATTGAAAATGAAGTAACCGGTTTAATGCTGAAAAAACTTTCTCAGGATCATATTAAGGATGCCATTTGCAGGGCTAAACAAATTATATGGGACCGCCGGCTTATAAGCAGTCGTGTTTCCGGAAAATATGGCTGGAAACAATGGGCTGCGGAAATAGAAAGAGCAGCAGTGCAATCTAAACTTAATAAATCGGGCTTTCAGGCGTTCAATCAAATGAAAGGGGAAAACTAATGTATATTCTTGGTATAAATCCGGGGCATGATGCTACAGCAGTTCTATTGAAAGAGGAGAGAGTAATAGCGTCTGTTGCCGAAGAAAGAATTACCCGCGTAAAATATCACTTCGGATTTCCTTATGAATCAATAAAGGAGTGTCTTAGAATTGGAGGTATTGGGCCTTCAGAAGTTGATATAGTTGTATTTGGAGGGAATGCACTGCTTAATGGGAAAGCTTCCTATTCTCATTATTTAATGGTTAACTTCAGCGGTTTATATGACGTAAGCAACGAACTCCCGCTGTCATATGTAATTAGAAAAGTAATTTTTAAAATTAAACAACAGGTAATAAAACCGTTAAGCTGCGGGCACTTATTTGCGGCTGCTTTACAAAAAACCGGCATTAAAGCGCCAATCAAGTCGTATGACCATCATCTATGCCATGCCGCTTCAGCTTATTTTAATCTTGGTTATGATGAATCGCTTATCATCACAGCCGATGGGGCAGGAGACGGTCTTTCTTCAATTGTAACCATTGCCAGAAACGGAAAATTTGAAACTGTTCACACTGTTGAAGAAGATCATTCTGTCGGGGCTTTTTATTCGGCAATTACTAAATATCTAGGTTTCAAACGGAACCGGCACGAAGGTAAGGTAACCGGTCTTGCGGCATATGGAAACCCTGATCTGCTTAAAAACTCTTTTTCAAAGATGATTTATTCAGTCGAAGATGGGAAATCATATGAGTCGCAGATAATTGGCAGTATGCCCGCCTGGAAAAGAAAGCTTAAAAAAATTCTCCTTTTTTTTAGCGGCAAACCGGGATTTGTAAACGAAATCTATATGGCTTATTTAAGAAAAGAATGCAGTTGTTCAAAAAAAGAGGACATAGCCGCGGCCTGCCAATCAGTTTCTGAAGAGGTGTTTGTCAATTATGCAAAGTATTGGGTGAATAAATGCAAAATCAATAAAGTAGGGCTTGCGGGAGGTATTTTCTCAAACGTAAGGATAAACCAGAAAATAATGGAGATTGATGAGATTGACGAGGTTTTTATTCACCCGAATATGGGGGACGGAGGAATTGCCATGGGAGCTGCTCTGCTTTATTATAACGATTGTTTGATTAGCAAGGGGAGTTTTCTATCGCCAACCGCAATTGATAACGTCTTTTACGGTTCTGAATACAATGATGACGAAATTAGGAAAGCAATTTCAAATCCGGAATATGAGTACTACTGTCCCGAAAATTTTGCTTCAGAAGTTGCCAGACTCGTTTATGAGGGAAATATAGTTGGGCATTTTAATTACAGAATGGAATACGGTCCAAGAGCTCTTGGCGCAAGAACTATTCTTGCAAACGCAACAAACAATGAAATCAACAATTGGCTGAACAAGAGGCTTAAGAGGACCGAGTTTATGCCTTTTGCCCCGGTTTGCCCCGAGGAGCTCGCCGATATAGTTTTTGCTAATTATTCCAAGGGTAAGTATCCTGCCAAGTTTATGACGATTACATTCGATGTAAAGGAGGAATGGAAAGATAAAATACCGGCGGTAGTGCACGTAGACGGCACAGCGCGCCCTCAGACAATTACGCCCGCTCAGCACAAGGTATATTATGATATTGTGAAGGAATATTGCAGAATTAGCGGGCTTCCGGCTCTTATAAATACCAGTTTTAATGTTCATGAGGAACCGATTGTAAGGACACCTCTGGAAGCCCTTAATTCGCTTAAAAAGGACTGTATAGATATTCTTGCCATAGGCTCATTTATTGTTAAAAAGAGAAAAAAGAATTGAAATACGCTGTAATCTCACCAGTATTGAATGAAGAAGCATATATAAGGCATACACTTGAGTCCGTTTGCGGACAGACTCATTTGCCCGGGATATGGATAATAGCAGATGACGGTTCTTCCGATTCTACTCCGGCTATAATTTCTGAATTTACGGCAAAGTATAAATGGATCGAAGTAATTAGAACTGAAAACAGAGCAGAGGAAAGAAGCGGAGGGGCTAAGGTTGTAAATGCTTTTTTCAGAGGATACAAGCTTTTATTAGAAAAGAAAATTCAATGGGATTTCATTGTTAAACTTGACGGTGATTTATCTCTTCCTCCGGATTATTTTGAAAGGATTGCAGAGGAATTTTCCGGAAATGAAAAAATTGGACTTTGCGGCGGCTATTTAGTTAATCTAATTGATGGAAAACTTGTCAGGGAAATTCAGAACGATTATCATATACGGGGTGCTTTCAAATCGGTACGTAGAAAATGTTTTGAAGACATTGGGGGATTCAAGTCTATCTGGAATTGGGATGGTGTTGATGAATTGGAGGCTATATATAAAGGATGGCTTACAAAAACGGTTGAGGTTCCTGTTGTTCATTTCCGCCCTACAACTTCTTCCTACAACATAAAAAAACATTCTTTCAAATCGGGAATTGAAGCATACAGGGAGGGGAACAGTATTTTTCTTGTTCTTTTGAGAGGGATAAAATTGGCAATGAAACCCCCAATTTTTCTTAACTGCTTCTTGTATATAGCTGGATTCTTTTCAGGTTTTATTAAAAGGGACGAAAAATATTTCGACAAGGATTTTTCACGCTTTATAAACAGGTTCCATTTCAAAAGAATTTTAAGAAAGGTTGCCCGTGCTGGTCGTAATTGATTATGGTTTAGGAAATTTAAGATCGGTCCAGAAAGCATTCGAAAGTATAAAGATTGATTCGGTTGTATCCGCAAACCCAAGAGAAATCCTGAATGCTTCAAAATTAGTTTTGCCGGGAGTAGGGCATTTTGCCGCGGGTATGAAAAATCTTAAGGAAAAAGGAATTGAAGAAGTCTTGAATGAGGCGGCATTAATAAGAAAAACTCCCATACTTGGAATCTGTCTGGGAATGCAGCTTATGACGATTTACAGCGAAGAAGGGGGTTGCCCCGGACTAGGATGGATTAAGGGGAAGACATCATTGCTTAATAATAGGGTTAACGGAAAACCATTTAAGGTACCCCACATCGGCTGGAACGGTATTGAAGTAAAAAGAGATAATGCTTTAATAGATAAATCATTAGAAGTAGGGCGTTATTATTTCGTTCATTCTTTTGCTGTTACCTGCGAAGAAGAAGAGGATGAAATTGCTTCAACTGAATATGGAATTACCTTTACCTCCGCTTTTTCCAAAGGGAATATCGCCGGAGTTCAGTTTCATCCCGAAAAGAGCCACGGACTCGGGATTCAATTACTGAAAAACTTTGCGGAGAAGTATTAGAATGTTTCGTCCCCGTGTAATACCTGTCTTATTATTGAAGGGAAAAGGTTTGGTGAAAACCATTCAGTTCAAAGAAGAGAGATATATCGGGGATCCAATTAATGCTGTAAGGATTTTAAATGACCATGAAAGCGATGAACTGGTTTTTCTCGACATATCCGCCTCTAATGAGGAACGTGTAATTTCAGCGGAGCTTGCCCAACAGATTTGCGATGAAGCTTATATGCCCTTTGCTGTCGGCGGAGGAATAAAAAACACCCGGCAGGCGGCAATACTGCTCAAGGCTGGTGCCGAAAAAATAGTGATAAATTCTTCAGCGGCAGCAGACCCCTCTTTTATTCGTGAATGCTCTCTTGAGTTCGGAAGCCAGAGCGTTGTCGTTTCGGTTGACGCTAAAAAGTCTCTTTTCGGAAAATATACCGTTATGACCCATTCGGGAAGCAAAAAGTATTCTTTGGGACTAGAAGATTATTTGAGGATTATTGAGGATAACGGGGCGGGGGAACTGATCATAAATTCAATTGATAAAGATGGAATGATGACCGGATATGACATTGAACTGGTTAAAAAAGCGACTTCTGCGGTTATGATACCTGTAATAGCCTGCGGCGGATGCGGCTCATTGAACCATTTGAGAGAGGCATATTTTAATGGAGGAGCTCATGCAGTGGCTGCCGGGAGCATTTTTATCTATCACGGTGTCAGAAAAGCTGTATTAGTCAATTATCCTTCGGACACAGAATTGATGAAAATATTTAACAGCGGGGATGCCGATGGGCGAATATAAAAGATGCAGCGCCGGAGTTTGGGATACTACTGTACCGGGAATTAAGTTTGACTTGAACGGGTTATCAAATTATTACCATATGTTTCAAAAGTATGCAGGCGATTATCCAAGAGGAGTTGAGGGACTCAAAGCCTGGAATAAATATGTGGATGAAATTAAATCTGCCGGCAAAGGGAAGGAATATGATTGTATTATCGGAGTCAGCGGAGGCACAGACAGCTCCTTTCTACTTTATATAGCCCGGGAATTCGGGCTTAGGCCCCTTGCTGTAACACTTGATAACGGATGGTCTTCTGAGATTGCAGTAAAAAATATTAAGAAAGTGACAAATGCCTTGAAGATAGATCTTGAAACATATGTGATTGATTATGAAGAATTAAAGGATATTCTCAGTTCGTATATAAAAGCGGGGCTCCCCTGGATTGATTATCCTACTGATCAGGCCATAAAATCCATACTCTTCAGGATGGCAAGGAAATTCAAAGTAAAGCATATACTTATCGGGCACGATTTCCGTTCAGAGGGAACACAGCCGAATGAATGGACTTATGGAGATGCAAGACAGCTCAGGCATATCCAAAAGAAATTCGGCAGCAGGAAAATTAAATCATTCCCAAATATGTCGATTTCTGAAAATATCTATTATCAATATTTCTGCGGAATAAAAATGCTCTATCCCTTCTTTTACATAGATTATGATAAGCAGGCCGCAAGGGAATTCCTTATGAAGAACTATGACTGGAAATATTACGGCGGTCATCATCATGAAAACAGTTTTACAAAATTCGCAATTGCTTACTGGATGCCTGTCAAATTCGGATTCGATAAGAGGATAATTACTTTTTCGGCACAGATTTGCAGCGGGCATCTGACACGCAGTCAGGCTATAGCGGAACTTGCTTCACCGGCATATTCTGTTGAAAATATAGAAGCTGAGATCGAATTTGTTGCAAAGAAACTTGGTATGGCAGGAAAACAGTTCAGGGGATATTTTGATTCTCCTAATCATTCCTTTACCGATTATCCCTCATATCATCCGGTTCTGGAGTCGGTTTACAAACTAATAAGGCCTTTTATGAAATATTTATTCCCTCAAATGCCGGCCTATTTTCTGCAGTTGGAGGAAAAATTAAGGGAGAAAGAGGCAGCGGAATAGTATGTGCGGAATTTTCGGTATTGCAGTAAGCAATAAATCCCGTTATGGGAATCAGGAAATAAAAAAACTCTTAGCTCGGCTCGCTCTTCTGTCTGAAGCCAGAGGCAAGGAATCGGGAGGATTAGCTTTCCGTAATCCGGTTAAGAATAATATAAAGGTTTTAAGGGCTCCGGTTCCGGTAAGTGAATTAATCAGGAGTTCGATTTACCGTGAAACCCTTGCAGAGTGGCTTGATGATTTTTCCGGGTCGAATCTTTCTGCTTCATTTGCGGTTATCGGCCATTCAAGGCTTGTAACAAACGGAACGCAGATGGAAGACCATAATAATCAGCCGGTAATTAAAGACGGTTTTGTTGCGGTTCACAACGGAATTATTGTGAATGCCGATGAAATATGGAAGAAATATCCTGCACTTGAAAGAAGATATGAAATAGATACCGAAGTAATGCTGTCGCTTATGATGAGTAATTTAAATGAGAACTGCTGTCTTAAGGCATCAGTAAAAAACACATTTAATGAGATTTACGGTACTGTTTCCACAGGCCTGATTTCGGAAGTGGAGCCGGTGCTCCTTCTTGCCACTAATAATGGTTCCCTTTATACGGTTTCAGATGGAAAAGGAATACTGGTTTTTGCGTCTGAATTCTCGATTCTTCGGGAGGCTGTAAATAGTATTCCGGTAGGGAACCTAAATAATAGCTGTATAAAGCATTTGACGCCGTATAATTGTATAGAAGTAAATCTTGAGTCTTTCGGATTAACTGAATACCATCTTGAAAATCCTGATGCAGGAGTGCAGCATAGTTTTGAAAAGAAGACTCCTTTGGATGTTAAAATTGTAAAAAACAGCCTTTCAGGAAAAAATAAATTAAGACACTCACTTGTAGACATAAATAGAATAATGCTCGATCCTGTAAGCAGCAGCGAAAGGAAACTGCTGGAACATAATTATGAAGCCGTCTCTAAGCTTAAAAGGTGCTCTAAGTGCCTTCTGCCGGAAACTTTTCCTTTTATTTCATTTAATACGGAAGGAACATGCAATTACTGTGTAAATTACAGGAAAAAGAATCAGAAAAAACCGATTGAAGAACTCCATAAACTGGTAGAACCATATAAAAAGGTTAATGGGGCACCGGATTGCATAATTCCTTACAGCGGCGGAAGGGACAGTACATATGTACTCCACTTTGCTAAGAAAGAGCTCGGGTTAAATCCAATTGCGTTCACGTATGACTGGGGAATGGTAACAGACCTGGCAAGACGTAATATAGCAAGGGTTTGCGGAAAATTAGGAGTTGAAAATATAATAGTTTCAGCCGATATAAGGGTGAAAAGAGAAAACATTAGAAAGAATATTCTTGCCTGGCTCAAGAACCCCGATCTCGGGATGATACCTCTCTTTATGGCAGGGGACAAATATTTTTTCTATTACTGTAATCAGGTGAAAAAGCAGACTGGAATTAAGCTTAATATATGGGGAATTAATCCGCTGGAAAACACAGACTTTAAAACAGGATTTGCAGGGCTTAAGCCTAAATTTGATAAGAAACGTATTTATTCTCTTACTCTTCTAAGCCAGATGAAATTATTTTCTTTTGTGGGCACCAATTTGATTAAGAGCCCTTCATATATAAACAGCTCTCTGATCGATACATTCGGGTCTTTTTTAGTGCGTTACTTTTTCCCGAAAGGGGATTATTACCATTTGTACGATTACCTGCAATGGGACGAGAAGAATATTGAAAAGACAATTCTGGGACAATACGATTGGGAAAAAGCAGTCGATACTGATTCAACCTGGAGAATTGGAGACGGTACGGCAGGATTTTATAATTACATTTATTACACCATTGCCGGATTTTCGGAAAACGATACTTTCAGAAGCAATCAGATTAGAGAAGGGTTAATCTCCCGGGAAGAGGCCTTAAAAAGAGTAAACGAAGAAAATATTCCGCGCTATGAAACAATAAAATGGTATCTCGAAATTGTAGGGCTCGATTTTGAAAGCACAATAAATAGAATAAACAGGATTCCCAAAATCTATAGAACATTATGAAAATATTATTTTATTTTATTCATCCTGCAAAGTACCAGGCATTCCGGGGAATAATCAATAAAATGCTTTCTGAAGGAATTCAGGTTGATCTGGTTATAATAAAAAAAAGCATAATGGAAGAGCTTGTAGCATCAGAAGGGTGGCAGTATACCAATATTTTTCCAGAGGGGAGAAGGTTTAAAGGGGTGCCGGTGTATATCAGCGCTTTCATTAACTTATTCCGTACTCTGTTCCGTTTAAATCGCTTTATTAAAGGGAAAAAATATGATTTATGCGTAACTGACGATTTATTCACGGTTCTTGGAAGATTAAAAGGGATTCCAACGATATTTTTTACTGACGATGACCTCAGTGCCGTTCCTGAATCGGTTTTGCTTATCTCAACAGCTCATTATGTCCTAGCTCCCTCAATTGCCTATATGGGAAGATATGAAAAAAAGAAAATAGGTTATTACGGCTATAAGTCCCTCATGCATCTTCATCCAAACTGCTTCGCACCTCAGGAAACAAAACTGGATGTATCAATAGCCGCACCTTTCAGCTATTTTCTTATAAGATGTGTATCGGTAACATCGACTCACGATGTAGGTAATAACGGAATAAATGATGAACTGCTTAGGGAATTAATATTATTCCTGCAGGAATACGGAAAAGTAATTATTTCATCTGAACGTCCTATACCTGCAGACTTAGAATCATACTGCATAAATATAAATAAGAAAGATATCAGCCACTATATTGCATTCTGCCGGATATTTATAAGCGACAGTACAACTATGTGTGCAGAAGCTGCAGTTTTGGGAATTCCTTCAATAGAGATAGATGACTGGTTTGATGATTTTAGACAATATTCCGAATTAAACGAAAAGTACGGGCTATTAAAGGGAATAAATCCGGCTGATCGTATGAAAATATTTAATGAATTAAGGTCTATTCTAAATGACAAAGATCTGGACGGCAGGCAAAAATATAAGAGAGAAAAAATGCTTAAGAATATGGTAGATGTATCGGCATTTGTTTATTGGCTTCTTGCAAATTATCCTTCCTCGGTAAAAGAGTATTTTAAGAATCCCGGAACCCAGCTAAGGTTTAAATAAATGCGTGATATGAGAAAATATATCTCAGGTACAATCCTGCTTATTGTTCCCGGCTTATTAATCGGCTGGATATCGGGTAATATTATTGGCTTTGGATTATTATTAAACACTCTTATAATGTTTTTAATATGCGAAGTAACCGATTTATACAAGGATAAATATCCGTATGACCGTGTAACCTATTATGTCTCTCCATATATTAAATCATTTTTACTACATTTACTTTTAATTGCGGCCGTTCCGGGGCTGAATATTTATTCCAACGGGACAATATTGATTAACGCAGCCGTAATATTTATTTCATATACTTTACAATTTATTTTATTTGCTGCTTTTGCAAATAAAAAAAACTGTGAAGATAGAATTCCCTCAATAGAGAATTTAGACAAATCTCCTAAAGAAATTATTATCACGATGCCTACCCTTGACAAACTGACCGATGGGATAAATGAAATAGAAAAGAGGCTCCTTCCTGAACTTCTAATGGGTAAAATGATTAAGTACAATGATACTCTGAGAAATGACCGGAGCGATAAAAAATACCTGCATTATGAGGACTCCATAAATACCAAAAACAGATCCCTTGATGAAAGTATTGAAAAATTAAGAGATGAGATTAGGGACTATGGTGTGCTGGTTATTAAATATATTCCGGGAACCAAAACCCATTTGAAGAAGGGAAAACATTTAATTATCCCAAGAACGGAGCTGTGGGGTAGGCTTCATTATTGCGGCTTCGAGATTATCGGAGAAGTATCGAATGAAGGAATAACTTTGGTTGCCGCTGTTAAAGTCGCTTTTCCTCTATCGAGGCCGCGGCCATCGAAAAGTATAATAATTTCGCTTGAACGGATTGGATACAGGGGCTATACATTTAAGGCCGTTAAACTCCGATCAATGTATCCCTACAGTGAGTTTATCCAAAAAAAAGTTTTTGACATAAATAACTTCGGCACAGCCGGAAAAATCAATAATGATTTTAGAATTACACCCATAGGCAGAATATTAAGAAAATACTGGATTGATGAAATACCTCAAATAATTAACTGGCTTAAAAGCGATATTAAACTTGTTGGAATTAGGGGAATGAGCAGACATTATTTCAGCCTTTATCCTAAAGACTACAGGGAGCTGTTTATTAAAGTTAAACCGGGACTAATACCTCCAATATTTGATGATTCACAGGCCGGAGATTTTTCCCGGATAGTTGAAACAGAAAAAAAATATCTTGAAACTTATTTGAATGCCCCTTTACGCACAGATATAAAATGTTTATTTGATACTCTACACAAAATATTATTTAAAGGTATTCGAAGCGCTTAAGGAGGAGAAGAATAATGTTAATTGCGGCATACAGTTCTTCATTAATTAAATATCTTAAGGCCAAAAGCGGTTATTTTACAGGTTTTATTATCCATTCTTTTTCTTACATAACAGCTTTGATAGTAAAACGGGGGGCAATTCATTTTCATAAGGATGATGCTCTTCTTCTGCCGCTTATTATGATTGTACCATTCCTTTTCGCAGTTTTGCTGGAGAAGTACGACTCAAACCCGAAGGTATTTTCTCTTGAAATTAAGCTTAAACGGTATTTTACGTCATTCTTGTTGTCACTCGGGGTCATTTCTCTAATAATTATTTCTATTTTCCCGGAGACTCCTTCGCGTCTTATTGTCTTTGGTTCGTTAGTTATTTCCTTTATTCTTGAAATGATGCTTCTTCTTTCCGAAGGCTCATTCCAATTCGAAAGGAATTTTCTGTTAAAAATTGATTTTTCCTTTTCCAACTTTCTGCAGGAATTCATAATCCTGTGTTTATCCTTCATAATGGTGTTATTCTACAGCCCGGCGAAGCTCCCTGCATTGCAAAAGTACCCTTTTGTATATTCATCTGTAATTGTAGTATGGTTTGTGGTTTCCATTACGGTTCATAATTACAAAAGCATTTTCCATAGAAAATCTAACTGGTCTTATTTTTGGGAACGATTCAAGGCCAATGTGCTTTTTATCTCGGTATATGCATTCCTTCTTTTCGCTTTTAATATTGACAGGAACCTGCAAACTAATCTTCTCCTGTTCTCAGTGCTGTATGCTGCATTTTCTCTCGTTTATTGCTCTGTTATTCTTAGTATTTACAGAACTCCGGTGCACGATGCTGTAAAGGGGAGTTTTAGAAGCATCATTGAATACAAAGAAAATATTCAGATGCATCCCCGTGAGTTGACTGGAAAATATTCATCCCCAAACAATAATTATTATAATCCGTTTTTAAAAGAGCAGTTAGATTCTGTATATCTTAAAAAATTCCCAGGCATATTTGAATTTCTTGAAGATTCGCTTGAGCTGACGACTTTTGATTTCAGAAAATGCATTATGATTAGAAGCTCGGATTTATATAACGTGGAAATTCTTCCGGAAAACTATTTTGAATTTTATATGAATCTTCATGAAATCAATGACCTCCCGAGGATTAATGAATATTTTCAGAAATTAAATAGAAGGCTGGTAAGAGGGGGCTATTATATTGGCAGGGTAGAGCCTACTCATTTACGGTTTGAAAGATTTCTTAACCGCTACCCGTATCATATTGCCCGTCTTTTTTATTTTTTCGACTTCCTATGGAGAAGAGTAACTCCAAACCTGCCTTTTATAAGAAAAATATATTTTGTATTCTCAAGCGGAAAAAAAAGAGCCATCTCATTTCCTGAAGCTTTGGGAAGGCTCTATTATTGCGGTTTTGAAATTTGCAATTATCAGCCTTTCGGCAATTTTATCTATTACATATGCAGAAAAGTAAACGATGTTGAAAATGTAGGAAACCCCCTTTACGGTCCACTGATTAAGCTTAAGCGTGTAAGTGCGGGAGGAAAAATATTTAATGTATATAAGTTCAGGACTATGCATCCTTATTCAGAATTTATACAGAAATTCATTTATAACAAAAATAATCTCGAAGTCGGGGGTAAAATTAAAAATGATTTCCGCGTTACCAGCTGGGGAAAGTTTTTAAGGAAATTATGGCTCGATGAAGTGCCGATGTTTATTAACTGGTTTAAGGGGGATTTGAAACTGGTTGGAGTAAGGCCTATAAGCGAACACTATTTAAGCCTTTATGATACAGATTTGCAAAAAATGAGACTGAGATATAAACCCGGAATACTGCCTCCGTTTTATTATGACCTTCCAAAGACATTAGACGAAATTATGGAATCCGAAAGAAAGTATTTTAATGCTTATGATAAAAATCCGGTTAAGACCGATCTAAAATATTTCTTTGTAATTATTTATAATATTCTCATCAGAAAAGCCCGCAGCAATTAGTCCATTATTTTTCATAATCAACGCGGTGAAATATGAAAAACTTTACTTTAATCGGCGCGGGGGGATATATTGCCCCCAGGCATTTGAAGGCCATCAAAGAGACCGGTAATATGCTTTCAGGCGCCATGGATGTGAACGACTCGGTTGGCATTCTGGACCAATACTTTCCCAGTTCGCATTTTTTCCTGGATCACAGTTTGTTTTCAGAATATATAAAGACTAAAAAAAAGCAATTGGATTATTTGTCAATCTGCACTCCCAATCATTTTCATTTTCAGCATATCAAACTTGCGCTTGAAAATGAACTTGATGCAATATGCGAAAAACCGGTTGTAATATCACCAGCCCTGGTTGATGATCTGAGCCGCATTGAAGAAATTACCGGAAAAAGAATCTATACTATTCTGC
>JAEXUB010000211.1 GCA_023453125.1 Bacteroidota bacterium
TTAAGCAGGGAATTAAAGTAGCCCAGAAAATGATCGATTCGGGAAAAGCGTTTGATAAATTCGTCGAAATTGTAAAGCTTCAGGGGGGAAACGAAAAATTCATTAAGAACCCCGATTATTATCCGAAAGCCGAGATTATTTATGAAATAAAGGCGGATCATTCGGGATATCTGAAGTCGATTGATAATTATGAGATTGGAATGGCTTCGCTTGAACTTGGAGCCGGAAGAAAAACCAAGGAAGATAAAATAGATTTTACCGCGGGTATTATATTCTATCCTAAGATAGGGCAGAAAATACATAAAGGGGATATTATTGCCACTCTGTTTACAAACAAAAAAGATAAAGTGCAGGTGGCCGAAGAAAGACTCCTTAAATCCTTAAAGTACTCAAGGAATAAGGTTAATGCCCCGAAACTTATTAAGGAAATTATCTTCTGATATGAATGTTTTTAATTTAAGAGGGAGGCTGAAATGATTTTTATAGTCGGAATAATAATCGCATTCGTTTCTATTGTGGTTTTTATTCAGTCAAAGAAAAGAGAAAAGAAGCAGGAAGCTGCCGTCTCTATGATTGGAATGGCTGTGGGAATGGCAATTATTCTGTTTAATCTTTTTACTGTAATACCCGCCGGACATATAGGGGTAGTTGATTTTCTGGGGAGTGTAAGCGACAATACTCTTAAATCGGGGGTTAACATTGTTAACCCGTTTGCCAATGTTGTTAAATTCAGCGTAAAGACTCAGGAACTTAAGGAAATGATGAGCGTCCCTTCCAAAGAAGGATTGACGGTTCAGCTTGAATTGAGTCTTCTTTACAGTCTCGATCCTGATAACGCATCTAAAATTTATAAGACGGTCGGTGAGAATTACAGCGAGATAATTCTTATACCCCAGTTCCGCTCGGTAGTTCGGGGGGTAACGGCGCGTTACGAAGCGAGGGCATTGTACACAGCCAGCAGGGAGCAGCTTGCCAAGGAAATTAAAGATGAACTTGAAGGCCTGGTTAAGCCGCGAGGTCTGCGTGTTGAAGCCGCCCCGATGAGACAGATAATTCTTCCGGCCGGATTAACGGCTTCAATTGAAGAGAAGCTTAAAGCAGAGCAGGAGAGCCAGCGGATGCAGTTTATTCTTAAAAAAGAGGAGCAGGAAGCCGAGCGAAAGAGAATTGAAGCCAAGGGTATCTCCGATTTCCAGGCAATTGTATCTAAGGGTATAAGCAGTCAGCTGCTTCAATGGAAGGGAATTGAGGCAACCGAGAAACTGGCCAATTCGCAGAATTCCAAAATAGTAATTATCGGCTCGGGGAAGAACGGCCTGCCTATAATTCTCGGAAATCAGTAATTGCCGGCAATTCTGAAATAATTGAAAATTATAAACCCCCGCAAGAACGGGGGTTTTATTTTGATTGGACTCTTTTTCCCGGTACGGAACCTTGCTCAATCCTTTATTTGTTTATAAAATTGTAATGACAATTAATTGAAATCGGACAAAATGCCGGCACCAACAAAAATTAAGCTTAACAGGCAGGATGAAATCCTGATGATTGAATGGGACAACGGGAAAGTGCATAATTTCCCCGTTAAATTTCTAAGGGACGAATCTCCCGACGCATCGAATAAAGGGGAGACGATTTTATGGCGTCACATTCCTCCTCCCCCCAAAGAGCCCGATAAACCGGGGAAATATGAAATTGAAAAGATTGAACAGGTAGGCAGTTACGCTATTAGCATAAAATGGAAAGACGGATACGATTATGGAATTTATTCGTGGGATCTTCTTATAGCTATGGGGGAATACCTCGAAGCAACAGGGGACCTGCATTCCGATACTCCCCATAAGCATTAAGTGTTTATTGGTTTCTTAAGTCCTTAACCGGCACTGTAAAGAAGAATGCGGTGCCTTCCCCTAATTTGCTTTCTACCCTTATTGAGCCGTGGCATCTCTCTATAAGTTCCTTGCAGAGTATCAGTCCCAATCCCGTCCCTTTTTCGTTATGAGTGCCGAGAGTAGAGTGAGAAGTGTCTATTCTGAAAAGCTTATTCAGATTATCCTCTTCAATTCCAACGCCTGAATCTCTAACCGAGAACTCAACAAAGTCCCCTTTGTCCGCTGCCGAAATATTAATCTCGTCTCCGCCGCGTGTAAACTTAATAGCATTGGAGAGGAGGTTCCTCAGCACTGTTTCAACCATATTACGGTCGGCAAACATAAGCTGTCCGGCTTTAACCGATGAAGTATAGCTTATTCCTTTCTGCGAGAGAGCCTGTTCAAAAAGGGAATGAATTTTTTCTTCGACTTCAAATGGGGATATTATTTCGGGAGAGTAATCCATGCGGCCGGTCTGAATGCGGGACCAGCTTAAGAGGTTTTCGAGCAGGCTGTAAACATTCTGGGCATTCTGGTTAAGCTCGTAAAGGAGTGTCTTGACCTCCTTAATATCCATCTCGTCAATATCTTCGGCCAATAGCTCTGTAAGCCCAAGGAACGATGTAAAGGGGCTTTTAAGATCGTGAGCAATAATTGAGAAGAATTTATCTTTGCTTGCATTCAAGGCTTTAAGGCGTTCTTCCGACTCCTCGAGCTTAAGGTTAAGAACTACAAGCTCATATGCATTCTTTTCCATAAGGTCTTTGTTTTCGTGAAGCTCCTCAAGGTATCTCGAAAGCTGTTCTTCGCTTTTTCTTTTAACGGTTATATCTTTAATAACCAGAATGAAAATATTCTCTTCGGGATCAATGCAGTTTGTATAGAATTCAACTGCCATAGTATTCCCCGATTTGTCAACGCAGAATCCCTCCGATGTATTTGAAAGATTTTTTGCGTTTAGAATTTTGGAATAAGTTAACGGATGAAAGATATCTCTTAAAGATACCGATTGAAATTCCTCGCGGGTATAGCCGAATAGGCTTGCCGCGGCATTGTTGGCGTCAAGAAATGTGTTTGGTTCAACAATAAAATTCTTTTTGAAAAGGAGAACAGCGTCGTTGAAACAATTGATTAAAGCCCAATTCTTTACCGGTAATTCCTGAAAACGTATACTTCCCACTTAAACCGTAATTATTAATTGTTCGTAAAATTCTTTGTTTTTTCCGATTTAACAAAAAGCCTGCGTACCGAATTGACGATTGCGCCGGCCTGATTTATATCGTAGAGCACAAATTCTTCGCGCCCCAAATCCTTTGCGAGTGTTCTTACTGCGTTTGCTATAATCAGTGCAAGATTATTTTCCTTCATAAAAATTTCCGCCGGCAGAAGAATAATAAGATCGAATATTGCCGTTTCGGTAATTTTCATCAGTTCTTTAAAAGAAATATTCGAAAGGTCATAGCCTTCGGCAAAGAGCCCCAGCCGTTTTCTGTAATCGAATTCCGAACGCATCCGGTGAACGAGCAGATTGGCGGCTGTGGCTACCGATATTTTTATTTCGAGCATTAAATTCCTTTCTGAACAGAATTAAGCCGACAGTACGGTTGTAACTTTTTGAGCGGCTTCCTGAAGAGTAATTGCCACTTCAAAATTCAAACCGGAATTTATCAGCATATCCTTTGCAATTTCCGCATTTGTACCTTCAAGGCGCACAACTACCGGAACGGTTACATTAACTTCTTTAACCGCATCAATAACCCCCTGGGCTACGCGGTCGCATCTTACAATACCGCCGAAAATATTAATTAAAATGGCTTTTACGTGCGGGTCTGCAAGAATAATCTTAAATCCGCTTGCAACTGTATCTTTATTTGCGCCCCCCCCTACGTCAAGAAAGTTTGCAGGTTCTCCGCCGGCTAGCTTTATTATATCCATTGTGGCCATTGCAAGTCCGGCACCGTTAACCATACAGCCTACGTTGCCGTCGAGCTTAATGTAATTGAGATTGAATTTGGAGGCTTCAATTTCGAGCGGGTCCTCCTCGTCCAGGTCTCTGTATGCAAGTATATCTGGATGGCGGTAGAGTGCGTTGTCATCAAAATTCATTTTGGCGTCAAGGGCTACAATCTGATCGTCATTTGTAAT
>JAEXUB010000227.1 GCA_023453125.1 Bacteroidota bacterium
GTAACATCAACGTGCATCCTGTCTTTTCTTCCGTCGCCGTCTGTATCAAATTCGGTTTCAACCCATAGATCGTGGCGAATCCATTTTTTCGGATCCTTAAATCCTTCAACAATCTGGGCTTCACCATCCTTGAATACGGGCACTGTCTTTTCGGCAGCAGGTTTATCCTGCGCCGTTAAAGAAATTCCGTAAAAGAAGAGGAGTGCGGTTATTCCCCACAGCTTGAATAATTTCTTCATATTATGATTCCTTGTTTTATTGTTAATTGAAATAGCCGGTTTTAATGTTGCCGCATCAATAAAGAAATTTATATCATATAAAATATAACAATAAAAAAATTATTGACTCTCTAATGCAAAATGATCTTTTATTCCTGAATTGAATAATTTAAATTAAATGTACTTTTATAATTTAATCTATAGGGCATAAAGCAAGAAGTTTCTGTAACTTTTCATTCACTCGTTAGTCTAAAAATTAGATCTATGTGAGAAATTATGAAAAAGAGATTAATTCTTTTATTTATTTTGGCTCTGCCTATATCGGCCTTTTCCAAATGCATTCCCGATACTCTAATCTCTCTTGGTGAAGTTGACCTGAATTTCCGGATTATAAAAGGGAGCGGAGTAAATATTTTATTTGAGTCGGGGGGCGGAGACGATTTAACAGTATGGGACAAAATAGCCCCGGAGACGGCAAAAAGAACCGGGGCAACAGTAATCTGTTATGACAGAGCCGGATTCGGGAAAAGTTCTCTCACTGATATTCCCCACAGCATAAAAAGGGAATCGGAATGGCTTTGGGAATGCCTTACACGGCTTGGACTGAATAAGAATCTTATTCTCGCGGGGCATTCATTCGGCGGCTGGATGATAAGAATGACATCATACCTACACCCGGATGCAGTTAAGGGAATTCTCTTTATAGATCCTTTCAGCAATGAAATTGTGGAGATAATGGGAGCGGCTACAATAGATGCATTTCAAAAGCCGGGTACATATAAAGAACTCGGCGTAAAAAATGATGAGGAATTTGCAGCGCTACAGTCGGATAAAGAAAAACAGAGCAGGCTTACACGTCAGCAGAAATCCTCTCTCCGCTTTTGGGGAAAGACAGGAACCGGAGAAAAATACATAGAAATGAAAAATACAATTATCCCGAGCGGAATACCTGTTAAGATAATAACAAGCGGCAAGCAATGGCTGCCGGATGATTTTATGAAATCGTGGCGCGCTTCGCACGAAAGATTAAATGCCTCAATAAAGGATTCTGAGCTTATTGTAGCAAAAGACAGCGATCATTATGTAATATTCAGAGAACCGGAACTGGTTATTGAGCAGCTGACCCGTCTTGTAAATCAGGTAACAGGAAAGTAATAGTTATACTGTCTGCCGGTTGAATAAATAATTTAATCAGGATAATTGAAACAGAGAAAGGATAGAATATGAAAGCTGCTATATGTACAAAATACGGGGCTCCCGAGGTGATAAGAATTGAAGAGATTGAAAAGCCGGCACCGTCTGAGAATGAAATTCTAATTAAGATAATTGCTGCAACGGTTCATATAGGGGATACTAAGGTTAGGAGACTGGAACCGGGAATGGGGCCCGTAACTGATTTCTTTTACCGGTTTATGATGCGGCTGATTGTTGGCTTCAATGCTCCGCGGAAAAAGATACTCGGTATGGAACTGGCGGGCCTTGTAGAGAGAACAGGCAGCAATGTAACCCGTTTTAAAATAGGGGATAAGGTATTTGCTTCTACCGAGTTTAATTTCGGCGCCCATACTGAATACATCTGTATGAAGGAAAACGGAATTGTTGCACATATTCCCAATTATATGAGCCTTGAAGAAGCCGCTCCTGTTTCTAATGCCGGATTAACAGTCCTCTATAATTTAAGGAAGGGGAATATAAAACAGGGGGATAAGGTTTTAATCTACGGGGCTTCGGGAAGTCTTGGCACATATGCGGTTCAAATGGCCAAATATTTCGGCGCTGTTGTAACTGGAGTATGCAGTACGGGCAATACTGAGATGGTAAAATCCATCGGCGCCGATTATGTTATAGATTACACAAAAGAAGATTTTACCTTTAGCGGAATTAAATACGACTTTATATTCGATACCGTAGGAAAAATACCCGCATCGAAAAGAAAAGCCGCGCTTACAGCTGACGGAAAATTTTTGAGTGCACTCTCACTATCAAGCGCAATAAAATTAAAGCTTGAAGACCTTCTTGCGCTTAAGGAAATATGCGAAGCGGCCAAAATTAAAACGGTTATAGACAGAGTTTATCCGCTGGAGGAAATTATTGAAGCTCACCGTTATGTTGATAAAGGGCATAAGAAAGGGAATGTTGTAATTACTGTAGGTAAGAGCTGAGAATGAAATAAAAAATCCGTCAGCGCAAATATGCCCTGACGGATAAAATAATTGTTGACATACAATATTATTATTTGATACTGATTTTTGACGAATTATTTGAGTAAACCGGGTCTTTCTTTTTCCCTGGCTCCTTTACTTTAATGCCTTTGAATTCCGCCGATTGTACATCATCCAATACAAATGCTCTTCTGTAGTCTTCTTTATCGGCAACAAGAGTAACGTTTTCGAAGGTAATATTTTCAGCGTGCCTTAAATAGAATCCCCAGGCGGGCAATTCCTTAAACATTGAAAACTCAGGATAGGCGGTTAGCATCTCCGGAATTTTATCCAGCTGATCAAGCCCAACGCGGGCGTAATTGGGATCTCCTCCGCCCGGGTAATGAATCTCGATATTCTTCAACGAAACATTAGTAATTTTTGCGTCGGGGGTGCCGACAATTGAAGAAGGGGAGATGTTTCTTGGCAGATCTTCTACCGGGCCTTCGTAGCTGTAACCCGCATCCGGTTTTGCAAAAGGAACAGTAGCATAAACATTCGATATGCTGATGTTGTTCATCCTTCCTTTCTTGCCGGCAATTCTTTCACCTATGCGGAGGAAGATAACATTTCCGGTGTTTATAGATTTCAGGCTGTCAACTACGATATCTTCAACAAAGCCACCGTCAACTGCCGCAAATGTAATTGCCGAACGGTATGTATTGTAGACTACATTGTTGATTATTTTAATATTCCTGAATCCTCCCCTTGAGGCAGTGCCGAACTTAATGCCGTTTGCGCTTGTCCTTACTACATTATTGTAGATATATACATTTTTACATACAAAATCGGGGCTGTGGGATTTAAGGCATATTCCGTCGTCTGCCGCATCGAAGAAATTATTTCTTACAATCACGCTGTCGCAGTCAACAATATCAACTCCGTCATTATTCCAGTAGGATTTACTGTCAACGGTAATTCCCTCTACAATAAGGTTTTTGCACTGGTCATACTGCTGGTTCCAGCTCCCCGGGTCCTTAAGCATTATTCCCTGAATCTTAACATTGCTGCACCCTTTAAAGTAAATATTCTGGGGACGTATTCCTTCGCGGGGGCGGTCATAGATAAGATTCTGCGGATCCTTTATTATTCCCTTATGAACCAGAGTAAGGACATTGTTGGCGACCTTATAACCCTGGCCGTCTATTACCCCTTTCCCCGTAATGGCAATGTTATCCTGATTCAGGGCAAATATTAATGCCTGCCAGGAGCCTATTCTGCCG
>JAEXUB010000046.1 GCA_023453125.1 Bacteroidota bacterium
TAACAGCCTCTGGGAGAGTTCCTTCCTGCGCGTGCCAGAGCTGCAGCTTTCCGTCAATTCGCATATGAATTTCGGTCCTGGTTCCCGATCTGGGGATAATGTGAATATCGCTTGCCCCTTTTCTTGTTCCCTCAATTAGTGATGCTTCAATAAGATTAACGAGAGCGCTTTTATTGATTTCGGCATCCAGTTCCTCTTCGTTTACCGAAGCCTCTTCCTGTGCGGGTACATCAATGGTTTCCCCCGCTTCCTGCATCATTTTGAGATATTCGTTCTCTGTTGAAACAAGAAGGCCGAGCATTTTATCGTAGTCTTTCTTGCGCAGATAATTTATTTCGAACTTCTTTGCATTTAAGCTGAATGCTATTTTGGCAAGGGACCTGTCGGTTGGATCTACAGCGGCGAGAATTAATTTGTCTTTAATTCTATCGTCGAATTTAAATGGAATAACCCTGTGGTCGAGAAGAAGCTGTTTAATTTCGTTCCCCTGCTTGGTCATCAAATTCTTTATCTCTGCAATACGGTCATCCGGCAGTTCTTCGGGACGCACATTAAGCTCTTTGAAAGCATATAGGACGGCAACTTCGCGGAAAATAATATCGTGGTCAAACTTGAATTCGTCAACCAGAATCTGTGCAAGATTCCTCTTCAGCTTGCTCTGGTCCGACTCCTTGATTTTAAGCGCCTGTTCAAGAATCTTGGTATCAATAATGCCTTTCTTTAAGAGAAGGTATCCTACTTTATCGGTCATTTCAAGCTGTGAATCGAGCATAAAGTTCCTTTTACATAGTTGGAGGTTTAGGGCTGATAGTCGCTGTTTCGGCCGATACGAGAGTAAGGCCTATCATAACGATCATAATAACCATAGCAATAACAACCTGAATTAATTCAATTATATTTTTCAGCCTGAATACAGTTTCGCTTTCGTAATAATTGGCAAGCTGCAGAGCGGTATTTTTAATTGTACCTGTTTCTTCCCCCGAGTGGAAACGGGAAATTGCGGTTTCGGTGAAGACCCCCGAAGCTTCAAATGCCTCGGTTACTCCCATACCGCGCTTAATCATAAGGGGAATACTCACATTCTTAATCTGGTTCTCAAAATAAGTATTGCCGCTCGCTTCGGCAGCTATCCTGATCGGCTCAATGCTTTCCGCCGAACCGCTGTATAGAGTATAAAATACGCGGCAGAAAACTTCAATTGTTGTTTTATGAATCAGAGAGCCTATAACCGGAAGCTTTAATATAAACCTGTCAACAATAAGCTTTCCCTTCTTTGTAGCCGCAAAGCGCCAAAGCGCAATGGGGGGCAATGCAACTGCAAGAACCACCAGGAAATAATTCTCCATTAGGAAATCGCTTATCTCAAGAGTAGATGCAGTTAACGGGGGAAGCTCTATTTTAAACTTTACAAATAATTTGGCGGTTTCGGGGAATATGTATGCCACATAAAAGAGCACTGCAAGAAAGAGTACGAATAATGTAACCATAGGAGTTATGAGCGCGCTCTTTAGATTTTTCTTAAACTCCTGCCTGCGTTCAAGGAATTTAGCGGTCGCCTTGTATATTTCAGTCATATTACCGCTTTTGGATGCAAGGCCGAGCATATAGGAAGTAAACTTGCCGAATACCGACTGGTAGCGGAGGAATGTAGCCTCGCTGTCGGCCCCTTTCTTAAGTTCGTTGTTAATCTGTTTTAAAGTTTCCTTTAATGCCTTATTCTGGACGTCGTTAATGAGAAGGGTAAGAACTTCACCGAAGTTCAGCTTCTGGTCCAGAAGCTCGGCGCTTATCTTAACAAAGGAAACAATCTCCTGGGTAGGAGGCTTAAAATTAAGTTCGATTAATTTTTTATTTATCGAAACGACGTCGAATCCCAGTTTCCGCAATGCGGAATCGACTTCGGCCTTTGAAAAGGCCCTCTGCTCACCAATTACAGGACGTTCTTTCCCTTTCCTGATTTTATAGATGTAAGTAGCTTTCTTCTCTATTTTCTGGATTTGGAGTTGGTTCTGCTGGGCAAGTTTGTTTATTTTCTTTTTTCCTTCGGCATAGGTCTCAGCATTTATGTTCCCACTGATTGTCTGACCCGAAGGCTTGGCGGCAATAAAACGAAGTTCAACCATAATTGCTCTTTTTATAATAATAAAAAAAGGCTGACAAAAAACAAAACTCTATTTCATCAGCCTTAATTTAAGAAAAAAAACAAAACATTTAACAATTATTTATCAATAACCGTCGAATTAATTTTGTCGGCCCCGACCTTCATAGTAACCTGAACGGTATCGGTTCCGCCTGCTGTTAAAGTGGTTGTACCCTTTCCGACGAGTGTTACTTCGGTAGCTGTAACTGTAGCTGTGTAGGTTCCGTTAGGATTCTTCTTCATGTTATCAGGAATAACCCAGTTTGTGAAAGCGTTGCCGCCGCCGCCCAATGCTGTCGGTTTCTTGTAGAACTGCTGTGCCATTGCGGCTAACTGTGTAAGATCGCTTGTTACGGCGTCTCTGTTTGAGTTTGTATTCTGAGCTGTGAATACGTTAATTCCTACTACAACGGCGA
>JAEXUB010000073.1 GCA_023453125.1 Bacteroidota bacterium
AGTTTGTCCGCCGAATGGCTGGGAGACAATTTAACCAAAAAAAACCTCGCATTACTTTAAGGCTTAGTAATGCAAGCTTACCCGCCTTCTTTTTGGCTGACCAATGACCCTCCCGCTTAAAGCGGGCTTGATCGCCTATGGCGATGTGCTCTTTGTTTTATTACAATCGACGATGTGTTTAACTTCGGTGTCCTCGATACTCCCTTCGTTTCACTCAGGGAGCTCGGACACCTTTTCATTTTTACCCGGTCTCCGAGTGTTCCGAGCATGCGAGGAAAGTATCGAGGAGACCATTTAAACGCAAAAAGCCTCACATTTCTATGATGTGCAAGGTTGGAGGTATAACCGGTGTAGTGCCGCCCTTTATCGGAGCGTAATATGTAAATATAATATGTTGACATAATAAAAAAGCCTTGCAATAAAATTACAAGGCTTCTTTGTTTGTGGGAGCTAATGGATTCGAACCAATGACCCTCCCGCTTAAAGCGGGGTGCTCTGAACCTACAGTGTCTGAATGTAATGCAGAGCCCTTTGTGAATTTTTAAAGGATTTTAGTTGTTTTTCAAGTACCATAGCCAAAGATTTATCAGGAAATTCTTTAAATGCGATTATTCCCCATTTTTCGGTAGTTGCTGTAAAACCAGAGTGCTTTCTGTTATGTTGAGCAAGTCTCTGCTCAAGGTTGGAGGTATAACCGATGTAGTGCCGCCCTTTATCAGAGCCTAATATGTAGACATAATATGTTGGCATAATAAAAAAGCCTTGCAATAAAATTACAAGGCTTCTTTGTTTGTGGGAGCTAATGGATTCGAACCAATGACCCTCTGCTTGTAAGGCAGATGCTCTGAACCAGCTGAGCTAAGCTCCCATATATATAAAATTCAAAATTTTTAGAACCAATGAACCTCCCGCAAGGCGGGGTGCTCTCGAACTTAGCTGAACTAAGCTCCCGAATTGTACAACAAAATTTCAAAAAATTTAGGTAATAATAATAGGTATTAACTTCCTATTTTGCAATAGCAAACACAAAATATTTTCAATTTTTATGGGCTAAAAAACGATTATTTCTCTTAAAAGCAAAAAAGAGAAGAATACTTCTCTTTTAGAGCGGACGACGGGGATCGAACCCGCGACATTCAGCTTGGGAAGCTGACACTCTACCAACTGAGTTACGTCCGCATGTCTCAAAATTAAAGACTAATTTCTATTTATTCAATACTTTATTTAAATTTTGATATGAATTTTACCAAAACTCATGAAAATATTATAATAATTCTAGTCATAATTGCCTCTTTCATTTTCTGGAATTCATTAGTCCTTTTTCCTGTAAAGCTGATTGCCGTAGTTTTTCACGAAATGACGCACGTAATTACTGCACTTATTACCGGTGGAATAGTTGAGGCCGTAACAATTACAACCGATTTGGGAGGGGTTACGACACTAAGAAATGCCAATGAAATCCCGGTTCTTGCGGCAGGCTATCCCGGCTCGCTAATACTTGGCATTATACTGTATCTCTCACTTAAAAAAGAAAAATTAACTCCGTTTATACTCGGTTTTATTTCCCTGCTATATATTTTATTCCCTATTTTCTTTATTAAGAACCAATTCGGGATTTTTTCTTCTTTAGGAATTGCCCTATTCTTCGGAGCATTAATATTCCTTAAACAGAAGTCAATCCTCTCAATAACATTAAAAGTACTTTCCCTTCTTTCTATCTCCTACGTAATTAATGATGTAATATATGATACATTCCTTACTTCAAGTCTTTATTCGGATGCAGTAAGGCTTGAACAGCTGACTGGAATTAATGATTATCTTTGGGGAAGTTTATGGATTCTTCTTGCCGTTACTGCCCTTACTATTATAATCTGGAATATGTTCAGGCTGAGGAAGAAGTAACTATTCTTTTGCCGGTGCAGGTTCTGAAACCTTTCGCAGAAGTATTAATCCGACTGCAAAAAAGAAGATGACGGTAAGAATTGCAAATCGCTGATTTCCGGTGATATAGCTTGCGAGTCCGAATGTAAGGGGCCCAACAATTGCGGAGCTCTTGCCGAAAAAGCTGTAAAATCCGAAAAACTCAGTTTTTCTTTCGGGAGGAATCAGTTTTGACATTAGTCCCCTGCTGGTAGATTGAGTAGCTCCCATAACACTGCCGGCTAGAAGTCCTACTATGTAAAAAGAATAGACTTCAATTGATACGGGATCCATTCCTGTAACTGAATTAATCATCTTAACCAGAACTGCTTCGGTACTGCTTGTCAGGTAGGCAAAGAGGATAGTCCCAATCCAGATTACCAGAGAGAATATAAGTGCTCTTTTCTGCCCGATTGAATCGGAGATTACTCCGAATAATACGGAGCCGATAATTGCGGTTGTTTGAACGATAATAAAGAAAACTATCAGTTCATTCATAGAGAAATGAAGTGTAGTTGAAGCATAATTACCTGAAAAGAAAATAACGGTATTTACTCCTTCAATAAAGAAAAAGAAAGCAAGCAGAAAATACATCAGGTTTTTATTCTCTTTCAAGTGCTTTAGAGTAAAGAGTACCCTTTCGAAACCAATTTTATAATATGGTTTATGCCCTTCGGCCTTCTTTCTTGAATCCTGAAGAAATATGAACAATGGTAAAGAGAATACCAGAAAGAATAAAGAAGCAATAACGAAAGTTTCTCTTATAGCTCCGGCTTTGATAAACGGGAATGCAATAGCAAGTATAACGAGTGAACCGAGATATCCCATAGCAAAACCGTATCCGCTAACCCGGCCGTAATTCTTTGGGGCTGTGAGCTCCGGGAGGAATGAATCATAAAAAACCAGTCCGCTTTCGAATCCTACATTCGCGAATATAAAAAGGATTACGGCTGCAAACACATCTCCTTCTTTGATAAAGTAGAGCATTGCCGTAGCTGTAATGCACATAAGCGTGAAAAAGAGGAGGAACCTTTTTTTACCTGCCGAATGGTCTGCAATTGCCCCGAGAACGGGAGAAATGATTGCCGTAATTATCATCGAAATGCTGGTGGCAACACTCCAGTAGAAATCCCCAACCGGCTTGCCGCTTACAACAGTCTGCTTAAAGTAAACGGCAAAGAGAAAAGTAACAACAACAATAGAATAGGAAGTGTTGGCAAAATCGAACAGGGTCCAGCTTAAAATCTTTCCCTTATTCTTCAGGCTGCTGTTTCTTATGGGATTTTTTAGGGAGGGATTCATCAATAAGTCCTCTGCCGGTTTTATTTAGTTTTCCTTCCTCTTTAAGGTCGGAGAGAATTGCGTCAAGAATGCCATTAATAAACTTACCGCTGTTTGAAGTACTGTAATCCTTGCCGATTTCTATCACCTCATTTATTGAAACCTTGGGGGGTATATCAGGGAAATAGAGAATTTCTGCTATCCCGATACGGAGCAGAAGCTTGTCAATAAGGGCAATACGGGCCATTTCCCAATTATCCACTTTTTCCTTTATTTTCTGGTCCAATTCCTTTTGTGAGGCAATCACTTTATTAACCAGCTGAACGCTGAATTCTTTGTCATTTTTATTCTCAATGTCAGAGAGTATTCCATCGGTAAGGGCGGTTAAACCTTCTTTATTCATTTCGTAGGCATACAAAATCTGCAGAGTTTTTACCCTAAGAACTCTGCGGTTGCGTTTTTTATCGGAACTGCTCAATTATAACTCCTTGCTGCTGCTGATTCTATAAACTGGCGGCATTTCTGCCGCCCAAATTTACAATAATCTATCGAGAAATGTGATATTATCTGGAGGAAGAACAGGTAAATATTTTACTTATTCCCCCTATTTTTTCCAATCTTTCTTCAACAATCCTGTTGGAAGCGGTATGTGTTGGTATGTTTTGTTCTTTTGATATCCTGAAGACGTTCTTTAGAATGTCATAAATGCCTTCAGCCTGCTTCATGGCACGGTCCTGACGGTATCCTTCGAGCTCATTTGCCACATTTATTAAGCCCCCGGCATTAATAACATAATCGGGAGCATAGAGAATTCCTTTTTCCCTCAGCATCTGCCCATGCTTGTCTTCATCTTCAAGCTGATTGTTGGCAGCTCCTGCAATAATCTGGCATTTTAATTTGGATATTGAGTCGTCATTTATGATTCCCCCTAAAGCAGCGGGTGCAAAAATATCTGCATCAACATCAAATATTTCATTCGGTTTTACAATATGTGCCTTAACAGTTTCTACAATTCTTTTTGTTTTCTCTTCAACCAAATCGGAAATAAAAAGGATCGCCCCTTCGCTGTAGAGATGCTCGCAGAGATAGCGTGCCACCTGTCCTGCTCCCTGAATTGCAATCCTTCTTCCTTTAAGGGAATCACTTCCCCATTTTTCGTGGGCGCACGCTTTCATACCGACAAATATACCGTATGCCGTTACAGGTGCAGGGTCTCCCGAACCTCCCAAAGCCCTTGAGATACCGGTAACATTCTTTGTTTCCATCCTTACAAATTCCATATCCTTAACATCAGTGCCCACGTCCTCTGCCGTAATGTATCTTCCGCCGAGACTGTCTACAAATTTGCCGAATGTTCTGAAGAGGAGCTCATTTTTCTGAGTAGAGGAATCTCCGATAATAACCGCTTTGCCGCCGCCGTAATTAAGCCCTGCAATGGCTGCTTTATAGGTCATTCCCCTTGAGAGGCGGAGCGCGTCTTTCAATGCCATGTCAACATTTGGATAATTCCACATTCTGGTACCCCCTATAGCCGGACCCAATGTGGTATTATGAATTGTAATTATAGCCTTTAATCCCGATTCTTTATTGGAACAATAAACAATTTGTTCATGTCCGTATTTTTCCATTACGCTAAAATCCTGCATAGAAAGACCTCTGTTATTAATTAAAAATCCTTTATACTGCGAATAGCCAGAATAAAAGCAAAGCTGCGCTTTCCCTAAGCCTGTAATATAATAATTTCTCTGTTGTAATATTATATTCCGAAGCGGAACTTTCCGCATTTATATCAAAAAATCTGCATATTTCGAGAGCACGCACAAGGTGGAATTCATCGGATATTACAATTACCTTCTGTAGATTCAGGTCTTTAAGCCTGTGAGTCTTCAAAAACGCAACCTGTTCAACGGTATTAGAGGACTTTTCCTCAATCAGGATGTCTTCCTGGTTCATACCCAGTCTCTTAAGATAATCAAGAGCCGTCTTGGCTTCGCTTTTTTCCCCCGGGGCATTGCTTCCGGTAACCTGAATTTTCTTTATTATTCCCTCCTTATAGAGGGCAAATGCTTTTTTAATTCTCCCTTCAAAGATTGGGCTCGGTTTATTCCCCTGCCAGACAGCGGCCCCCAGAATAACTCCCGTCTTATAAACCCCCTTCGGAATCTGTTCCGAATCGTGCTTTTTAAGAACTGAATAAAAGAAGCTGAAAAGAATTACTATAACTGCAATAAATCCAGCTTTAAAAACCGCTTTAAGATATACAAACTTAGATTCTGCAAAAAAGGAGCTGATTATAAGAGACAATACATAAAATTGAATGATCTGGCTTAAAATGAAAAGATACATGTAATAAATTCTCTTTGACGAAGCAATGCCCGACAGAAAACCGGGAACATCCATTCTGAAATACTCCGTAAAGAGAATAAAGAGATGTATTACAGCAGAAATGATGAGAAGAACCATCGCAGGCTTAGGAGAAAAATGAGGAGTAATCTTCTTTACCCGTTCAGTAGCCCAGATGCCAACAGCTGTAATAAAGGTAAATCCAATATTTAAAATGTTTCCCAGAGCCGTAAAGGAAAAATCGCGGAATCCGAGATCGTTGAATTTATATTTAAGGAAAAGGAGCAGTATCAAATCGGCAAAAAGTATTCCCAATATCGGCTTTAAATAACCTTTTTTGCTGCTTCTCCCTGTTCCGGTTCTTTTTTTCATCAGGCTCAATTTAAAAATGAAACATTCATTCTGTTTGTATCTGAATCGTAATATATCTTTGAGTCCACCTCGAATACCGATTTAATATTGTCGCTGTTTATAACCTCCCTGTTGTTTCCGTCAAAGACAACCATTCCATTTTTTAACAATACCGCCCTACCAAAATAATGAGCCGCCAGGTTTATATCGTGCGAAACAGAAACAAAAGTTATCCCGTTTTCCTTATTCAGCCTGTCAATGAGGTTAAATAAATCAATCTGGTGCCTGATATCGAGGTGGGAATTAGGTTCATCAAGAAGAACCAGAGGCGCCTGCTGGGCAAGAGCCCTTGCAATAAAAGCTCTTTGAATTTCCCCTCCCGATACCTGAGTAACCGGTTTATCCCTAAGAGGATAAATGTCAACATTATTAAGCGCTTCTTCAACTATTTCGCAGTCAATATTATTCTCATACCCGAAATAATTCAGATATGGAGTCCTGCCCATCATTACAATTTCATAAATAGTAAAAGGGTAAACCGAAGAAGGATTCTGTGGTACAAAAGCAATTTTTCTTGCCAGTTCTCTGGCCTTAATATTTGAGTATGATTCGCTTTCAACCAGTATTTCCCCTTCCAGTGGTTTAATTATGCCGGTAATAAGCTTCATTAAAGTAGACTTGCCGGAGCCGTTTGGCCCCAGAAGCGAAACAAGTTCCCCTTTTTCAATCTTTAGATTAACCGGTCCTAGAAAAAACCGGGGGGTGTTATCAATCAAAGAATAGGAATATTTTATTTTTTTTAATTCTAGCATTTTAATAGGTCAAAATTATGATTTATATTGATGAAATTCTATCAGTAAAAGTTAACTGGAATTGACATTTGGACCTTCACATAGCGCCCCCCCTGTTTTCCCGCCTTGAATCGGGTAACTTTTACAGCCCTGAGGGCAGCTTCATCGCATCCTGAGCCCAAGCCCTTAAGAACTTCGGCGAATACAACTTCGCCATTTTCATTTATATAGGCCTGAATAAAGACTTTTCCAGTAATTCCATTTTTTTTAGCAGTCTCCGGCACAATAACTTTCTTATCAATTGCAGCATATCCTCCCAAAGGTTCAGGCTGCATTTCAACCGCAATAAGATAGTCAGATTTCCTGAAAGGAATTACAGGAGGAGGAACGTATCCGGTACTTACGCCAGTTCCTGAACCGGAGCCTCCGGTTCCGCTTTTGGTTGAATCCCCCTTAGCCGGAGCAGCTGGGTCAAATTCTTTTGTAACTACTTTTTCTTTTGTCGGAACAGGGGTGCCGCTTATCCGGCTCGATTTACCTCCTCCCCCACCTTCCTCCTCTGTTATACCGGGGGGCCGAACATTATCCCCCAGCTGGTACAGGTCAATGTATGTGAATTTCTCTTTATAGCCGTTATTAACGTCATCTTCATTCCCCGGTACAATAATCAGGAGGAATGAAAGCAATAGGAAATGAATAAGAAAGCTTATTCCTGCCCCGATTTTGAAATTCTTTAGATATGCGGCTTTTAATTCCTGGTAATTCATCAGTCGACAATAATTAACAGTGGAAAAATATCAAATTTTCTCCCCATAATTAAATTTATGCACTTTTTGGGGTTATTGCGCTTGTGCTTTAAGTTCTCCTACTGCCTTTGCAAAGAGTAAATTTCCGATTAAAACAGCAGCCAGCGAACCGGCAAAATTCGCTGCTAAATCGTAAATATCGCAATAACGCAAAGGCATAAAGAACTGTACAATCTCGCTCAGAGTGCCATACAGGGATGCTATTAGGAAAGCCCACAAAAACGGGAATGAATATAACGGCTTTATCCTCACCTGTACGCTGCAGGCAATAATAAGCATTAAAGTAAGTATGAAAAATGAAATTGCATGCTGAAGCTTGTCGTTAAAATTATATTTGAATAAAATATCTGCCGAAACGGTAATGCTGAAAGTCATACCAATCCAGTAAACGGCAAGGGGAAAATATACAAGCGGATATCTTCTTTTTTTAAAAATCAGAAGCAAACGTATCATAAATGAATTTAATTGCATCAGGCAGATTTTCCAAAATATCTTTTGATGTCATTCCATAAACTGTTTTTTCTTTAATAAGGAGATCGGCAGCCAGACTATGGATATAAACTGCCGCAATAACCGATTCCTCAATTGAATCAGACTGGGCAGTCATTCCCGCTATAAACCCGGTTAATACATCTCCGGTACCGAATTTACCCATACCCGGATTTCCGGAACTATTTATTATTGCCTCTCCGGAAGGAGTAAAAATAATTGTCGGCGCCCCCTTAAGAACCAGGTAGCAATTATTATCCTTTGCGAATCTTTTTGCCAGGGACATAGTATTATTCTGAAGCTCTAAAAGAGAAATTTCCAATAGATCCGCAAATTCTTTCAAATGCGGTGTCAAAACTCTGCCGGATAAGATTGTTTTCTTGTATTCCCCCTCTCCAAGGGCATAAAGTGCATCGGCATCAACTATAAAAGGTTTTAAGCGGTATTTGTTAAGCAGAATTCTAACAGCTGCGAGAGTCTCAGGATGCTTTCCAAGACCGGGCCCTATGGCAACGCAATCGGCCCATTTAATCCTTTCATCAAGGTCTTTAATGGATTTGTCCGATAAGTGTTCCAGAGAATAATCTTCATATGCCAGAATGGTTGGAACTTCCAGTTTCTGGAGAGCAATGTTTTTAATAGAACGGGGAAATGCTAATGTGCAGGCCCCTGCTCCGGATTTCATAACGGCATCGGAAGTTAAAAATGCAGCCCCGGAATATTCTCCGCTTCCTGCAATAACCAATACTTTTCCGGCCGAATATTTATGGGCAGCGAGATCTTTGGATGGAAGGAAATTGAATGCATCCTCCGGCTCAATTAAATATTCACTAACTTCAAGCTTGTCGTAATAGCCGATTCCAATTCCTATTGAACCTTTAACGACTTTGCCTGAATTAAGATATCCTTTGCCGTAATAGAGCCCCGACTTCAATTCAGAAAGGCTCACGGTCATATCGGCAATAAATATTTCTTCTCCTGCGGCAGTATCGGCATCAAGCCCGGTGGGTATATCAATAGCTACTTTTATTGAATTAAGATTGTTAAGGTATGAAATAATGCTGGTATATTCTTCGCTTAAAGCCCCTTTGGTACCGGTACCCAGCAAAGCATCCACAAGTATTTCGCAATCGTCCAGAAAAGAAAGGCTCTTCTGATTTTTATATTCTACGATATTAATATTCTTATTTGATACACTCATTCTTTTAAGGATATTAAAATTGAATAGTGCATCCCCTTTGAGGCTTTTTTCATCCCCCAGGCTAACAACGGTTACAGAATAATCATTTACAAGGAAGTTTCTTGCAAGGGCAAATCCGTCTCCTCCGTTATTTCCCCTGCCGCAGATTATTCCGATAGTCTTAAAATTTATCTCTTCCGAAAAATTGCTTTCAATCAGTTCAAAGATGCTTCTGGCTGCGTTTTCCATTAAAATGGAACCGGGAATGCCGTAATGCTTTAAAGCAAATTCATCGGCTTCCCTAATCTGGCGTGTTGTATAAAGAGGAATCATAGCAATCCCCTATTTTTTTATCATAAAAATAGAAAAGAATTGCTATAATCAAAATTTATTTAAGGAATGAAGTAATAAGATTCAAGAGCGCATCCGGAAAAAACCCGAATACAAGAGTCATTAAACCGCAGAATACCACTGCAAATAGGCCGCTGTTATTTTTCTCAACCGTAAATTCCTCAACAGAGGGCTTGAAATACATATAAACAACTACCTTAAGATAGAAGTAAACGCTTATAACGCTTGAAAGGATACCGACAAGAGCAAGCCATGTAAGCCCGCTTTGAATTGCACCGGCAAAGACATAATATTTACCGAAGAATCCTGCCATAGGAGGAATGCCGGCAAGTGCGAACATAAACAAAGCCATAAACCCGGAAAGAATCGGATTTTTACTATTCAATCCCGCGTACGAATCGATATCAGTACGGCTGTCGTTTTCCCCTTCTATTATGGAAATAACTCCAAAAGCGCCAAGATTTATAAAGGTATATGCTGCCAGGTAAAAAATAATTCCCGCCTTTGCCATTTCATTTCCGGCTGCAAGACCAATTGCCATATAACCGGCATGCGAAATTGATGAGTATGCAAGCATTCGTTTAAGGTTATTCTGGGCAATTGCCGTTATGCTTCCGTATAATGTGGAAAGAACTGCTATTCCGGCAAAATAAGGGAGGAATCTGTTAGGCAATCCTGAAAAAATAGCGCTGATTAAAATAAGTATCACACTGAAAGCAGCCGTTTTGCCTGTTGTAGACATTAAACCGGTAAGAGGTGATCCTGCCCCCTGATATACATCGGGAACCCACATATGGAAAGGAAATGCGGCAATTTTAAAGGAAAATCCAATTAACAGCAATAAAAGTCCTGTTACAAATAATGGTTTGGTAATTAAAACAGAAAACTGTTCTGCAATATACGCCAGATTTGTGTTGCCGGTCATTCCGTAAATCAGAGCAATTCCGTATACCACAAAACCGGTTGCAAATGCGCCAAGGAGGAAATATTTCATCGAAGCCTCATTCCCCGACGCCTTTTTACGGTTTATACCAACTAATACGTAAAAGCAAACAGACATAAGTTCAAGCCCCATAAAGACCATAAGAAGATCTTTGGCTGCGGCCATCATCATCATTCCAAGCACCGCACTCTGGACAAGGATGTAATACTCCCCGAAATAAGCGCCATACTTTTTAAGATAATTTACCGAACTTAGGACGGCAACCGATGCGCCGACTGTAAAAATAAAATTAAACAGTGCAGTCCGCCCGCCTATTTCCACCATTCCGCCGAAAATAACTGCATGGTCATTAATGGTGAGTATAGAGTATACTGCCGCTGCAAGAAAGGATAATACTGAAACAGCGGGTAAAACTTCCCTGCTCTTCTTATAAAACATTTCGATAAGGAGGGAAATTATAATTCCCCCTCCGACAATAAGGAAGGGGAATAACTGAATTATTTCTGTTGTGCTTTTAATCATAATTACTCAATAAATAAGATTTCGCCGTTAGCTTCTTCTATTTTTAATAAATGTTTTTCTTTAATGTGAAGAATAAGTCTTTTATGGTTTGCCGGGTCAAATACGTCTTTCCCCTTTTCAACAACTACAAGTTTAATTGTTTCAAATTCGGAAATCGATTCTGCAAGTTCCTTATAATCGAGAAAGTAGATCTCAGTGAAAGATTCGGTAATATTATACTGGGCTCCTTTGTGCGTAGTACTGAAATCGGTAATTATATCTTTTTCAATAACTGCTTTCAGGATATCCGCTTTAAAAGGAAGCAGAACTCTGTTGCCGTAATATAAACCGCCAATATTATTCTTCAAAACTTCTTCAATTGTTTTCATCATTACCCCCTAAAGAAAACCAGCCAGATTATAAAAAATACCGGAATTAAGATTGGAAGCGAGTATTTAACGATGTATCCGAAAAATGAAGGCATCTTTAAACCGGAACTTTCTGCAATAGATTTAACCATAAAATTAGGTCCATTGCCAATGTATGTGTTCGCTCCAAAGAAAACGCAGGCAATTGAAATAGCCTGGAGGTAAATTGGATGTGCATTTGCAAGATTATAAACATCCACTTTATTATTAACATCTAGGGCAAATCTTCCCATTTCGGCACTGAGGAAATTCAGGAAAGTCGGGGCATTATCAAGAATTGAAGACAAGCCGCCGGATGACCAGAACAATAATCCGGGAGTTACCCCTTCCTTCAGTTTAGCTGCTTCAAAAGAAATAAGCTGAAGTGCCGGAATCATGGTAGCAAAAATACCAATAAATAAATACGCCACTTCTTTAATCGGTCCGAATGTAAATTCATTGGCTTCAAGAATATGCCTATCTGCCATTCTGTAAGAGGTAAACATTACAGCGGCCATAATTATTTCTCTAATTCCAAAAGGAAGAGGCGCCAGGCTTGGAACCCAGCTCATTACACCGGGATCTAAAAACACTGAAACTAATACTATTACGAGAAAGCCTACATTTTTTAGACCTTTAAATTCAATTCTGCCTGTATAGTTTTCGTTCTCACCTGCTTCTTTGTTCCTTAAATCTATTACGAAAAATATCGCAATTACAAGTAGAACTGTCGGCAGCCAGATATACCAGCCGTGCTCAAGGAACCAGAAAAAGTTTATACCGCGGAGAAAACCGAGGAACAATGGAGGATCGCCTATAGGCGTTAATGCGCCGCCGATATTGGAGACTACAAAAATGAAAAATATAATATGGTACGGTTTAAGCCTTCCCTTATTAAGATTCATAAATGGACGGATTAAAAGCATTGAGGCTCCTGTGGTGCCGATAATATTGGCAATAATGGCGCCGAAGAAAAGGATAGCAGCATTTAAAAGCGGTGTAGCCTTCTTATCAACTCTTATCAGAATACCGCCTGAAGCAATGAAAAGACTTCCAAGAAGTGCTATAAATGAAATATACTCTGTTAGTGTGTGCTGAAGTATCACAAAATCATTCATAATGGCCATATAATAAACAACAACTAAAACACCCAATGCAATAGCGACTTTAGAATAATGTTTTTCCCAGAAATGAGCATAAAATAAAGGACCTGTTGCAATCATAGCCAAAAGGAGGAGGAATGGAGCTACCATGTAAACCGGAGGAACAGAATGAACCGAATGCCCTTCGGCGGCAGTTTCAACCGCAGCCTGGGCTGTTTCGTGCTGATAAGCAGAGACGTTTCCGCCTGATACAGCCAGCAGAAGAACAACTAAAAATCCGAGTAGAAATAGTTTTTTCATACACCTAGATTATAATATGTTGTGGAATGAGTTAATTTGATTAAGAAGTTTTTCCACAGACGCATTAGTCATCTCAAAAAATGTCGACGGGTAGATTCCTATCCAGATTATAAAAATAAAAATCGGAATAAGAATAAGGATTTCGACTGATGTCAGGTCTTTAATACCTATAAGACTCTGGTTTTTAACTTCACCAAAAACAACCCTTTCATACATCCATAAAAGGTAAACAGCGGCAAAAATTACTCCGCTTGCTGCAAATATTGTAAACCACCAGTTGTTCAAGACTGAGGATTTAAAAGAACCAAGAAGAATGAGGAATTCTCCAATAAATCCGTTAAGCCCCGGAAGCCCTACCGAAGATAAAGCGGCAAATAAAAGAGCTATTGAATATAAAGGCATTAGTTTTGCAATACCTCCATAATATGCGATATCCCTTTTGTGAGTCCTTTCATAAATGAAGCCGACTAAAAGAAATAAAGCTCCGGTTGATAAACCGTGGTTAATCATTTGAATTACAGCCCCCTGGATGGACTGAGAAGTCATAGCAAACAAACCTAACACAACGAAACCAAGATGCGATACCGACGAATAAGCAACTAATTTTTTCATGTCAGTCTGCACCATTGCAACCAGCGCGCCGTAAATAATTCCTATTACAGCGAGAACCGATATGAATGGAGCAAACTGAATTGAAGCCTGCGGAAAAAGTGTTAAACAAAAGCGTAAAATACCATAGGTCCCCATTTTAAGGAGCACGCCGGCAAGTATTACCGAACCTGCTGTAGGAGCTTGAACGTGCGCGTCAGGAAGCCACGTATGAAGCGGGAATAAGGGGACCTTAATTGCAAAACTGATAAAAAATGAGAAGAACAATAATGCCTGGATATTCGGTACAATATTTGGCGCTACCTTAGAAAGTTCAATAAAGTTGGTAGTAAAATATCCAAGCTGGGAAGATGCGTTGGTAGAAAGCCAGATTATTGCTATAAGCATAATCAGACTGCCGAACATTGTATAAATAAAGAATTTTATTGACGCATAAATCCTCTGTTCCCCTCCCCAAATGCCGATAATAAAGTACATCGGTATAAGCATTGCTTCCCAGAAAATGTAAAAAAGGAACAAATCGAGGGAAACAAAAACGCCCAGCATCCCGGTTTCTAGAAACAGCATGCTGAATGTAAACATCTTCACATTCTTCGTTATGCTTGTCCATGTGGATAACAGTGTAAGAGGAGTAAGGAAAGTAGTAAGAAGGACGAGAAGAAGCGAGATGCCGTCAATTCCGACGGTATATGAGACATTAAGAGATTTAATCCATAAGAACTGATTGACAAGCTGAAAATCGCCGCTCTGTTTATTGAACTGCATATAGACAATCATAGAAATCACAAAAGCAGCAAGAGATACAGCCAGACCGAACCATCTAATCAGTTTCCGGTTGGATTCTTTAAGGAAAAGGACAAGAATGCTCCCTGCGAAAGGAGCTAAGAGCAGATAAGTCAAAATTAAATTTGTATTCATAACCTATAGGCTTAAAATTAACCAAAATAGGACAACCGCAATACCCAGCATCATAAAAAGAGCATAGAACTGGGCGGCGCCTGTCTGTAATTTTCTAACTACTAAAGAGGTTTTTTCAACAATAATTCCGGCTCCGTTTACAATGCCGTCAATTATCTTGTTATCGGCAATCTTCCAGAGGAATTTTTCCGATACAATCTGAATCGGTTTAACAATTACCGCTTCATAAATTTCATCAATGTAATATTTATTATAAAGGATTGTATACAAGCCCTTGAATTTTTCTGCAGTCTTTTCGGCAATTTCCTGTCTTCTGGTAAAAATTATATAAGCTGCATAAATTGCCCCTAGCGCAAACGCTACAGACAATGCCATTAAGACAATTTCTTCCAGATGGGAATGCTCGCCGAAGGTCTGAAGTTTTCTTTCGGCATTTTCATAAACCGGCTTCAAAAATGCTTCAAACTTATTTCCATGTTCACCCGAGAATATTTCCGGTATCCCTATATAACCGCCAATTACGGATAATAATGCAAGTATCATTAAAGGAATAGTCATTACTGCCGGGGATTCATGCGGATGATGATCGTGTCCGAAACGTTCTTTACCGAAAAATGTTAATGATACCAGTCTGAACATATAGAAAGCCGTCATCATTGCAGTTAAAGCCCCTATAATCCAGAAAAGAATGTTTCCGTTTGCGTAAGCACTCCAGAGTATTTCATCTTTAGAAAAGAAGCCGGAAAGCCCCGGTACACCTGAAATTGCAAATGCTGCTATTATAAATGTAAGGTAAGTCCTCGGCATATATTTTTTGATATTGCCGTAATGTCTTATATCCTGCTCGTGATGCATAGAGTGAATTACGGAACCTGCGCCAAGGAATAAAAGAGCTTTGAAGAATGCGTGAGTCATAACGTGGAATATAGAAGCCGAAAAAGCCCCAACTCCGGCAGCCAGAAACATATAGCCAAGCTGCGATACCGTTGAATATGCCAGTACTTTTTTAATATCATTTTGAACAAGGCCCATTGTCGCCGCGAAGAATGCTGTAAGAAGGCCAACTACTGCGACCACCGTCATTACTGCCGGAGCCGAAGCGAAAATAATCGCGGTCCTGGAGACCATATAAACGCCTGCGGTAACCATTGTAGCGGCATGAATAAGTGCCGATACAGGTGTTGGGCCGGCCATAGCGTCGGGCAGCCATACAAACAATGGAATCTGTGCCGATTTACCGGTCGCCCCTATAAATAGGAAAACAGCAATCAGACTGAAAGTAGTTTCCGATACCGGAAATGAATTTGCCTTGCTGAATACTTCCTGGAAATTAAGGGAGTCGAAGGTCATAAAAATAAGGAACATACCGAGAAGGAAACCGAAATCCCCTATTCTGTTTACAACAAAGGCCTTTTTAGCAGCCTGAGGCACTGTTCCTTTTTCAAATTTTCTGTCGTACCAGAAGCCGATGAGAAGATAGGAACATAATCCCACCCCTTCCCAGCCGAGGAAAAGGACAACGAAATTATCCCCTAAAATCAGGTTCATCATTGCAAAAATGAAGAGGTTCAGATAGGCAAAGAAGCGCCAGAATCCTTTATCGCCGTGCATGTAGCCGATTGCATAGACGTGGATTAAAAAGCCTACTCCCGTTACAATGAGTGACATAACAACTGAAAGAGGATCCACAAGGTAACCGAAATTAACATTCAGATTTCCGATGTTAAGCCAGCTAAAGAGATTAACAACAATGCTTCTCTCTTCGGCGGGCATTCCCAAAAGCTGGAAAAAAGAAAACAAGCTTACAAGGAACGACAAGCCAACTGCGGAACTGCCGATAATACCGATTATCTTTTCATTTTTAATTTTGTTTCCGAAAATGCCGTTAATGAGAAACCCGGCCAACGGAAATAGTATGGTTAGATATATGTAGTTTACCATTTGAAAATATTTATTTCGTCAATATTCACATTTAACTTGTTTCTAAAGATAGCAATCATAATTGCCAATCCGACTGCGGCTTCTGCCGCTGCTACGGTCATAACAAAAAAGACAAAAATCTGCCCAATCGAGTTTCCGAGATATGATGAAAATGAAACCAGAGTAAGATTAGCCGAATTGAGCATCAGCTCAATGCACATAAAAACAACAATAGCGTTTCTTCTAATCAAAACACCGGTAACTCCTACGGCAAACATAACCGCGCTTAATACCAGGTAATATTCTATAGGTATACTGTTCATATCTACTCGAACTTCTTTTTGGCTAAAATAAGGGCTCCCATTGCCGCCGCAAGAAGAAGGAACCCGGCAGCTTCAAAAGGAAGCACATAATTTGTATATAATTCCCTGCCTATCTGATTAACAGTGCCGGCCTGAATGCTTTTGGCTGCTTCCCTAGTAATAGCGGCAGAGGGTTTTGCGAAGAAAATAATATATGCCAGCTGAAAAAGTACAATAACCGAAATAGCTATTGCGAAAATCTTAAGCTGCTTTTTCCTGTTAAAAAGCCCTTCTTCCGATTTCTGATTAAGAAGCATAAGAACGAACAGGAAGAGGACCATAATTGCCCCTGCGTAAACTATAACCTGCACCACTGCTATAAACTGAGCATTCAACAGAAGATAAAGCCCTGCCAGCGCAAAGAAATTGAGGATTAAGAATACAGCGCTTAAAACGGGATTCTTCCTTGTAATCATCATAACAGAGGAAAACAGGCCCAGAGAGGCAAATACTATGAAAAGAATCAATTCTAAATTCATTAAGGAGTATTCCTGTAAATTTGCCTTGCAAATGGAATTGCCTCACGGAGATGATCCAATCCGCATATCCAGCTTACTGTACGTTCAAGTCCCAAGCCGAATCCCGAATGGGGTACCGACCCGAATCTTCTAAGGTCCAGGTACCATTCAAAAAAATCCTGAGGCAGATTGTGTTGTTTAATTCTTTCTAAAAGGAGGTCAAGATTATCTTCCCTCTGACTGCCGCCGATTATTTCCCCATAACCTTCAGGAGCAAGTACGTCAACGGCGAGAGCTACTTTGGGATTTTCCGGATCCCGTTTCATATAAAATGCCTTTACTTCAGCGGGATAACGGTGTACCATAACAGGACGGTCGAACTGGCTGGAAATGATAGTTTCATCTCCGCCGCCAAGATCGTTCCCCCATTCGAATTCCACACCGTTCTTGTGGAGAATTTCTACCGCTTCGTCGTAGCTTATGCGCGGGAAAGGCCTTTTAACTGCTTCCAGCTTTGTTGTATCTCTTTCAAGTTCTTTTAATTCTTCAGCGCGGTCTCTGAGAACTGTCTGCACAATATATTCAAGGAACTCTTCAGCGAGATCCATATTATCGTTGAGGTCGTAAAAAGCAGCTTCAGGTTCAATCATCCAAAATTCGGTAAGGTGTCTTCTTGTCTTAGATTTTTCTGCTCTGAAAGTAGGTCCGAATGTATAGACTTTACCAAGAGCCATTGCCCCTGCTTCGGCATATAACTGTCCGCTTTGGGTTAAATATGCTTTTCCGAGGTCAAAATAATCCATACTGAACAAGGTGGATGTCCCCTCGCAGGCATTAGGGGTAATAATTGGAGGATCGAACAGTGTAAACCCTCTTTCATCGAAGAAATCCCTAATGGCCTTAATAATTCTCTGCCTTATTTTTAAAATAGCCACCTGCTTACGGGAACGGACCCATAAATGGCGGTTATCCATAAGGAATTCAATACCATGTTCCTTGGGAGTAATAGGATATTCTTTTGACATTGAAATCAATTTGAGATCGGTAACATCCATTTCGAAGCCGCCAACCTGCTTTGGATCGGTTTTGATGATTCCTTTAACTTCGAATGATGATTCCTGCGTCATGGAATCGGCTAAATTGAAGATTTCTTCGCTCACATTCCCTTTAAAAACCACGCACTGAAGTAATCCTGTACCATCTCTTAAGATTAAAAATTTGATTTTTCCGCTTGAACGCTTGTTGTAGAGCCAGCCGTATAAGGTAACTTCCTTACCAACATGTTCGGCCAGGTCTTTAATATAAACTGAAGGTTTCATTATCGGTATAATTTAGTTAATAAAATTTCGAATGCAATATAATTATGAACTGAAATAAATGCAAAAGATATCGACACTTAAGTGATTATAAGTTATAATCTGATATCGAAGTATGAATTTTAATCGAATCCTTATTTCAGGGGAGAAAATAGAACATTTTCAGGGTGCTTTTGGGAGGGAGAAATAAAAGGAAGTCCCTTCCCCTTCCCGGCTTTCGAACCAGATTTCCCCTTCCATTTTAAGTATGAAATCTTTGCAGAGCATAAGTCCCAAACCGGTTCCGGGCTCCCCTTCGGTTCCCTTCCTTTTAATTGAATTGTCTGCCTTAAAAAGCCTCTCTTTAATTGACTGCGGAATACCGATTCCCCTGTCTTTAATAGAAAAAACCACTTTATTTTCTGAATCAACAGCACTAATCAGAATAGACTCTTCCTTTGGGGAAAATTTCAGGGCATTCATAATCAGGTTTCTCAATACAGCAGCTGTAAAATTCCGGTCGCCGTAAACCTGAATGTTATCTTTCAGATTCAGCTGTAAAGATACTTTCTTTGAATCCGCCAGAGGCCTTATAGAGTCTACAACAGGCCTCATAATTGTGTCAGCCCTTTCCTCCTTTAAGTCAGGATTAATTTTATTCAGCTGAATCCGGGACCAGGTAAGGAGATTTTCGAGAAGGCTGTATCCATTGTCGGTTATCAGCTTCAGATGCTTTAGCATCTCCTTTCTTTCAATTTCAGAAAGGGACTCGAAATCGTCTGCAAATGAATTTACGAACTCCATAATATTGAAAAAAGGATTTTTAAGGTCGTGTGCAACTACCGAAAAGAGTTTATCTTTCATTGAATTCAATTCGCGAAGCTGAATTTCGTTCTTTTTAAGCTGTTCCTCGGCAATTTTTCTTTCAGTTATATCGCGTGAGATGCCGAATGTTCCAATTATTGCACCATTGGCATCCCTGAGAGGCATTTTAGTGGATGATACCCATTTTTCAGTTCCGTCGAGCCAGGATTCCTTTTCATCCACACCAAGAAGCGGCTCCCCGGTTTCAACAATCTTTAATTCCTCAAGCCTGACCTTCTGAGCATATTCCTCGCTTAGGAAATCGGAGGCCCTCCTGCCTTCAATCTCGACCGGATTCTTTAGCCCGAACAGGTTGCAAACCGCTCTGTTGGCTCTTATATAGCGGCTCTCTTTATCCTTGAAATAAATACTATCAGGAATATTTTCCATAAGAGTATGCATTAAGAGTTTTTCTTTTTCAAGTTCTTCCTCTTTCTGGTTCCGTTCGGTTATATTTCTAAGAATCCCATAGGTGCCAATAAACTGCCCCTCATCGTAAACTTCAATCCACCTGTCCTCAATAAGCAAAAGGGTTCCATCTGCGCATTTCCACCAGGTAACCCAATCGGGGAAATGTTTCATATGGCTCGATTTAAGCCTTCTGAAAAAATCTTCCTGTTCCTTAAAATGCTTATCCTGAATCACCTTTGAAAGGAATGCCTTTCTCCCCCCCATCCTGTGAATATCAAGGGCAGAGTATCCAAAAAGTTTTTCGAATGCGGGGCTCAGGTATGAAAACTCCTCAGTTTCGGCATCGACTACATATATTACATCTTCCAGCACAGACATAACCTTATCAAATTTATACTGAGCCTCTTTAAGTGATTGTTCGGATAGTTCCAGTTTGCGCTTTGCCTTTGCTCTGTTTCTGGTATCAAGAGACACCTTCAGAACCAGCCCAAGAAGAAGTATTGGAATAATAACAGGCAGCACAGCTTTTTCAATTATCATTATATCCCAGCTTTCGGCTGATTGGTCAATTGCGAAAACACCTGCCAGTTTCTTATCAAGTGGATAAATTAAGGTAATTGCGGCAGTTATTACCCTTTTTCCCTCCTTGGAATAGGGCCCGAAGACTTTTTCTCCCTGTCTGCTGAAAAGTTCTTCGATTTCTCCGCGGGGATTAATGGTTGTTCCGGGGAGGATATTATTTTTATCCTTTTCCTTGCTGACATAGTTATAATAGAAACTTGTAATATCTTCTTTTTTGCCGATTATATATGCGGCGGAATATTTTGAATTCCCGGTAATCAAAAAATCGAGCTGCCCCTGCAGTTCTTTATATCCTTTTTGAGAGGTATCGGCAATTACTCCTTTAACCTCCCTTAGCCTGCGCCAGAATACTACTTTTTCAACTATTCTCGTTTGCGTTAATAGTTCTTCTTTAATCTCTTCGGCGGCAGAATTGAAACGGTAATTAAAGAAAAGGTAAATTCCGGCAATAAGAAAGAGAAAGAATAGAATTGTTACGGGCTTTTTAAATCTGTCGGGAATACTTACAGCAGGCAATTTCATCATGTCACCGCCAAATTGACTATTAGCTGATTATCGGATGAAATTGTTATTTTTTGAGTAAAAAAAGCTAAGATACTTTTACAGAGATTTTTTTCTTAAACACTTCTTCAAACAGGGCCTTTCTTCTTTCCACATTCCAAAGTTCAATATCAATAGAAATCCTGCTTGTATTAACATTAAGCTCAACCCCTTTAGAATTTACATCAACCTTAATTTTTTTAACTTTCCTCTGGTGAGTTCTGTCAAGGGAATCGGCTATCCTTAGAATTGAAGCCAGTTTAAGAACAATCTCCCTCGATTTTTCGGGGAGTTCAAAGAATTCGCGGTGATTCGGCTTTGGATGGCTTTTCCGGTGATAACGGGCTGTATTTGCTATTATTGCTATCTCAGTCTCATTAAATCCGAGAAGCTCGCTGTTCATAATGATATAATGACTGTGCCGGTGGTGGTCCGAATGAGAGATATGATATCCGATATCGTGCAGCCTTGCAGCGGCTTCAAGATATTCCCTGCAGGCGATATCGAGCTTGTGCAGCTCCTTCATCTGGTCGAACATTTGAAGTGCAATTCCTGTTACATGTGCGCAATGAGCAGAATCGAACCGGAATAATTCACAGAGATGGTTTACGCTTTCTAGCCGTATATTTGAAAGTTTTGGATTTGCCCCCTGATCCCTGCTCTTTTGAATTGAGTCAATTACAATTCCTTCCCTTAGAGCATAACCGGAAATAATCATTTTCTTAATATTAAACTGCCTGAATATTTCGGCAAGGATAATAATTCCGGCGGGAATTATATCTGCCCTTTTGGAATCTAGCCCCGGAATTCTTCTTCTCTTTTCTACGTTACCGCATTTCAGGATTGTCTCTTCAATCTCGAATAATTCCTTTCTGGTAAACTCAAAATTATTCAGAATAGAGGAAGGAGAGGCCTCGCTGTTGTTTGCTGCCGATATCATTAAGCCGGCGGCCATAATCGTACCGGACGAGCCGACACATACCTCAATCTTTTCTTTTTTTACCGAATCCGCAATTCCATAAAGTTCACTTTGAACCCATTTGCGGCACTCTTTTATGCCGGCTGATGTTAAGTTAAAATCCGGAAAAAACTTTTGAGTTAATCTTACGGCACCCAGTTTAAGGCTTACCGCATATTTGTATTCTCCCCTTTCTCCAACAAGAAATTCGGTACTCCCCCCTCCGATATCTACTATAAGGGCTTTTTGGTCATAAACCGGAACTGCTTTAAGAATACCCAGATAAATGAGACGCGCTTCCTCATTTCCGCTTACAATTTCAATTTCGAGTCCGCATTCGTTCATTACTCTGGTAATAAAATCATTTCTATTGTGCGCTTCGCGTACCGCACTGGTGGCAACTGCGCGTATTTCAGCATTGTGGGAATCAGCAATTCCCTTAAAACGCCCTAAAGTAATAAGCGCCCTTTCAATTGCCTCCTCCTTAATAATTTTTATATCCCCGGCGCTTCCCTCTCCAAGCCTTATTACTTCTTTCTCCCGGTCAATTATTTCAAAATTCCCCTTATCATTTACTCTTACAACAATAAGGTGGAATGAGTTAGTACCAATGTCTACAGCCGCGAAAGTCTTATTCATTTCTTTAGATCTCCGGAAAGAATTCTTTTTGCCTGCGAATAAACTTCATCAACGGAAACAGAATTAATGTTTTCTGAATTCCTTATGTTGAATTTATTTTCCCCTAAGGGAGCCCAGTTATTCGGGTTTGTCGGGCCGAAAATAGAAATCTGCGGCACATCAACCGCACCGGCTACGTGCATTACTCCGGTATCATTAGTAATGAAAAGGGTGCATTTTGCAATTACAGCTGCAAGCTCAGGAATACTCCTGTTCAGGAAATATCCGGCTGTATTACCGAACTTATTTTTCATATAGTCTATCTGCTCCCTGTCGCTGTTGCTGCCGGTAAAGAAAAACTCTATCCCGAAATCCTCTTCCAGCCTCTCTATTAAGGAAACAAACCTCTCAAGCGGCCATCTGTTTGGTGGTTTACCGGCACCTACGTGAAAGCCGACAAGTTTCCTTGAAGGACTGAAACCAAGGGAGCTTATGAATTCATCGGCATTTCTAATATCGGAATCATCAAATGTAACGTGGGATGAGAAATTGGAAGATTTTACCTTTAGGGGGGCCAGAATTCCGAATATGAACCGGGCAACATTTAGTTCCGGATCCCTCCGCCAGTCGAGTTCTAAAGGGCAATCGAACAGAAATGAGAGTTTATTCCCCTGTCCGTCAAGCGAAGAGGGACCGATCGTATATTCCGATTTTGCCATTCGTGCCAGAATTGAGCTTGTAGAGGAAATTGAAACCGTTACCGGTACAAGTACCACATCATACCCTTTTCTAAGGACTCTAAAGAACTGTTTTAAATAAGAAATGCCATAAAGGGCTTTTTTGTCGAAATTAAATACCGAATCGATATATTTATTCTTGGTTACGGCAAAATAATTTTCGGGGCTGGCAAATAGTGTAATCTCGGAATGGGGATAATTTTCTTTAATTGCCCTGAAAAGAGGGATAGTGGCAAGCATATCGCCGAATTGATTATGCTGTCTTATTACAAGGAATTTTTGGGGAGATGATGGAAGAACTCTCCCGCTGCGGGGCCGGCAGAAAATTTTAAGCAGAAAAATGAATATTGAGGAAAACAGTTTTCTTATGCTCATCTATATTTAACGGCTATCCTTTTTTCCCGGTTTAATATCTTCAAATTCGGCATCAATTATATCTTCATTTTTAATTTTTAGCTTAGCATTGCCGGAATTATTTTTTGACTGCTGTTTACGGGACGGTTCCGGCTCATTAAGATATTGAATGAAGAACCTGATGGCCTTATAAATCAAATAGAAAAAGAAACCATAGACAAAAAAATAAAAAAGTGAGTACATCTCAACCTCGTATCTCGGGATTGAAGTATTCTATGAATCCTCTGTCCTCCCTGAAGATCTGGGCATAAAGTTCATTAAAATCCTTCGGACGGTTAACAAAATCCATATCTGTTGTATTTACAATCAAAAGCGGTGTGTTATTATATTTAAAGAAAAAGTTGTTATATGCTTCATAAAGCTCAGTAATATAGCTTCGGCTAAGGCTCCGCTCAATCTTGCGCGCCCTCTTTTTAATATTATACATCAGCCTGTCTATGCTGCTCTGCAGATAAATAACCAGGTCAGGTTTCTCAAGGTCCCTTTCAAGGAGCGGGAAAATAGTTTCATAAAGTTTAAGCTCATCCCCAGCAAGGTTCAAATAAGCGAATATTTTATCCTTATCGAAGATATAATCTGACACAATATAATTTGAAAAAAGGTTCTGCTGGTTTAAATTCTGCTGCTGTTTGTAACGGTTGATAAGAAAAAACATCTGAGTCTGGAATGCGTATCTCTTCCGGTCGTCATAAAATTTCTCAAGGAAGGGGTTCGATTCAAATTCCTCCATAACGAGATTGGCATTAAGCTTTTCTGCAAGTTTAGCCGCAAGGGATGATTTACCTGCTCCGATAACCCCTTCAATGGCAATGTAACGTAATTCTTTCAATTCAGCCACCAACAGTTTGTAATAAATTGACTTCAATTTTGTTTATTATGTAATGTCCGGCGGGAGCTATCTCCTTAAAACCTGAATTCCTCCTAGGGTCCTTTATTTCCGGATCTAATTCCAGAAGAGGAACAAGTACAAAATCCCGCTTATGCATCTCTTTATGAGGTACTGTTAAAGTTTCAGTCGTACAATTTAAATCATTGTAAAGCAAAATATCAATATCAATTTCTCTCGGGCCCCATCTTTCAGTTTCCCTTCTTCCAATAATTCTTTCAATCCCCTTTATAGCTGTAAGAAGGAAATCCGGAGAAAGAGAAGTATAAAATAGACATACGGCATTGAAAAAATTATCCTGTTCAATTCCCCCGTATGGCCGGGTTTCATAGACAAAAGAACATTTTTCAACTTTGGAGCCGGAAAGAGAATTAAGCATTTCTATCCCCTTTCTCAAATTACCGAGACGGTCCCCTTTATTGGAACCCAATCCAAGGTAAACCTTATTCTCCATTTTCCTTTATAACTTCTGCTTCAACACAATCTATAACTCCCCCTATAG
>JAEXUB010000132.1 GCA_023453125.1 Bacteroidota bacterium
ACAGGCGAGTTTGGGGACGGAAGAAGCGATTTTATTAAAAACTACTATAAGAACAATCCCGATAAAAATGCCGGACAAATAATTCCGAATGAAGCTGTTAAAGACTCCATTCCCCAGGCAAAGCCAAAGCAGATTGAAGACGCAGTACAGGAGAAACTAAAAGAAGTAACACAGGTTAAAAGGCCTGTTGATGATTCAACCGTAACTAAACCACCGGTTAAGATTGATATCAAGTATGAAGAGAATCTGAAAAAAGATACCGTTAATTCAGTTAAAAGCGTTGATGATATTGTAAATACCAAAATTGACAGTTCTAAAATAGTTGACCGAAGCAAAAAACTTCCTCGGGATACAACCGCTTTGGGCAGGCTTAAAAAAGAACTTGAGGGGGAAGGCCTTAATGCTGGCAATCCCAAAACCATTGAAAATGAAAATGTTCAGAAACCGGCAGCCGAAAAGTTAGTTAATGAAAAGATCTCCAAGCCGGCTAAGACCGGGAACGTAAATAATAATGTTAAATCTGAAAATCTCTCCGGTTATGATTTCTCAAGAGAAACCAATCCATCCGGGGTAATATTCACAGACGGACGCCTCTATTGTTTTCAGGTTTCCTCCTGGAAAATAAAGAGCCAGGCAGATAGGGAAACAGCCCGCCTTAAAAGCGCAGGGCATAATGCATTCATTCAGGAAGCCAACGTTCCGGGCAAAGGGAAATGGTACCGTGTTAGAATCGGCTATTTCAATTCTTTGCAGGATGCCTCCGATTACCGCAAAAAAGTAAGGTAGTAAGGAACCTATCAATCCCTTTCGTTCGTTTAACTGAAAAAGAAAGAAAGGGAATTATGAAAACTCCCCTTATAATTATTACATCTCTTCTTATTCCACTCCTTTTTTCTTCCATTAATAACCCGGAAGGAATAGGAATAAATCAGAATGTAAAATCCGGTCAGCAAAAAGAAAAACAATCCGCGGGAAAGAATACAATGAAAGCAGCCAAGAGCGAAGATGAATGGAAAAAGATATTAACCCCGGTTCAGTTTAATGTTCTTAGGGAAAAGGGAACCGAACGCCCTTTTACAGGAGAATACTGGGATAAATTCGATAAAGGTATTTACAAATGCGCCGCCTGCGGCGAAGTCTTGTTTGAGTCTAAGACAAAATTCGACGCCGGATGCGGATGGCCCAGTTTTTACGAGGCCGCTGATAAGTCCAAGATTATTGAGAAGGATGACTTCTCACACGGAATGCACAGAATTGAGGTTATGTGCGCTTCCTGCGGGGGGCATTTGGGGCACGTTTTCCCTGACGGGCCGAAACCGACCGGTATGAGATACTGCATTAACTCGGTATCTATTAAATTTGAAAAGAAATAAGTCCCCGTTCATTTGAGGGATACTTAAACCTTTAATCTTTATTATTGGCGTGTAATCATTTTTTCATCACTATTATGGCTAATTTATTATAAATTTATCTATAATAAATTTCCTTAAAACAGAATAGGGAAAAAAGAGATGATCACACGCCGCAGTTTTTTTAAAGCCGGTCTGCTTAGCAGCATCGGCATGTCAGTATTACCCTCCAAAGCGCAAAAGATTTTTGCAGGAATCAGCACAGCAGAGAAACCTAAGACCAATATCGAAGACGCATTAAAGTATCCGAGAAACGAAAATTCAATGCCCGGAAAATATCCGGGGAAGGTTGTTCATGTTTATAATCAGAATTCGATAGCAGACAACAAATTTAATGAGAACGTAATCTACGAAATGGTTAAGTCGGGAATGCTTAACCTGACCGGAAAGACGGACCTCAAAGATGCGTGGCTGACCTTTGTATCAACTAAAGACGTTATAGGGCTCAAGGTTAACCCCGTTGCCGGGGCGCTTCTTTCTACGAGTCTCGAAATTACCAGAGTAATTATCAAACAGCTTGAAGAAGCGGGGATTAGCAGAAACAAGCTTGTATTATGGGACCGCCGCGAATTTGAAATGCACGAAATAGGATTTAACAGCCAGAATTTTCCGGGCATTAAAATTATCGGTACCGAAAGAAAAGATGAAAAAGGATCATTCTACGATGCCGACAAAAAATTATACGGCGAAGAGATGATTGATAAGAACTGGTATTACTGGGCCGACTGCGAGGATAAGTATGACGCAGAGACAATACCATATATGGTTAACGAGGGAAAGTATTCCTATTATTCAAAAATAGTAACCCAGATGGTAGATAAGATAATCAACATCCCCATACTCAAGAACGCGGGGGCTTCGGTTACACTTTGTTTAAAGAATCTGGCTTACGGTGCGGTATCCAATACCGGCAGGCTTCACAAGCAGCTATGGCACGATACCTGCGCAGAAGTATGCGCGTTTCCTCCTCTAAGAGATAAGGTAGTACTGAATATTGTTGACGGCATAAAGGGATGTTTCCAGGGGGGGCCCGGAGCCCAGCCTCAGTTTATATGCAATTACCACTCAGTGCTTGTTGGCACAGATCCCGTTGCCGTTGACAGGGTTGGATATGATATTGTAATAAAGAAAAGAATTGATGAGAAAATTCAGAAGGCCGATACGGCTAACGGAAAAATTTTCATGGAAATGGCACAGAAGCTTAACCTCGGAGTTGCCGATATAAATAAAATTGATTTGAAGAAAATTGAAATGTCCTGATTGGGAGGAATTGTGAAATTTTTTCTTATTCTCTTTCTTATTCTGTGCGGCGTTTCGGCAGCACAGAATAACCATCCCGCTGTTGATGAAAAATCTTTCCCCGGAATTAAGGTGAACCGTGCCGAGACTTACGACGGAAGTTCCCTCTGGGGATATATAAACGGGGGGGCTGACCTCTATCTTGAATTCGGTTTCACAAAATTGACTGCAAGGGAAGTAGTATATAACGGAAGTAAATTCAGAGTTGATATTTACGAAATGAACGATGCCGAATCGGCATTCGGAATTTTCTCCATTTCAAAATTCAAATGTTCCCCCGAAAAAATTTCACGCTACAGCTGCGTAACAGATTATCAGTCAACAGCCGCAAAGGGACCCTTCTTTATATCAGTTATTAACGAAAAGGGAAGCAGAGAAGAACAGGCATTTGCAAGAAAGGTAATGGAATATATTTTATCAAATATTAATGCCGGTGAATTTGAACTGCCTGAAAAAGCTTCCCAAATAGGGGATGTAAAACTGGTAAAGGGGATTCTCGGAATTCAAAACAGTATAGCCGACTGGGAAGGAATGTTCGGCAGTTATAAGAATTTTAAAGTATACTTTTCTGCTGAAGACTCTGAATCCGGCTACAAAATTACCTCTTACATCAAATTTGCAAATAGTGAGGATACAGACTCATTCATTAAGGAAAGCGGAGCCAAAAGGCACGAAAGTTCTCCCGGTGCAATATTGTACAAGAGCCGGGTTTCAGAAAATGAACTAATGCTCATCGAAACCGGCAAAACGGGCCAGTAAGCCAATCCGGCGGGAAATTTATGAATAAAGAAAAAAAGATAATTTTAAAGAACAAACTCGATTATCATTACCGCTATTTCGATAAAACAAAGATTTCTCCCGATCCGCTCGAATTTCCCCGCAGATATAAAGACAGAAACGATATTGAAGCTTCAGCCTTTATCTCATCTGTATTCGCTTACGGCAATATAGTGCAGATTATGAAAACCCTTGAAAAACTGCATCAGATTATGAAAGACAGTCCCTACGAATTTATAATGAAATTCAATTATAAAAAGGAGAGGCATCTTTTCGATTCCTTGAAACACAGGTTCTATACTCCTGATGATTTTGCCCGATTGTTCTGCGCGCTTAATAAAGTCTATGCAAATTACGGTTCAATAAAATATTTTTTTCTTCTTTACTATTTTGATAAGGAAGAGAATTTAAAGAATGCTATATCATTCTTTTCCCATAACCTGCTTCATATATGCGTTCCGGAAGGGGAAATGACTCACGGATTGAAATTTATGTTTCCCGATCCGTACAAAGGAAGCGCCTGCAAGAGAATGAATTTATTTTTAAGGTGGATGATCAGAAAAGACGAGCTCGATTTCGGGCTCTGGAGCGAGATTCCGGCATCTAAGCTTGTCATTCCGGTAGACACTCATATTGCAAGGATCTGCAGGGAACTTAAACTTTCAAAGTGCAAAAATGTATCATGGCGGATGGCGGAAGAGATAACCGGCAATCTGAGGATGTTCGATCCCGAAGACCCGGTTAAATATGATTTTGCCATTTGCCATATCGGAATGAGGAAAATGAAATTTTAGAGGGGAAGTTTTTCCCATTAAGAGTTTTAATTTTATTTGTTAGGTTTATCCGGGCTGTTTATATTACACGGTGTTTTTCTTTTAGGTGTTTAATACAATTAAGGAGTTCTTAAAAATGGCGGAACAAAAGAAATTTGTACCATTTGTATCAGCCGAATCGAACATGGCGGAATTTACAATACGCGGCCTTATTATCGGTTTGATAATGGCCGTTGTACTTGGCGCCGCAAATGCATACCTGGGGTTAAAAGCAGGTATGACTATCGCGGCAACATATCCGGCAGCGGTTATCGGTATGGCATTGTTGAAATTATTTAAAGGTTCTATTCTTGAAGAGAATTTTACAAGAACAGTAGGTTCAATCGGCGAATCGGTTGCGGCAGGCGCTATTTTCACCCTTCCCGCTTTCTATTTTGCCGGTATATGGAAAGAGTTTTATACCTTTTCGCATTATGTAACAGCATCATTAATTCTTATTACCGGCGGTATTCTGGGTATAATGTTCGTAGCGCTCCTGCGCCGCGTAATGGTTGAAGATGTTGAACTTCCTTTCCCTGAATCGGTTGCGGCTGCCGAAATTCATAAATCGGGACGCACAAGCGGAACAGGATCAAAATTCCTTTTCAGTGCAATGATAGGGGGAGCCCTTGTAAAGGCGCTTGCGGAATTTAAATTATTTGCAGAGACCTGGGAAAAATTTGTTACATTCACAAAACAGACAATTACAGGAACAACCATTCAGGGACAGGGAGGAATGCTCTTGAGTTCTCCCGGCATAAGCCCTGCATATATGGGAGTCGGATATATTATAGGTCCCCGTTTAGGAGCTCTTAACTTCAGCGGCGGCTTACTTGCATGGGGATTATTAACCCCGATAATAATGTACTTCCTCGGGCCATTCCTTACAAGCGATTTTCTTAACAGCTGGGCCCAGTATTTAATGGGGCAGGATCATTCATTAACAGCTGAATCGGCTACAGCAAAAGTAAGCGACCCGGTATTCCAGATGTATGCAATCTGGAAATTCATCGTTAAGCCGATTGCAATAGGCGGTATGCTTATGGGAGCCGGATTTACATTATTCAAAATGAGAAAGAGTTTAATTGCCGGCATCGGACGTTCGGTATCGGATGTTAAGAAAGCCGCATCGGGAATTGAAGTAAATACTATCAGAACCGAAAAAGACATTAAATTCTCCTGGGTTGTAATCGGAATTTTATGCTGCGCAGTTGTAACATTCTGCGTTACATATTTCCTCTTCGGCGCAAGCCTTGTGCCTTCAATTGTAGCTGCTACAGTATTAATCGTACTTGCATTCTTCTTTGCGGCAATTTCCGGCTACCTGGTCGGCATTATGGGTTCGAGCAATAACCCGATAAGCGGATTAACACTTACAGCCCTCGTTGTTACTGCGCTTGTAATGGTTGCAATGGGTGTTGATGCAGCTAACGGAGGCGTTGCAGCAGTTCTCGGCGTTGCCGCTATTGTATGCGTTGCCGCAGCGGTTTCAGGCGAAATGCTCCAGGATCTTAAAGCCGGACATATTCTTGGCGGTACTCCGTGGAAAATGCAGCTTGGCGATATTGCAGGCGTTGCACTCGCGGGACTTGTAATGTTCCTAGTATTGGACGGACTTAATCAGGCAGATATTGCACAGGGTATTAAGGAAGGATATGAAGGCGGCTTCGGCAGTCCTAAATTATCTGCTCCTCAGGCAGGCCTGATGGCTATGCTTTCCAACGGTATCGTAGGGGGACAGATGTCATGGCCTCTAATTATCGTTGGTATGCTTATGGGACTGGCATTCATCCTTATGCAGGTAAAGAGCCCTATGCTTGTGAGCGTTGGAATGTATCTTCCGCTCGAAACAACATTTGCTATTTTTGTTGGCGGACTTGTTAAAGGCGTTGTTGATATTTTCAATAAGAAGAGGGGACATAACGAGGCTCAGGTTTCGAGAGTTGAGAATGTAGGCGTTCTTCTTGCTGCAGGATTCATAGCGGGTGAGGCGTTAACGGGACTTGCATTCGCGCCGTTTAAGATTGCCAAAGTTGAACTGCTTCAGATTTTTGCCAAGGCTCCAATTGAAATTGGAATTTTAGTACTCGCAATCATAGCGTTTATTATGATTTACGTTCCTATAAAGAACGCAGGCAAACCGGATGAACCGGCTCCTCCTGCAGTATCGATGTAATTTTACCCGTCCCGGCAGAAATGCCGGGACATTTATTTTTTAACAGTCAGGAATAAAATGCCGTTCGGTTTAAACAAAAAGAAAAGCGAATTAAAGGAATTAAACCTTCTTGAGCTCACGCCTTACCGTTTTTACGGAGAGGAGACAGACAACGAAGGGAATGTAATAGTCCTGATTCCAAAGTTTAAAAACAAATTCCTCGTAAAGCATCTGCTGCCCCGTATGAAGAGCAAAAATTTCAAGCTCAAGCTGGATAAATTCGGCTCTGAGGTATGGCTGCTTTTAAATGGAGAAAATAAAGTAAAGTTTATTGCCGAGGAGCTGGTGAAAAAATTCGGAGATGAAATTCAGCCGATATACGACAGGCTTCCGAAGTTTATGACTATGCTCTACACAAACAAATTAATATCGTTCAAAGAAGTGGAAAGAAAAGGAGTATAAAATGGGTAAAGCTTTAGCCGGATTAAAACCGGAAAAACTGTGGAATCATTTTGAAGCGATGTGCGGTATTCCTCATCCTTCGCGCAAAGAAGCCGCAATTGCAGCTTATGTAATCGATTTCGCAAAAAAACATAACCTTGAATATGCAACAGACGATTTCGGAAACATAATAGTTAGAAAACCTGCTACCAAGGGAAAAGAAAACCTTATGAAAGTTGTTATGCAGGGGCATCTCGATATGGTTCCCGAAAAGAACAGCGACGTAAACCACGATTTTGAAAAAGACCCTATTCAGTGCTATGTAGATGGGGACTGGGTAAAGGCAAAAGGAACAACACTCGGCGCCGATAACGGTATAGGCGGAGCTGCCGCTCTGGCGGTGCTCGAATCTACCGATATTGAACACGGTCCTATTGAAGCATTATTTACTCTTGATGAAGAAACCGGATTAAACGGGGCGCAGGCTCTTAAACCGGGTTTCTCAAGTGCCGATATCCTTCTTAATCTCGATTCCGAAGAAGACGGCGCCGTTTATATAGGATGCTCAGGCGGAAAGAATACTTATGCCAAATTCTCCTTTAAGCCGGAAGAAATTAAAGCAGGCAGCGAAGTTATTAATATCGGCGTTACAGGACTTATGGGGGGACATTCAGGACTTGATATTCATCAGGGAAGAGGCAATGCCGTTAAAATGATGTCCCGCCTTCTATGGCAGCTTAAAAAAGCACTCCCGTTCCAGCTTATTTCGTATAACGGCGGAAGCAAGCATAATGCAATTCCGCGCGAATGCTTTGCGGTAATTGCAGTTGCCAAGCAGGATTCTGATAAAGCCGTAAACCTTCTTAATAACCTCGGTAAAATAATTTCTGCTGAAATCTCCAATGTTGAAAAGAACATTAAGATAGAAGCCGTTAAAGGAGATTACAAGGGGACTGCAATTGAAACAGCTGTTGCAGTAAACCTGATAAATGCAATTTATGCCGTACCTCACGGTGTAATTAAAATGAGTGCCGATATTGAAGGACTCGTTGAGACCTCAACCAATATGGGTGTTATCGTAACAGAAAAGGACGCAGTGCTTTTAACAACCAGCCAGCGCAGTTCCGTTGAATCGGAAAAAAATGATGCATCGGACAGAGTGGGGAATGTATTTGCAATGGCAAATGCAGAAGTGACAACCGGCGACGGATACCCGGGATGGGCTCCTAACATTCATTCTCCTATCCTCAAGGTTATGAAAGGAATCTTCAAAGATAAATTCGGAAAAGAACCTGAAGTTAAGGCAATTCACGCCGGCCTGGAATGCGGTATTATTAAGGAAAGATATCCCGATATGGATATGATTTCTTTCGGGCCTACAATTATGGGCGCGCATTCTCCCGATGAAAGAGTTCAGATTTCGACTGTTGAGAAATTCTGGGATTTACTCGTTTATACATTAAAGAATATCCCTGTAAAATAATTTAATTGCCATAAGCTCTTACCAGGATTGAATGATCCGGGTAAGAGTATTTTTATTTTAAATAACATTTCATCTTAAGGTATCTAATGGAAAACATTCAGACCGGGCGCAAAGAGCCCTCAGCAATTATAAGGTGGTCTATTCTTCTCTTTATAAGCCTTGCTATGTTCGGAAATTATTATGTTTTCGACAGCATAAGCCCGCTTGCGGACTTGTTAAAGACACAGCTAAGTTATTCGCAGAAAGATATAGGCCTTCTGCAGGCAATTTACAGTTTCCCTAATATTGTAATGGTGTTAATTGGGGGGCTGATTATAGACCGTATCGGTTCCCGTAAGGCAGTGCTGATTTTTACTTTCCTGATTTTTATAGGCGCTGTTATTACATCCCTCTTCGGAAATATTGTTACAATGGTTATAGGAAGGTTTATTTTCGGAATGGGGGCAGAGTCTATGATTGTCGCAATTACTACAATCATTGCTCAATGGTTTAAAGGAAAAGAGCTTTCATTCGCATTCGGACTGAATCTTACCGTTGCAAGGCTCGGTTCTTTTCTTGCGCTTAATTCGCCTACCTGGGGAAAAAGCTTTTACGAATACTGGCAGACTCCTTTCTTTGTCGCTGTTGCTGCTACAGCATTTGCAGTAGTATTTATACTTGTGTATTTCTTTTTTGACAGGCTTTACGGCAAAGGCACAGATAAGAAAGAGACATCTTCACAGGATAAAGTTTACATCGGGGATATTCTTAAGACGCCCAATAAAAAATTAATTGGTTATACCGCCGGCGCAATTGCCGCCGGATTTATCTTCCTTCAATTTGTGCTTAAAATCGGTTTTACGCAGGATGTATTTTTCCATCTGATTGTATACTGCGGGGCTACACTCTTTATCTTCCTAAAGTTTAACAGTTTCCCGAAGTCATTCTGGTATATAACTGCATTATGCGTAACCTTTTACTCTGCAATGTTTCCTTTCCAGACATTTGCCGTAATGTTTTTCCAGGATGCGCACGGAACAAACCGCGCGGTAGGGGGAGCTTTGTCAAGCATACTTACTCTTTCTGCGATGTTCTTTACACCGTTGTTCGGGTTACTTGCCGATAAGATAGGAAAACGTTCTCTCCTGATGATGTTCGGCTCACTGATAATTATTCCTGTTTATTTAATGATGGCATACAAATTCGGGCGGCCGGATGTTTTAACCGATGCCGACTTCTTTAATATAAATATCGCATTTGCAGATATTCACGCCGCAATACCGAAATATTTAATTCTGCCGATGGGTATTATGGGGCTGGCTTTTTCACTTGTGCCGGCTGTAATGTGGCCTTCGGTCGCATTGGTTGTAAATGAAAACAAGCTCGGCACGGCATACGGACTAATGACCTTAATCCAGAATATCGGCCTGTCGAGTTTCAACATAATAATCGGATTTGTAAATGATGCATCGGGAGCAGGGGCACAGAATCCGGGGGGATACAATGTTGGAATGTGGATCTTTTCTACTCTCGGTTTCATAGGAATGTTTTTCGCCTTCCTCCTTAAGAAAAATGAAAAGGGAACCGGGCTCGAAAAGGGGATGCAGTAGTATTTGCACTCCGAATTTTGTAAGAATTTTCAGCTAAAAATTCTTTAAATTGCAGCCGTTGATTTCTTATTAACGGCTGCATTTTTTTTATAATTAAATAATAATTGATTTCTCAACAGAAGAGGGAAAAATGAAAGAGACAGCTCTCGATAAAGCCTGCCGCATTGCAATTAAAGACTGCATGGGGACAAAGAAAAATGAAACTGTTTTAGTTGTAACAGATGAAAACAAGAGAAAGATAGGACTTGCGCTCTATGAAATGGCTCTTAAGTTAGGGCACGAAGCCTTAATAGTTGAAATGAAATCAAGAAAGATAAACGGGGAAGAACCTCCCGTTTATGTCGCCAGTTTAATGAAAGAATTCGATGTGGTGTTATGCCCGACCACAAAATCCCTTACGCATACAAATGCGCGCCGTGAAGCATCGGCCAAAGGGGCAAGAGTAGCAACATTCCCCGGAATAAATGAAGAAATTATGATAAGGGGGCTTAATGCGGATTATAAAAAAATTGCCGCTCTTACAATCAAATTATGTAAGATAATGGAAAAGACAAAAATAGTACGTGTAACGGCTCCAAACGGAACAGATATTACAATGGAAATCACAGGAAGGAAAGCTCTCCCGAGCAAAGGCCTGTTCCATAAGAAAGGGGAAAGCGGAAACCTGCCGACAGGTGAATCCTATTGCGCCCCTCTTGAAGGAAAGAGCAACGGTGTTTTTGTCGTAGACGGTTCAATGGCCGGAGTTGGAATGATCGGAAGCAAACCAATAAAGATTGAAGTGAAAAACGGACTGGCAGTATCAATAACCGGAGGTAAGGAAGCCAAGGCACTAAATAAGATGCTTGCCCCTGACGGAGAATAAGGAAGAAATATTGCCGAATTCGGGGTCGGTACCAATGATAAGGCCAAACTGAGCGGCAATATTCTCGAAGATGAAAAGGTTATGGGTACTATTCATATAGCACTGGGGGACAATAAGTCGATGGGAGGCTCGGTAAATGTACCGGTTCACCTGGACGGCATAATAAAGAGCCCTACTGTCTATTTTGACGGAAAGGTCATAATGAAAAGCGGGAAATTGCTCGTAAATTGAGGAAAAAAGCCGGATTAGCCATCCGGCTTATTTTTTAATTAACTTAAAATTGAGAATAGACCAAAATTTCCTTAAATTTGCGAACCAAAATTTTAGAGGATTATGAAAGCCCTTAGTTCTTTAAATGATCAGCAAAAAACGGCAGTTGAATTCAATGCCGGTCCGCATATGATCGTAGCCGGAGCTGGTTCCGGAAAAACCCGTGTTTTAACTCAAAAAATAGCTTATTTAATAGAAGACGGATATGAGCCTTCTTCAATTCTTGCCCTGACTTTTACGAATAAAGCAGCCAAAGAAATGAAAGAGAGGATTAAAAAGCTTATCGGCAAGAAGGCCGATGAACTTTGGATGGGCACTTTTCATTCGATTTTTGCCCGAATTCTCAGAACCGAGGCCGATAAGTTAAATTATAAACCCAATTTTTCTATTTATGACAGGGAAGATTCTGTATCACTTGTAAGCAATATTCTCCAGAATCTTGAGATTTCAATTGACAGTCTAACTTCCTCCTCAATTCAGCACCGGATAAGCAAAATGAAAAACCAGATGATTACTCCTCTGGAATATGCAAAGAATTTTGCCGAGACTCATATTGATAAAAAGGTTGCTGAGATTTATACCGAATACAATAAAAGACTTTACGAAAACAACGCTATGGATTTTGATGATCTTCTCATCAAACCGATTGAGCTGTTTAATATCAATCCAAAAATTCTTGCAAAGTATAAATCGCAATTTAAATACCTTCTTGTGGATGAATATCAGGATACCAACAAGGCTCAGTACGAAATGCTTAAGCTTCTTGCAGCCCCGAAAGGGAAGATCTGCGTTGTTGGGGACGATGCACAGAGTATTTACGGATGGCGCGGCGCCGAAATTAAAAATATGCTCGATTTCGAAAAAGATTTTAATAAAGCAAAAATATTCAGGCTTGAGCAGAACTACCGCTCTACTAAAATGATTCTTGCAGCTGCCGATTCGGTTATTAAAAACAATTCTGAACAGATAAACAAAACCCTCTGGACAAACAATCCGGAAGGGGAGCAGATAAGCCTTATTAGATGCTCGGATGAAAAGGATGAAGCTATTCAGATTGCAAAGAGAATTAAGAAGGAAGTTCTTGCAAGAAAAATCTCTTTCAACGATATAGCGCTTCTGTACAGAATAAATTCGCAGTCACGCGCGCTTGAAGACGCTCTCAGAAGAGAAAAGATTCCTTATAAGATCATTGGCGGCGTTGAATTCTACCGCCGCAAGGAAGTTAAGGATGTTATTGCATATTTAAGAATTATAGCCAACCAGAATGATGAGGAAAGTTTATTAAGGATTATGAACTTCCCGCAGCGCGGAATCGGCAATACTTCAATATCAAAAATGATTCAGTTTGCACGCAAGCTGAACCTGAGCCTATTTACCACAATGAGCCGTGTATTCGAGGTGATTGAGGTTAAAGAAAGAATTCAGAAAAACGTTAAGCAGTTTAAGCTTCTTCTCGATAAATATATTTCATTGAAAGAGTCCCTTTCACTCTATGAGCTCCTTTCCGCATTAATAGATGAGCTCGGAATACTGAAAATCTACAAAGAGGAAGGCACCCAGGAATCGCTTGCCCGCTACGATAACATTACAGAATTGCTTTCGGCCATTAGCGATTATACAAGAACCAATCCTAATCTTACAATTGATGATTTCCTGTCGGAAGTTTCTCTTGTAACCGGAGTAGACCAGTACAGCGAACAGGATAATTCCATTACTCTTATGACGATTCATTCGGCAAAAGGGCTTGAATTTCCGCTCGTATTCATTACCGGCTGCGAAGAGGATATTTTCCCCCTCAATCAGAGATTCGATACCGATAGCAAACTTGAAGAGGAAAGAAGACTTTTCTATGTGGCTATGACGAGAGCAAAGCTTAAGGTATTTATAAGCTATGCAAGAAGCCGATACCGTTTTGGAGAGGTCGCATATCAGAGCAAATCCCGCTTTATTGATGAGATAAGCGAAAAGACTCTGGAAGAAGCAGACGGCGCAAATGCCCGCTCCTCAAGAAGAAGCAAAAAAATGTACTACGATGAGTATTACCAGGAAGGATTCGAAGATTACGATCAGGAACACCGTTCTCTGAGAGTTGGCAGCAGGGTCAACCATCAGTTATTTGGACATGGAAAGATACTGCAGCTTACCGGCTCAGGGGATATGCAGCGTGTTACAATCAACTTTGAAGACCACGGCACAAAGCAGCTTCTGGTTAAATTTGCCAATCTTAAACCTGCCTGATAAAGCAGATTTGGGCAAAAAGATTATCCCGGACCCTTTAACGGATCCGGGATTTTTTTTAATTAAGGTCGTATCTAAGAGTTGCCAAAAAGTTCCTGTGAGGTCCGCCGGGAACAGTCTCGCTAAGATTCCTAACATATTCCGGATAGAAGTAATCCTTATCAAGAAGGTTTTTTCCTGTAACAGATAGTGTGAAAGCGGAAAAATGATATCCGACTGTAAGATTGACGAGAAGATAGCTGTCGATAGTATAATCACCAACAGGAACGTTATTAACCAGTCGGCCGCTGTATCCTTTTCTCTCTCCTACAAATTGTAACTGGGGAGTAAAAAAGACCTGATCAAATTTATAGCTGAGCCAGCCGTTTGCTGTTATGTGTGCAATACCTACTATATCGGTATCTCCGGCAGTTAAAATGTTTGAACCGGTTTTCCACGAAGCATTTAATCCATAATAACTGTTGCCGGTTAAGGCACCGTTAATCTGAAGTTCAAGTCCATACATATCCTGTTTGGCTGAATTAATAAACATTGCCGCTCTGGCACCTGTAAGAGCCGGGTTGGTTGTGGGTATGCGGGTAATACCATCCGAAGTCTTTTGATAAAAGAAATTTATCCTGCCGCTCAGGTTATCGGAGAATTCCGATTCTAGTCCCACATCAAGAGTCTGAATCTCTTCGGGAAGCAGGGCTGTGGAACCATATAATACATTATTTGTCGCTACATATTTCTCAAAGAATGTTGGTGCCCTGAATGCTTTTCCATAAAGCACTTTAAAGGAATGCTTCTCGGTCAATTTAAATATAATGCCTGCTCTAGGAAGAATATACATATCATTTACGTCGCTGTCCTTCACCAGGCGAATTCCCACTATGAATGAATACCAATCAGCAAGGCTGGCCTGAAATTGGGTATAAGCTCCAAAGGTAGTTGAAGAAGGGGATGTGGCGTATGAGGTAAAAGGAGTAATTGACTGGTCATCTTCCCATTTAAACAGATACGGATCTGATTTGAAATTTTCAAATACCAGACCTGATATGTTGTTTATTCCATCCATAAGGTCAATGTCGAATTGCGCTTCGGCGCCAAAGATAGAACCGCTCACTGTATTGAACATAGTGCTTACCGCATGTCCCCCGAATCCTTTAGCCGGGAAAAAGCCCAGATTGGTCTTTTCGTTATTAAAACTGTTATATCTTACAGTTAATGAAATACCGACTTTTTCGCTTATTTTTTGTGAATATTTAGCATTGGCGAAGAAAAGCCTGAAATCCATATCCCCGATATAATCAATTACCGGAGTCAGTCCGTATTGAGATTTGAAAATATTAGTATAACCGAAATCGACGTTAAGGTTTTCATAGACAAAATTCCCGAATATTCTGAGAGGTTTGTTGAAATAGTCAAAGGTCATAGCCTGCCCCTTTTCATCGGCAGTTATATTAAATGGATAACCCTTGGTTCCGGTATATCCCCCTGCAACAAAGAGCCCTGATGTTTCATTGAGTTTAACTTTAGCAGCGGCTTCTGCGTCAACGGTGTTAAAAGAACCGTATGAGGCTAAAAGAGAAAGCATGTCAGATCCTGAGCCGGCATTCTTCGTGATTATGTTTATTACACCAGAGTAGGCATTAGTTCCGTAGAGGGCGCTTCCAGGGCCTCTAATTACCTCAACCCGCGAAACAGAACTGATAGGAATGGTTTCAAGGAAAAATGCACCGGTAACCGGTTCGTACATCTGATTCCCGTTTACCATTAGGAGTACTTTATTTGTATAATGCAGGTTCTGTACCCCCCTGAAATTTAATACAGTCCTGCCGTAAAAAGTTTCTGCAATTTCAATCCCGGGCAAAAAGCTAATCAGTTCGTAAAGGTCTCTAACTCCGAAATCCTTTATTTGCTGTTCAGTAAGGACATCAATTATAGCTGGGGCATCAGAAATCTTCTGTGCTTCCTTTGACGCAGTTACTACGAGAATTTTCATCATTTCCTCGTAACTGAGAATCTCAACCTCAATTCTTTCCTGTGCAGTTAATGATGAAAGCAACAGGAAAAATATTGAAAAACAGTAAAAGGTATACTTTTTCATAAATGCTCCTCGGTTAGGTTTTATTGAATTATCGAGATAAAAGTTCATTTATTTAGTGCTTGTAATTAAAAAAATAAAAGATGAAATAATACTAATTAGTATTATTATCTCGAAAAACTCCTTTTCACAAAAAAAAGAGCAAAAAACTGTTAATTAAAGGGGTAAATTGTTAATTTGGTTAAATTAAATTCATTTCTTTTTAATTATGGGGTACAGGATGAAAAAGGAGACTCTTCCAATATTTCTAACCTTTTTGGTAATGGGTGTTGCAGACGCAATGGGACCTATGTCTGATGCGGTTAAACAGCAATTTGCACTTGATAATGTAATTTCCACACTTTTGCCGTTTTTTGTATTTATTGCCTTTGCGGTATTCAGCGTACCCGGAGGTTTGCTGGCAACCAGAATCGGTAAAAAAAATCTTCTCTTATTAGGACTTGGCCTAAACGTAGCGGCTATGATAGTGCCGACGGTTTTCGATCCCGGTTTTGCGCTCCTACTGGCTTGTATTTTTATTCTAGGAGTTGGAACAACTTTCCTTCAGGTAGCGGGCAATCCGATTATGAGGGATGTAAGCAGCGAAGGGCAGTACAGCAGAAACCTTGCTCTTGCACAGGGAATTAAAGGATTGGGTTCATCCGGTTCGGCATACCTGGTTGGACTTGTTATGATTCTCCCCTTATTCTCCAATATGGGTTGGAGAGGTGCTTTCCCCGTATTTTTTGCATTCATGGCTATTTCATTTGCTGCAGTAGCTACGTTAAAAATAAAAGAGACAAAACCGGAAGCGCCTCCGAGCATCGGTTCTTCATTGAGCCTTCTTAAAGAGCCTGTATTCGCACTTGCCGTACTCGGTATCTTTCTTTACGTAGGAGCTGAAGTTTGTATGGGACGTTTCTTAAAGCCGAGCCTTGAGAAATTCGGCTTTGCGAGCGACACAGCGGCTCTGCTTGGACCCACATTATTCTTTGCTACATTAACAGTGGGTAGATTAATTGCAGGAAGCATAAATGTAAGCGCGCGCGCCTTCTTCAGGATTTCAGCGGCATTAGGGGTTATTGGACTTGTTCTTCTTATTACTGGAGTAAAAGAACTCTCCCTGCTGGGTATAATTGTAGGAGGCTTAGGATTTGCTAATATATGGCCGATGCTTTTCTCCATAACAGTTGAAGAAAAACCTGAAAGAGCAAGCGAACTCTCTGGACTTATGTGTATGGCAATAAGCGGCGGGGCAATTGTTCCTCTCGTAATGGGCTTGCTGCTCGATAACAACCTTGGCGCCCTTGCATATATAGTTCCGGCTGCCTGTTTCGGATATCTTCTTTTAATCTCCTTAAGAGGGGGAAAGACTCCGGTTAAAGCATAATTATTCCATCCTAAAATAAAGGAATTGAAATGAGATTTTCTGACGATAAAAGAATTGTAATGACACTTGATGCCGGCGGAACAACATTTGTATTTTCCGCCGTTCAGGGGAATAAAGAAATTGTTGAACCGGTTACACTGCCATCGCAGCCGAAAGACCTTGAGAAATGCCTTAACACCATTATCGAAGGATTCGAAGGGGTAAAATCAAAGCTAAGCGCTCCTCCTGCCGCAATCAGTTTTGCATTCCCGGGGCCGGCAGATTATCCAAACGGAATAATAGGTGACCTTCCTAATCTTCCCGCATTCAGAGGGGGAGTTCCTTTAGGACCGATTTTGGAAGAGAAATTCGGTATTCCTGTATTCATAAATAATGACGGTGACCTGTTTGTATATGGAGAAGCAATTGCAGGACTTTTGCCTTATGTAAATTCTCTGCTTGAGGAATCGGGGAGCAGCAAGAGATTCAAAAACCTTTTCGGAATTACTCTCGGTACCGGATGCGGCGGTGGAATTGTGGTAAACGGCGAATTATTCATCGGGGATAATTCCAACGGCGGGGAAATCTGGCTAACACGCAACAAACTGAACGGAAAGATAAATATTGAAGACGGCGCAAGCATACGTGCCG